>CABQSN010000090.1:0-7152 GCA_902466845.1 uncultured Haemophilus sp.
GTGTTTTTCGACCGCACTTTTTATGCTGCGACTAAAAATAAGGCAAAAAAAAAAGTGCCCCACTGGGGCACTACTCGGAAAGCAAAATAGATGTCGGCTATTTAAAAATAGCACTTGTTTTTAGTGATTTAAGAATACGGCAAAGTCCTTTATATTGCAAATAGCAATGTTCAAATTTGTGAGCTAAATCACGCTTTTTCTTCACTTTTTTATGTTTAATCGTTTTCGTATAAAAAAAGAGGAGCATACAGCTCCTCTTCTCTAGAAATAGAATTAAATTAACCGTTAATAAATTTTTCGCCTAATTCAATATCCGCACGCAATGTTGGTAACATTGCTTCTAAAGCTTCTTGTTCAAATTTGCTTAAGGTACCGATTGGTAAAATTTCTTCTACCCCTTCTTTACCTAAACGTACAGGTTGAGCGAAGAAACGTGCGTATTTGCCATCACCTTCTACATAAGTACATTCAACCACAGTTTCGCCACTTAAGCCTTTCACTAATGAACGTGCAAAACGTGCCGCAGCTTGAGCCATAGAAAGTGTCGCAGAACCGCCACCTGCTTTTGCTTCAACCACTTCAGTACCTGCGTTTTGGATACGTTTAGTTAATGGTGCAATTTCCTCTTCTTTCCACTCAGCATATTGAACTTGTGAAAGTAATGGAAGAATAGTTACACCTGAGTGTCCACCAATGACTGGTACGCTTGTACGAGAAACATTTAAGCCTTTTAATTCCGATACGAATGTTTCAGAACGTAATACGTCTAAAGTGGTTACACCAAATAATTTACGTTTGTCGTAAACACCCGCTTTTTTCAATACTTCTGCAGCAATCGCAACAGTCGTGTTCACAGGGTTGGTAATAATGCCTACACAAGCTTTTGGACAAGTTTTTGCAACATGTTCAATTAAGTTACGCACGATACCCGCATTGATGTTGAAAAGATCTGAACGATCCATACCCGGTTTACGTGCTACCCCTGCAGAAATTAAAACGACATCAGCACCTTTAAGTGCAGGTGTTGGATCTTCTCCCGCAAAACCTTCTACTTTCACCGCTGTTGGAATATGACTCACATCTTTAGCCACACCTGGTGTCACTGGTGCAATATCATAAAGTGCTAATTCACTTTCAGCGGGTAATTGTAATTTAAGTAATAAGGCTAATGCTTGACCAATACCGCCTGCTGCGCCTAATACTGCAACTTTCATAAAATACTCCTCATGTATTAATTAATCCTAACTAGGTAGGATTTTAAAGTCTTAGCCATTAAATTACAAACAGAGAAATTCAATAATGCGATCTAGCTCAAACTTTTCAAACGGCAAATTTATTTTAATTGCCTAAAATGAATTTTTATGCAATTCTTATGCAAATTCCCCTATATGAGAATATCTATGTCAGATCAATTAACTAAAGCATTTAAAGAACTGCTCAATCAAGAACGATTTGCTTCTCAAAGTGAAATTGTTGAAGCCTTAAAAAACCAAGGATTTCAAAGCATTAACCAGTCTAAAGTTTCACGCATGCTAAGTAAATTTGGTGCGGTTAGAGCAAGAAATACGAAAATGGAAATGGTGTATTGCTTACCAAGTGAATTAAGTGTCCCCGCCACCAGCAGTCCATTAAAAAATTTGGTTTTGGATATTGATCACAATGATTTTGTTATCGTCATTAAAACCTCTCCAGGTGCCGCACAGTTGATTGCTCGCTTATTGGATTCCATTGGTAAACCTGAAGGCATTTTAGGCACGATTGCAGGAGATGACACCATTTTTGTGACACCAACAAAAGACACAACAATTAAATCGCTTTTAGGACAAATTCAAACGCTCTTTGAAAGCAATCTATAATGAATATCTTAGTAACCGGTGGAACGGGATTTGTTGGTAAACCCTTAGTTAAGGCGCTACTTTCACGTGGCGATAGCGTTACCGTATTAACTCGCTCGATTGAAAAAGCCCACACTATTTTTCCTGAAAAAACACCGCAATTTTTGACCGCACTTTCAACACTCAAAGACTTGAATACCTTTGATGCGGTTATTAATCTTGCCGGTGAGCCCATCTTCGATAAAAAATGGACGGTTCAACAAAAAGAAAAACTGCGTCGTAGCCGCATTGATTTAACACAGCAGCTTGTTCAACTTATTAATCAAAGTGAATATCCCCCAGCTCTGATTTCAGGTTCTGCAACCGGTATTTATGGAAACTGTGATGACGAGCAGATCACTGAAAATACAAATCCAAGTACTCAATTTACCTCACAGCTTTGTATTGATTGGGAAAATGCAGCAAAACAAGCCAATACAAGAGTCTGTTTAGTGAGAACCGGATTAGTGCTTTCTCCAAAAGGTGGGGCTTTTGCAAAAATCCTTCCGTTCTATCGCTTCGGATTAGGTGGCAAATTAGGGAATGGCAAGCAATATTGGAGCTGGATCGCATTAGAGGATATGGTAAAAGGATTGATTTTTTTACTTGATCATAGCAATTGTGAAGGGGCATTTAATTTTACCGCGCCACATCCCGTTAAAAATAAGACTTTTAACCAATTATTAGGTCAAGCATTACATCGGCCTTGTTTTGCTCAAGTACCTCAATTTTTGCTCGTCTCTCTTCTCGGCGAGCGAGCTTGTATTCTTTTAGATAGCCAAAACGCCTATCCAAAACATTTGTTAGATTGCGGATTTACATTCCAATACTCTGAATTAAATGATTACTTTCACAAAATACTTTAAAAAAACTAAAGGCTGGTCAAAACCAGCCTTTATTATTTTTCATATCCATTATGCTAAATATTCTAAAAATTCCCCTACGGTGTGGAAAGATCCAAATACCAGCACAATGTCATTTTTATCGGCATTTTTAACCGCACTTTGCACACCTTCAGCCACAGAGTCTTCAGAAACACTTTTTGCTGATGGGCAAACTGTTGTTAATTTTGCATTTAAATCATCACCTGATTGACCTCGGTAGCCGCCTAATGTTACACAATGCCATTGGTCAATAACGAAAGTCAGTTGGGAAAACACCGACTCCGCATCTTTATCTTTTAACATACCGCAAACCGCAATGATGCGCCCTGAAATTTGTGTTTTAAGTACGGTCAATTTTTCGGCTAAATATTTTGCCGCATGAGGATTATGCCCCACATCGATGATCACTTTTGGTAACTGTGAATAAGGAGCACTCAAGCGAGCTGCCAATTTTTCTAGCTGATTACCTTTCAATTGTTGGAAACGACCTACCAATTCTACTTCAATTAATGAACGTTTAATGGTCTCGACAGAAATATCAAAAGGTAATTGCTCAACAGCCGCCAAAGCGGTTGCTGCATTAGCTAATGGAATTTGGCAAAACGGCAGATTTTCTAACCGCACTTTATTACTCTGCCACATCCAAGTTTGTTCATTAGCTTTAAACGACCAAGTGACATCTCGGCGTGAAACGTGGCAATGTAATTTCTCCGCTTGTTCTAACATAGACTGCGGAACATTAGGTTCGCCAATTACAACCGGTTTATTCGCACGGAAAATACCCGCTTTTTCAAAGCTAATTTCTTCGCGAGTTGAACCTAGAAAATCCGTATGATCAATATCAATACTGGTGATAACCGCTAGATCATTATCGATAATATTGGTTGCATCTAAGCGTCCACCAAGCCCTACTTCTAAAATCACGACATCAAGTTTTGCTTGTTTGAATAAATGCAAAGCTGATAAGGTGCTAAATTCAAAATAAGTGAGGGACTGCGTTTTATGTTTTTCGATAAAATCAAAAGAAGCAGTATGCATTTCATCTGGCAAGTCTTGATTTTGAATACGAACACGTTCGTTATAACGCAATAAATGAGGTGAGGAATACACACCCACACGCAAACCGTGATTTAACAAAATAGTTTCAAGCAAACGACAAGTCGTGCCTTTGCCATTTGTGCCCCCCACCGTGATCACATAAGGTGCGGGATTCAAAAGATCCAATTCTTCTGCCACTGACTTAATACGCTCTAGCCCTAAATCAATCGCTTTGAAGTGACTGTTTTCCAAATAAGAAAGCCACTCAGCGAGTGGCGAAGTGGCTTTTAAATTCATTGTATTAGGCATTTTCAACAACTTCTACTTCAACAAAAGGTGAAGGTTGATTGGTGAGTTTGCTTAAAAGGTTTCCAAGGGTTGAACGCATTTCTGAACGTTTCACGATCATATCAATCGCCCCTTTCTCAAGTAAGAATTCACTACGTTGGAAGCCTTCCGGTAATTTCTCACGTACAGTTTGTTCGATAACACGTGGGCCTGCAAAACCAATTAATGCTTTTGGCTCAGCGATGTTTACATCACCTAACATGGCAAAACTTGCAGATACCCCACCTAATGTTGGGTCGGTTAATACCGAAATAAACGGCACGCCTTTTTCACGCATTTTTGCCAAAACCGCACTGGTTTTCGCCATTTGCATTAAGGAGAAAAGCGCTTCTTGCATACGTGCACCACCACTTGCAGAGAAACAAACAAATGGACAGTTTAATTCCATTGCTTTTTCTGCCGCTTTTACAAATTTTGAACCCACAACAGAGCCCATTGAACCGCCCATGAAACTGAAGTTAGATGCGGCAACGACTACTGGCATGTTGTAAAGTGTACCGGTCATTGTGATTAACGCATCTTTTTCACCAGTTTCTTTTTGTGCCGCAGTAATACGATCTTTATATTTTTTTAAATCTTTAAATTTAAGAATATCTTTTGGTTCTAAATCAGCCGATAATTCTTGGCTTGAACCTTCATCTAACAAGGCTAAAAGGCGCTCACGAGCATCAATACGCATATGATGACCGCATTTTGGACAAACATATAAATTACGTTTTACTTCTTCGCCGTAAAGGACTTGTTCACAAGAGGTACATTTTGTCCAAACCCCTTCTGGTACGTTAGCTTTACGTGATGCAGAGGAAGAGGTTCCTTTGCTAAAAATTCTATCAATCCAGCTCATTTTTTACCTTTTTTATTAACTAGAAAAGTTTGCGTATTTAATCATAATTTAGCGAAATTTGCTAGTCAGATGAGATTATCTTCTAAAAACAATGGCCCTAAATTTTTCTGTGGAATCGCAAATTTTTCAGGGTAAATGACATTCACTAAATATAAGCCTTCGGGTTTCGCTGTTGGAGCAGCTAATTTACGATCTTTTTGCTCTAACAACCATTTCATCCACTCAACAGGTTGATTGCCGGCACCGACTTCTATCAAACTTCCCACAATATTGCGTACCATATGATGCACAAAAGCATTGGCTTGAATATCCACAATAATGTACTGCCCTTTTCGCACCACATTTAAATGATGCACATTTCGCCAAGGGGTATTCGATTGACATTGCGCCGCGCGGAAAGAGGAAAAATCATTTTCGCCCAATAAAAACTGCCCCGCTTGGTGCATTTTCTTTTCGTCTAAATCTAAATGGCAATGGGTAATCCCTTCTGGCAAAATGGCTGAACGTAATTTATTGCAATACAAAATATAACGATAGCGACGCGCGGTTGCCGAAAAACGGGCGTGAAATTCATCATCCACCACTTTTGCCCAACTCACTGAAATGTCATCAGGCAAATTCGCGTTAGTACCAAATACCCATGCTTTTTCGGGGCGAACTGCTGTAGTTTCAAAATGCACTACTTGTCCTGTGCCATGCACACCAGAGTCTGTTCTGCCCGCACAAAACACTTCAATTTTTTCATTTGCCACGAAAGATAACGCTTTTTCTAATTTTTCTTGTACACTGCTCACTTTCTCTTGTCGCTGCCAGCCACAATACTGTTTTCCGTTATATTCAATGCCTAAGGCTATCTTCATTGGAAAATACTCCTAAAATGATTTCAAATTTGACCGCACTTTGCCCTAAAAGAAAAAACACCAATAACTCATCATTATTGGTGTTCTTATCACAAGCTAAAAATTAAGCACGTTTGAAGTCAATGTGAACCAATTTTGGTTTGAATGGGTGACGTTGCATTGCTTGAACTTTCACTGCAACTTCTTTACCTTCAACCACCAAAGTGATTACATCGCTATAGAAAGAATCGTGAGCTTGTGCGTTGTTTAATTCATCGTGATTTAAGATGATTGAAACAGGTGCTTCGCTGCCACCATAAATGATTGCAGGGATTTGACCGTTGTGACGCAGGCGGCGGCTCGCACCCTTACCTTGCGCTTGACGAACTTCAGCGTTAAATTTAAATGCCATTTTAATGTTCTCTTGATTAAAAGTTTAAAATAAAAAATTGCAGGCGACCCAGCAATTTTCCTAAATTAGCTCAAAGACAAACTTTGAGAGCGACGGATTATAAAATATTCAGCCCCACAATGCAAATTTACACCGCAAATTTTTTCTAGGCTTTTCAAGGCAAAGCGATTAAAATAAGCCCCAATTTTTAATTAATTTTAACTAACTGATTGTAAGTGGGTTTCAAATGGAATTTCTTATCAGCTTTTTTACCGATTACGGTTATTGGGCGGTGCTATTTGTTCTGATTATTTGTGGCTTTGGTGTACCCATTCCAGAAGATATCACGCTTGTTTCCGGCGGTGTGATTGCTGGCCTCTATCCTGAAAGCGTCAATTCCCACTTAATGTTAGTCGTGAGTATGATTGGTGTACTTGCCGGTGACTCAACCATGTACTGGCTTGGTCGCATTTACGGCACCCGAATTCTTCGTTTCCGCCCAATGCGCAAAGTGCTCACCTTACAACGCTTAAAAATGGTGCGTGAAAAATTTGCCCGATACGGCAACCGTGTTTTATTTGTAGCTCGTTTCCTTCCAGGATTACGCGCGCCAATTTACATGGTGTCAGGTATCACCCGCCGCGTTAGCTATACGCGCTTCGTATTAATTGATTTCTGTGCGGCTATTATTTCCGTGCCAATTTGGGTTTACCTTGGCGAATTAGGTGCTAAAAACTTAGATTGGTTACACGAACAAATTAAAAAAGGCCAACTCGTGATTTATATCCTAATTGGTGTTTTAGCGCTGTACCTATTTTGGAAATGGAGAAAAGCGAAGAAATCTAAAGCTAACTAATCTTATACAATAAAAAGTGCAGTAAAAAACAACATTGTTTTCTATCGCACTTTTTTCATTCCAACTAAGCTTTAGCGG
>CABQSN010000091.1:0-7138 GCA_902466845.1 uncultured Haemophilus sp.
AGATCCTTACTGTAAATGACGCCCACTGGATTTTTCTTCGCCCCCATAATAGTTGGAGAAATATAAACCGGTGTAGTGTATTGGAAAAGCGGTAAAGCAAGGTTTTCCTGTTGGATCTTCTCACTTAATTTTAAGTAAATTTCTGACCGCTCTTTTTCATTTAAGCTTTTCAATGCTTGCTCAAAAAGTTGGTCATATTCCGCATTGGCATAGCCATTTTTATTATCGGGACTTTTAGAATAGAACAAACCCAAGAATGCCATCGGGTGATTAAAGTCCGCACACCAACCAGAACGAATGACTTGGAAATCACCCTTTTGACGTTTAGCCTGTAATGTTTGCCAATTGACTGGTTGAGCATCCACGCGCAACATATCGGACTGCGTCAATTGCCCCACTAAACGTTGCGCAATATTCAAATGCAAGGGGGCATCATCATAGAGCACATTTAAATGTAGCGGATGTCTTTCATCAATTTTATTTTGAGCCAATAACTGCTCGGCAACAACGGGCTCCCATCTTGAATCTTGTCCATTTAACATGGCTTTCGGTAAAAAATACGAACTCGGAATTGCCGCTGGAATCTCATTATTCACGATATTGGTGACAGAGACCAACGAAGCAATCGCCTTGCGCACATCGGCCTTAGCAACTTTAGAATCGTTGAGATTAAACTCATAAAAATAACTGCAAAGCTGTGGAAAATGTTGAAGGTCCGCGTTCACTTCTGGTACATCAACCACCACATCAAAGTCAGATAATTTAGTGGCGATAAAAGGCAAATATTCTACACGCTCAAAAGCCACATTATTTTTCTGCCAATAATAGGGATTTTTAGTTAAGTGTATGCTTTTCACACTTTCACTTTCGATCATATAAGCCCCGTTTGTCACGGGAGAATCAGGATCGCTATATTGTGGCACGAGGCTAATATGCGCCAACATTTCCGGTAAATAAGGCGTTGCTTTATCGAGCTCAATGCGTAAAGTGCGGTCATTTTCCGCATAAATTCCTAAGCTCCTAAAAGGTTTATTTTTCTCTAAAACGCCTTTCGCATTTTTTAGATTAAGATAAGCCAAATAAGATCTTAATGGACTATTTGATTGAGACAATGCTTGCCAAGAAAGCATGACATCCTGAGCAACTAAAGGATCGCCATTTGACCAACGAAGCCCTTCTCGTAAGGTAAAGATCCAGGTTTTGTTATCTTTCGTTTGCCAACTTTCTGCGATACCCGGCACGATTCGCCCTTCCGAATCATAAGCGGTTAAACCTTCATATAAATCACGCAATAAGTTTTCTTGTTCCGGATAACGCACAAACCAAGGCTCAAAAGAAGGAGTATGAGTAAACGCGCGAGTCAGTAAAGTCCTACTCGGTTTTGATGTATTTTCTTGTTCGATAGACTGACTTTGTGTTGGTTGCTCTTCTGCTGCCGTGTTTGTAGATTTAGGACTGTTTAATTTATCACAACCACTCAATCCAAAAACAATACCGAAAATGACCGCACTTTTAAGCCAAGTAAAGAAAGAATTATCCATTTTCAACGTCTTCTGTTTTAATCCAAAAGAAAAAGAACCAATATTTTACCGCAATTAAAATGGCAATGATCGTTCGCCCCACTACACTTGGGGTAAAGTAAAAGCCAATTAAAAGCATTGTAGTTGAAAAGGTTAGAATAGAAATTTTTGCTTTTTTTGTTAATGCACGACGTTCATTAAAAGACTTCAGATACTTTTGATAAAGCTTTGTCTCTAAAAACCAACGTTCTAAGCGAGATGAACCTTGCGCAAAAGAATAAAGTGTTAGCAACAAAAAAGGTGTTGTCGGAAGAATAGGTAAAAAAATACCAATAACACCTAATATTAAAGAAATGCATCCAAGAACAACATACATGCCCTTGGTTAAAGAAGTTTTTGGGAAAAACTTAAGTGAAACAACACCTATAACGATCGCAAGAGCAATGATGCCAGAAAAAATGATAATAGAAAAAAAGGAAGTGCCGTCCATCATAAACCCTAAATAAAAGTGATACGCAATTATCACTGATTTTTTAGATTTTTCAACCTTGATATTATAGAATTTGTCGCAATTTACTAAAGAAACAGTTAGCAAAAGGAATATTTATGTCTAATCCATTACTTCATATTGAAGGCTTACCTCCGTTTTCTCAAATCAAACCGGAGCATATTCAACCAGCAATCCAAAAACTCATCGAAGAAAATCGTCAAGCCATTGAACAAGTTTTAAAACAACCGCACTTTACTTGGGAAAATTTTATTGAACCGCTTTCTGAAGCAGGCGAGCACTTAAGTCGTGCTTGGTCACCGATCTCCCATTTAAATTCAGTTAAAAACAGCCCTGAATTACGTGATGCGTACCAAGCCTGCTTACCACTACTCTCTGAATACAGCACTTGGGTGGGTCAACACAAAGGCTTATACAATGCTTATTTAGCCTTAAAAAATAGTCCTGAATTTGCCACTTATTCAGTGGCGCAAAAGAAAGCGATTGAAAACGCACTGCGTGATTTTGAGCTTTCAGGTATCGGTTTATCCGAAGAAAAACAAAAACGTTATGGCGAGATTGTGACTCGTTTATCAGAATTAAGTGCACAATTTAGCAATAATGTGCTCGATGCCACCATGGGTTGGGAAAAAGTCATTGAAGATGAAAGCCAATTAGCGGGGCTTCCTGAATCTGCATTACTTGCAGCAAAACAATCTGCTGAAAGTAAAGGCTTAAAAGGCTATCGTTTTACGTTAGAAATTCCAAGTTATTTACCTATTATGACCTATTGTGAAAATGCAGCATTACGCGAAGAAATGTATCGTGCTTATGCGACTCGCGCTTCTGATCAAGGTCCAAACGCAGGTAAATGGGATAATACGGCGATCATTGAAGAAATCATGACGTTACGCGTGGAATTAGCTAAATTGCTAGGTTTCAATACCTATACTGAACGCTCACTTGCGACCAAAATGGCAGAAAATCCACAACAAGTGTTAGACTTCTTAAATAACCTTGCGGATCGTTCAAAAGCACAAGGTGAGAAAGAATTAGCTGAACTCAAAGCTTATTGTGAAAAAGAATTTGGCGTCACTGAACTTGCGCCTTGGGATATCAGTTTCTATTCTGAAAAACAAAAACAACATTTATATGCGATCAATGACGAAGAACTTCGTCCTTATTTCCCTGAAGATCGCGTTATTTCGGGTTTATTTGAATTAATTAAACGTATTTTTAATATTCGTGCAGTTGAACGTTTTGGTGTAGATACTTGGCACAAAGATGTACGTTTCTTTGATTTAATTGATGAAAACGATGAAGTACGTGGCAGTTTCTATCTCGATCTTTATGCGCGTGAAAATAAACGTGGCGGCGCATGGATGGATGATTGTATCGGCAGAAAACGCAATGCCGACGGTTCAATTCAAAAACCAGTTGCCTATTTAACGTGTAACTTCAACGCGCCTATTGGTGATAAACCTGCACTATTCACCCATGATGAAGTCACCACTCTCTTCCATGAGTTTGGTCACGGCATTCACCATATGCTCACCAAAGTTGATGTGCCGGATGTTGCGGGTATCAATGGTGTACCTTGGGATGCGGTAGAACTTCCAAGTCAATTTATGGAAAACTGGTGTTGGGAAAAAGAAGCCCTTGATTTTATTTCGGGTCACTTTGAAACGCACGAACCATTGCCAGAAGAAAAATTAAATCAACTTCTCAAAGCGAAAAACTATCAAGCGGCAATGTTTGTGTTACGTCAGCTTGAATTTGGCTTGTTTGATTTTACCCTTCATCATACTTTTGAAGTGGGTAAAGCTAACCAAGTGCTTGATACCTTAAAAGCTGTGAAAGATAAAGTTGCCGTGATTAAAGGTGTTGAATGGGCAAGAGCGCCACATAGCTTTAGCCATATTTTTGCGGGCGGTTATGCGGCCGGTTATTACAGCTATTTATGGGCTGAAGTGCTATCTGCAGATGCGTTCTCTCGCTTTGAAGAAGAAGGGATTTTCAATCCAGTTACGGGTAAATCCTTCTTAGATGAAATTCTCACTCGCGGTGGCTCTGAAGAACCAATGGTCTTATTCAAACGCTTCCGTGGACGTGAACCTCAATTAGACGCATTGCTTCGTCATAAAGGCATTGCGAACTAATAACTAAAAAAGAGCGGTCAAATTTTTGACCGTTTTTTTATCTTCCAATATGCAGAAAATAAAAAAGCCCTCGGTAATCCGAAGGCTTTTATTTTTACTATCGTAATAAAAATTAGCGACGTAAACCTAAACGAGCGATAGTGCTTTGGTATAAAGCAAGATCAGTACGTTTTAAGTAGTCTAAAAGTTTACGACGACGAGAAACCATACGTAATAAACCACGACGACCATGGTGGTCTTTTTTGTGCTCAGCGAAGTGAGCTTGTAAGTGGTTGATTTGTGCAGTTAATAATGCGATTTGAACTTCAGAAGAACCAGTATCTTTCGCATCGCGACCAAATTCAGCAACGATTGCTGCTTTTTTTTCAGTACTTAGAGACATTTTTTACTCCTAAAAGGTAGTGTTATTAATACATCATTCGCCGATCTCTAACTCAGCGATGACAAGGAGCCTGAATTTTAACGATTGAGCAGGATAAAGGCAAGCTTTATTCTACTCATTCCTTAATAAATTAATCTTTCAGAGATTTAATTTTCTCAATCACATTAGTGGTTGAACAGCCATTTTCGAAATTCAATACGCGAACATCGCCACCATTCGCCCACACTTCTTTACTGCCTGCAATCTCTTCAGGTTTGTAATCGCCACCTTTTACTAATAAATCAGGTAAAATCTCACTGATTAAACGTTGTGGTGTATCTTCATCAAAAGAGACCACCCAATCCACTGAAGCTAAACCAGCCAATACTGCCATACGTGCATTCAGATTGTTAATTGGACGACTTTCACCTTTTAAGCGTTTGACTGAATCATCCGTATTCACGGCAACAATTAAACGATCGCCAAGTTTGCGAGCATTTTCTAAATAAGACACATGACCTGGATGAAGAATATCGAAACAACCGTTTGTCATCACAATTTTCTCACCGCGCGCTTTAGCATGAGCTACTGCAGTTTTTAATTGGCTTTCTGACATAATACCGAAACCTGTTTCAGAACGGCCATGGATTGCATTCTCTAATTCCACAGTAGAAACGGTTGATGTTCCCAATTTACCGACCACAATACCTGCCGCCACATTGGCTAAGTAGCAAGATTCTTCAAAAGAACGACCGTCTGCAAGTGCGGTTGCTAAGACACTGATTACGGTATCGCCTGCCCCCGTTACATCAAACACTTCTTTTGCAAGCGTTGGTAAATGGAATGGTTCTTGATTTGGACGAAGTAATGTCATGCCTTTTTCAGAGCGCGTCACTAAAAGTGCGGTCAATTCTATGTCTGAAATTAATTTTAAACCTTTCTCAATGATTTCTTCTTCAGAACTGCATTTACCTACCACCGCTTCAAATTCTGACATATTTGGTGTCAGTAAAGTCGCACCACGATAACGCTCAAAATCCGTGCCTTTTGGATCGATCAACACGGGCACGTTCGCTTTGCGTGCAATTTGGATCATTTTTTGCACATCTTTTAACGTGCCTTTACCATAATCTGAAAGCACTAACGCACCAAAGTTTTTCACTTCCGCTTCTAATTTCGCAAGCAACTCATAACATTCCACATTTTGGAAATCTTCTTCAAAATCCAAACGAAGTAATTGTTGATGACGAGACAAAATACGTAATTTCGTAATGGTTGGGTGAGTATCCAATGCCACAAAATTACAATCAATTTTTTGATGTTGTAATAAATTGGTTAAGGCTGTGCCTGTTTCATCTTGACCAATTAAACCTAAAATTTGCACAGGGACATTAAGAGAAGCAATATTCATTGCCACGTTTGCTGCACCACCTGCACGCTCTTCATTATCTTGCACACGAACCACAGGAACCGGTGCTTCCGGTGAAATACGATTAGTTGCACCAAACCAGTAACGGTCAAGCATAACATCGCCTAACACTAATACTTTTGCTTGATTAAAATTGGCAGAATATTGAGCCATTTTGAAATCTCTCTGTTGGAATAATAAAAATTTGGTGCAATTTTACCACAACTCAAATTTGCGATAAACTACACGCCGAACTAACCAGAAAAGAATTATGAAAAACGAAAAACTCCCTCAATTTCAACCGCACTTTCTAGCCCCTAAATACTGGGGATTTTGGCTTGGTGTGACGATTTGGCGAAGCCTTTTGTTACTTCCCTATCCAATTCTACGTCATATCGGCAATGGCTTAGGCTGGCTTTTCTCAAAATTAAAAGTGGGAAAACGTCGTGCAGCGATTGCTCGCCGAAATCTTGAGCTCTGCTTCCCAGAAATGCCCGAGCAAGAACGTGAAGCCATTTTGCAAGAAAACTTGCGTGCTGTTGGTATGGCGATTATTGAAACCGGCATGGCATGGTTTTGGTCTGATGCGCGCATTAAAAAATGGTCAAAAATTGAAGGATTAAATTATTTAAAAGAAAATGCCCAAGACGGCATTATCTTTGTTGGTGTCCATTTTCTTACGCTTGAATTAGGCGCGCGTATTGTGGGATTACATCATCCTGGCGTAGGCGTTTATCGTCCCAATGACAATCCCGTACTGGATTGGTTGCAAATTAAAGGTCGTTTACGTTCAAACAAAGATATGCTGAACCGAAAAGATCTGCGTGGTATGCTCAAAGCCTTACGTAAAGGTGAAACCATTTGGTATGCGCCCGATCACGATTACGGCAGAAAAAATGCGGTATTTGTGCCTTTCTTTGCTGTACAAGAAGCGGCTACCACAACAGGTAGTTATTATCTGCTTAAATCAGCACCAAATTGTAAAGTCGTCCCTTTTGCCCCATTGCGTAACAAAGGCGGCTCAGGCTATACAGTCAGTATTTCACCACCCGTGGATTTTTCCGATCTTTCGGATGAAACGGCAATCGCTGCAAGAATGAATAAAGTTGTGGAAAAAGAAATCTTAAAAGGTGTGGAACAATACATGTGGTTACACCGCCGATTTAAAACGCGTCCAACTGAAGATGAACCAAGTTTGTATCC
>CABQSN010000092.1:0-7121 GCA_902466845.1 uncultured Haemophilus sp.
AATCAGCCCGTAATCTTTATTGATAGTACGGGTCGTAGCTATGCTTTAGATCCATTAAGCTTGCCTTCTGCGCGTTCACAAGGTGAACCGCTCACCGGTAAACTTACATTACCGGCAGGTGCGACCATTGAACAGGTTATTATGGAACCTGAAAAACAAGAATTATTGATGGCATCAGATGCAGGATATGGTTTTATTTGCAAATTTGAAGATTTAATTGCACGTAATAAAGCAGGAAAAGCCTTGATTTCTTTGCCAGAAAATGCGAAAGTCTTGAAACCTGAGACACTTTCCGAGTCGGCCTCACTTCTTGTGTCCCTCACTTCAGCGGGGCGAATGCTGATTTTTCCGGTACGGGATTTACCGGCATTATCAAAAGGGAAAGGCAACAAAATCATCAGTATTCCAGCAGCGAATGCAAAAGCGCGGTCAGAATTATTGGTGAAATTGTTCTTAATTTCAGAGCAAGCTAGCCTTGAGTTCCATTCCGGTAAACGAAAAATCACATTAAAACCGGAAGATCTGCAAAAATTCCGTGCGGAACGCGGCAGAAAAGGCTCCCAATTACCACGTGGATTACATAGTAATGTTGATATTGTGGTAGTTGAACCTGAACACAACTCATAAGAATTCTCGAAACCAAACTAAATAGGAGGATATTTCGTGAATATTGTTTTTGATACCTATCAAACACTTGCTTTAGCAAGCTTTGTGTTATTACTTGGTTATTTTCTAGTAAAACGTATTCGCGTTTTACAAACATTCAATATCCCTGAGCCTGTTGTTGGCGGCTTTATTGTGGCTATTGCATTAACAATTTTATATAAAGTAAACGGTACCTCATTTACTTTTGAGAAAAGCTTACAAACATCGATGATGTTAGTATTCTTCTCCTCTATCGGTTTAAGTGCAAACTTTGCGCGCTTAATTAAAGGTGGAAAACCATTAGTTATCTTCTTATTCGCTGCTGGAATACTCATTGTTTGCCAAAATGTCATCGGTATCTTAGGTACCAAATTATTGGGCATTGATCCTGCTTACGGTTTACTTGCAGGTTCTGTTACCCTTACTGGTGGTCATGGTACAGGTGCTGCATGGGCAGAAACATTCACTAGAGAATTTAATCTACCGGCAGCAACAGAAATTGCGATGGCATGTGCTACATTCGGTTTAGTTTTTGGTGGTATTTTAGGTGGCCCAGTATCTCGTTATTTATTAAATCATCAAAAACAAGGTGAAAATCCAGAGAATGATGAAGTAGATGACGTACAAGAAGCATTTGAGCACCCAACTTATAAACGTAAAGTGAATGCACGCTCAATCATTGAAACCATCGCGATGCTTTCTTTATGTTTACTCATCGGTCAATATTTAGATGGCTTAACAAAAGGTACACACATTCAATTACCAACATTCGTATGGTGTTTGTTTACAGGTGTAATCATTCGTAACAGCTTAACCCACTTATTCAAATTCCAAGTGGCTGATTCAGCGATTGACGTATTAGGTAGCGTAGGTTTATCTATCTTCTTAGCGATTGCTTTAATGTCTCTCAAACTTTGGGAATTAGCAGGTCTTGCAACAGATGTATTAGTTATCTTAGCAGTTCAAGTTGTCTTCATGGCTTTCTTCGCTATCTACGTCACATACCGTATGATGGGTAAAGATTATGATGCGATTGTATTAAGTGCGGGTCACTGTGGTTTCGGTCTAGGTGCAACACCAACAGCCGTTGCTAACATGCAAGCAATTACCAGTCGTTTCGGACCATCTCACAAAGCGTTCTTAATCGTACCAATGGTAGGGGCATTCTTTATCGACTTATTAAATGCCGGTATCTTAAAAATGTTCTTAAGCGTTGTTGAAGCGCTTCACTAATCAAACGTAAAAAAAGAAAGGCTGACATTTTGTCAGCCTTTTTATTTACTTGCTACTCAGTAAGCGTCTTCACCAAATCCATCACAAATTCTAACCGCTCTTTGTTTTCTGGAAGTGCTTTCACAAACTTAAATTTTAATGGACCATCAAAGCGATAAACAATTGGATTTTGTTGAATTAATTTGATGAATTTTTCAGGATCAACTTTTGCTGAAGGAGAGAATTCAATAAAGCCACCTTGAGCCCCTGCATCGATTTTCAGTACTTTTAATGGTTTCACCATTAAACGCATTTCAGCAATTTGTAAAAGATTTTTAGTTGCTTCAGGTAATAGGCCAAAGCGATCAATTAATTCAACTTTTAATTCATCTAACTCTTGTTTACTTTCCGCTGCTGCAATACGTTTATAGAATGACAAACGCATATTCACATCGCCAAGATAATCATCTGGCAATAAGGCTGGAACACGTAACTCAATTTCAGCTTGCTGATGTGTAATCTCTTCTAATGAAGGTTCTCTACCCTCTTTTAAGGCTTTAACTGCTGCATCAAGTAATTCCATATAAAGTGAAAAACCGATGCTTTCAATCTGCCCACTTTGTTCATTCCCCAATAATTCACCTGCACCGCGAATTTCTAAATCGTGCGTCGCAAGAATGAAACCTGCACCTAAATTATCTAAACTTTCTAATGCCTCTAAACGACGTTTCGCATCTTTCGTCATTAATTTCGGTGGTGGTGTCAGCAAATAGGCATAAGCTTGGTGGTGAGAACGTCCTACTCGCCCACGCAGCTGGTGAAGCTGAGCTAAACCGAAATTATCTGCACGTTCAATAATGATCGTATTTGCCGTTGGTACGTCAATCCCCGTTTCAATAATGGTGGAACAGACTAAAACGTTATAACGTTGATGATAAAAATCACTCATCACGCGTTCAAGTTCGCGTTCTCGCATTTGACCATGACCAATCACGACTCGCGCTTCCGGTACAAGTGCGGTCAGTTTTTCTGCTGTATTTTCAATACTCGCCACATCATTATGCAAATAATAAACTTGTCCTCCACGTAAAATCTCACGCAGAATCGCTTCACGAATAATTAAATCATCTTTCTGACGAACAAACGTTTTGATACTCACTCGACGAGCCGGTGGTGTCGCAATAATAGAAAGATCGCGAATACCATTCATCGCCATATTCAAAGTGCGAGGAATTGGTGTTGCGGTAAGCGTTAAAATATCAATATTCGCTCGAAGTTGTTTAATTTTCTCTTTCTGTCCCACACCAAAGCGATGTTCTTCATCAATGATGAGTAAGCCAAGATCAGAAAACTTCACATCGGATTGAATCAATTTATGGGTTCCAATCAGAATATCGACTTTTCCTTCGGCTAAATTTTCTAAGATTTGTTTTTGCTCTTTGGCTGTTTTAAAACGAGAAAGCACTTCCACATTAACCGGAAGATTAGCAAAACGATCTTTAAAATTCTCGTAATGCTGTTGAGCTAACAAGGTTGTTGGAACCAATACGGCGACTTGTTTATGGTTCATGACCGCCAAAAATGCGGCTCGCATCGCTACTTCAGTCTTCCCAAAACCTACATCACCACAAACCAAACGATCCATCGCTTTAGGTTGGCACATATCCGAAATGACGGCATTAATCGCCATGGCTTGATCGTGCGTTTCTTCAAAAGGGAAGGTTGCAGCGAATTGCTGGAATTCCTCACGATCATATTTAAATTCAAAGCCTTTTTTCACTTCTCGCTGAGCATACACATCAAGTAATTCAGCAGCCACATCACGAATTTTTTCTGCAGCCTTTTGACGCGTTTTCGCCCACGATTCATTACCTAATTTATGCAATGGTGCGGTTTCATCTGAGCCACCTACATAGCGACTAATTAAATGAAGAGAACCAACCGGCACATAAAGTTTGGACTCATTCGCATAGTTAATTAGCAAATACTCTGCTTTTAAACCACCTGTATTAAGCGTGACCAAACCACCATAACGCCCCACACCATGATCTAAATGCACCACAGGCTGCCCAATTTTTAATTCAGCCAGATTACGCACTAATGTATCTGGATTGACCGCCTTACGTTTATCACGCTGACGTTGCTGTACTCGCTCGCCTAAAATTTCATGTTCAGTAATAACGGCGAGTTTAGCCTCATCAAGAATAAAACCTTGCTCAAGACGACTTACCCACAGAGTAAACTTATCTTGATTGGCTTCAGATAAGGTTTTAATCTGTTTAGGCTTAATTTTTAATGGTGAAAGTAAATCCAGTAAGGTTTCACGTCGTCCTTCAGTTTCCACTGAAAATAAAACATTTCCTTTAAAATGCTCAATAAACTGACGAAGTTGGGATAACGGTTCTTTTTGCTGTGATTGAATGGTCACTGCTGGTAATGCGGACACCGCTAAATTTTTCTGACGAACAGATGACCGCACTTTTTCTGCTTTAAAATTAATTTTAGGATAATTTTTTAATGCATGATTGACCGCATCAATGCTTAGCCACAAACGTTCTGGCGGCAAAAGAGGGCGCATTGGATCAACTTTGCGATGCTCATAACGCTGTTTAGCATCAAGATAAAAACGTTCACCTTGTGCTTGATTTGTTTCCATATCCACAAACAACGTTTTTTCGGGCAAGTAATCAAACAATGTTGCCATTTCATCAAAGAATAACGGTTGCCAATATTCAATCCCTGAAATTAATGTACCTTTACTGATTTGCTGATAAATATGTTCTGGATCACGACGAATTTCACCAAAGGTTTCTCTAAATTGTGTACGGAAAAATTCAATGCCTTTCTCATCTGTTGGAAATTCGTGTGCAGGTAATAAATTAATAGATTGAATTTCATCTAACGTTCGCTGCGTATCGACATCAAAAGTACGAATCGAATCAATTTCATCATCAAAAAAATCTAAGCGAAATGGAACCGCACTTCCCATTGGGAAAAGATCTAAAAGTGATCCGCGCACAGCATATTCACCATGTTCTAGTACTTGCTCGACGGAACGATATCCTGCCGACTCTAATTGTAATCGCAATTTTTCAATGACAAGACGGTCACCTTTTTTAATCAGAAGAACATTGTGCTGTAGATATTTCGGCGGGCACACACGTTGCATTAATGTGCTAATCGGCAAAACAAAGATGCCTTTTTTAGTATTTTGCAAATGAAATAGCGCACTTAAACGAGAAGAAATAATTTCTTGATGAGGAGAAAAAGAATCGTAAGGCAACGTTTCCCAATCAGGAAAAAACTGAACGGGCTGAGAGGTTAAATCCGGTAAAACTTGTGATAAACGAACCGCACTTTTGGTATCCGGTGTCACAACCACAGTCAATCCATCGTATTGCTCTGCAATTTCACTAACAGCAAGTGCATCTGCACTCGCCAATACATTGCCAAGAATTTTATGATCATTGGGCTGAATCGGAATATCAAAATTAAAATAGGTTGTTTTCATAAGTGCGGTCAATTTTTATCTCATTTTTGTATGAACAGCTTGTTAGTTTAGCAAATTCACTCTACTTTTCAATAATCATCTGTATAAAAAAACAGGGTTAAATTAACCCTGTTTTCTTTTATTTTTTGAGTGGTTCTAGTGGTTTCTCTTTTTTTACCTTACCATCATCATCAAATTCAATGCGTGGCATACAACCTCGACAACTACCTTTATCTAAACCAAGTTCACTACAAAATTTATTGTATTCATCTACCGCTTTACGGAACCAACCTTTTTTTTCTTGTTCGCTCATCTTGCCTCCTTTTTTAATTTTTGTGCAATTTCCGAACGTAATGATTTTAACCCATTTTTCTTACTATAGGGTATCTGTTTTGTGATGAAATAATCTCGCATTAAAGGACAATCTTTTTCATCTAAATTCATTAAAAATCGACGAATTGCCGGCAAAGCGGAAGCTAAAGTGCGGTGAAAATAAGCGAAGTTTTTTAGGCTTAACCAATCTTCATCAAGCAATTTCCAATCCACTGATGTTGTGCTAAATTCCTGAGCAAGTGGATGGAAAGATAACGGTATATTGCGTTGAAAAGATTGCGTTGCTCTTTTTTCTAATTCAATCCCTTGTGCAGAAAGCCCTTTTAGAGCGATAGCTGAATAACAACCACTACTTGCCTCTAAATGCTCGCCTAAATGGACAAGAGAAAAACCACATTTCTGCCAAAATTGAGCCAATTCTTTGGTATAACCAAAACTCACTGATAAATAATCCACATCGGCATTTTGTGTGATGTATTCAATAAGTTGTGTACCTATACCATGCTGCTGCCACATAGGCTGAACCGCAATTCTCGAAATACGTAAAGAATGCAATTCACAAGCCTTTTGTTGTTGAGCATGAAAACAAAGTGCTTGCGGGACGAGATTGCCTTTCGGGCGTCTTATACCCAGCTGAATAGCTTCTATAAGCGATGAATCTTCAATTCCACCTTCCTCTAATGCCCACATTGCGCCCAGTAAATTTTGTTCGCTTTCAGCAGTAAAAAAACACTGCGCATTAGCATCAAATAACCGTCGAAGATCTAATGGGGATGTTCGATAATGAGCTAATGTCATCAACCCATAGAATTGAGGCAATGAAGAAAGTATTTCCTCTTGTGAGCGTTCAGTAATTTGACAGAACTTGCTTTTATCATATGGTGTTTGCTTAAACTCATCCTCTACATTCAATAATAAAAGCTCATCAATAAACGCCTCTAAAACATCATCTTTAGACCAACGTAGCGGTTCAATAAGCTCAAAGTCAGAAAAAGTGCGGTTAATTTTTTGCTTAAATTTAAGCGTAAAGCCTCGCCCTGTTCCCTCATAACTATGGATGGTAGTCGTAAATAGAATATGTTTAAAATGGTGGGAAAAAGCAGTAAGTTGAGCAATTGGCAACATTGCCGCCTCATCAACAAAAAGCCAAGCATTTTCAGAAAAAGAAGGAGCATTTTGCAAAGCAAGGAAAAGCTCATCTGGTGCAATAAAGATAATCTCTTTTTGTGAAAATTCAGCCAAAATTTTAACCGCACTTTTATTCGGTGCAGTGAGGTAAATTTTAGTATCCAGTTGATTCGCTAATAAGCCTGCTAGAGCTGATTTCCCTCTTCCTCGCTTGGCTGTAAGAAAGTAAAGTTCAGATTCTTTTTGAAAGATTTGCTCAATGATTTTCTGCTGATCTAAGGTTGCATTGTGATTTACAAATAATTGCTGAAAA
>CABQSN010000093.1:0-7097 GCA_902466845.1 uncultured Haemophilus sp.
ATTGGCTCGTTTAATGATTTCACCGTTTTCATCCAATAATACCGTGATATTTTTGTAATCCAGACCTTTATACCAATTGATAAATTTTTGGCTATTTTGTTCGTTCTTTTGTCCTGGTGAGGCAATCGTAATCACATTAAAATCAAGATTTTTTTCTGCACTAAGATCGTCAATTTCCGCTAAACCCACCAAGCAAATTGGACACCAAGATGCCCACATTTTGATATAAAGCGGTTTGCCTTGATATTGTGATAAGGTGACGGTTTGATTATCCAACGTCTTCAAGGATATATCCGCCAAAGACACCTTCTCTTGAGCAAAGCTCAATGGACTCAAAAACACTAAAAGTGCGGTCAATATTTTTCTCATTTTGCCCTCTTATTTCACAAAAGGAATCAAATCACCATAACCTTGTTTTTCCATTTCATCTAATGGAATAAACTTAATCGATGCGCTGTTGATGCAATAACGCAAACCACCTTTATCACGAGGGCCATCATCAAACACATGGCCTAAATGGGCATGACCACTGCGACTTAACACCTCAATACGAGTCATATTAAAGCTATTATCTCTTTGATACTCCGCAACTTCAGCGGCAATCGGTTTGGTAAAACTTGGCCAGCCACAACCGGATTCAAATTTATCTTTCGAAGAAAATAACGGTTCTCCCGTGGTGATATCCACATAAATACCAGGCGCGAAATTATCCCAATATTCGTTACTAAAAGAGCGTTCGGTATGTTTGCCTTGCGTCACATCATATTGAAGTGCGGTCAATTTTTGCTTTAATTCTGCATCACTTGGTTTTGGGTATTTTTTATCATCAATTAATGGCTCATCGGCTTTTTTGATGTCAATATGGCAATAACCATTCGGATTTTTCTTGAGATAATCCTGATGATACTCTTCCGCCTCCACATAATTTTTCAGCGGTTCTACTTCAATTTGAATCGGTTCTTGATATTTACTTTGTAAGGTTTTCAATGCAGCTTCAATAACGGCTTTATCTTGCTCATTTTGATAATAAATGCCCGTGCGATATTGTCTGCCACGGTCATTGCCTTGCTTGTTAATACTAGTTGGATCGATAACGCGGAAATAATATTGTAGTAATTTATCTAACGAAATTTTGTTTGGATCGTAAGTCACTTTGACCGTTTCAGCATGATCTGTCGCGTGCAATAATTGGTAGTTAGTGGTATCACCTTTTCCATTAGCATAACCCGAAACGGCATCAGTCACGCCCTGAATGCGTTCCATATAAGCTTCGAGCCCCCAAAAACAACCACCAGCAAGATAAATAATTCGTTGTTCTTGTTTGCTTTCCATTGTCATTTTTTGCTCCTTTGATGAAGTTGGATTATCAGCATACGTTAAACCACTTTGCAAACCGCCAAAAAGTGCGGTCAATATGAGAAATGTTTTTGTATATTTCATTTTCTTTCCTTATTATAGAAAATATCTTCAGATTACATTTCATTAGACGAAGACAAGCCCATTTTCTTACAAAATAAGGCAATTTTTTTACCGCACGTTGTGCAAGGAACCCTTATGCCAAACATACATCTCCGCAATAATTATCAAAAAGCTGTTGTTTGTATGGTGTTAGCTTACATCAGCATTGCCTTAATGGGTGTATTTGTAAAATACGCCTCTGATGAATTACCGTCCAGTGAAATTTTATTTTCCCGCTTCTTTATTGGTTTTGTGTTTCTCCTCCCCTTTTTAATTAAAGATGGAGATTTCAAAGTCGATATGTCGCAATGGAAATTTCTCGTTTTGCGTAATCTAGCCGGCATTGCCAGTATGTTGCTAACCTTCTACGCCATTAAATATTTGCCGATTTCTATTGCGATTTTATTGATGAATACGTCCGCACTTTTTGTGCCTTTATTGCTGTTTTTCTTTAAAGTCAGAACGCCATTAAAAGTATTAGCTTGCAGTTTTATGGGGTTTATTGGTGTATCCATCATTATGCTGACCAACGGCTCAATGAATATCAACCCTATCCATGTAGGCTATGCGTTAGGAGCCGCAGTGCTAGCAGCCATGGCATTTATCAGCTTACAAGAGCTCAATAAACACAACTCACCTAAAAATATCGTGTTTTACTTTCACTTATTAGGCTCGATTTTATTGCCACTCTTTTTCATCACGCAGTGGAAAATGCCAACATTACATGGATTTGCATTACTGCTTTTAGTGGGCGGATTCGGTCTTATTTTCCAATTATTACTCACTCGCGCCTTTAAATACGCGCCTGCCAATGTCATTACGCCTTTTGCTTTTACCGGTGTCATTTTTTCCAGTATCTGTGACTGGTTATTCTGGGATAACGTACCAAGCCTAAATTTCTGGATTGGTTCATTAGTCATTATTATTGCCGTCAGTTTACTTGCTAGAATGCGGGCAAAATAGAGAAATCCGACCAAATAGCTAAAATATAACTATTCTCAATAACATTGTTTGAGTGTATAATCCAAATGCTTTTTATTATTGAGGACACAACATGAAAAAATTATTCAAAACTACTTTAGCTTCCGCATTATTAATGGTATCAGCATTCGCTAGCGCCGTGACGGTTAAAGATGCGAAAGGTGAATTTACCCTTGATAAAACCCCAAGCCGTGTTGTCGCGTTGGAATATTCTTTTGTGGATGCGCTAGCCCAAGTCGGCGTAAGCCCTGTAGGTGTAGCCGACGATAACAAAGTCGATCGTATTCTGCCGCAAGTGCGCGAAAAAATTGCTGCATGGCAATCCGTTGGCACGCGTTCTCAACCGAGTCTTGAAGTGATTGCTTCTCTCAAACCCGATTTAATTATTGCTGATCCATCTCGCCATACTGCAGTATTTGAAGAATTGAAAAAAATCGCGCCAACGGTGATGTTTGATTCCCGTCATGAAAGCTACCAAGAAAATCTTGAAACCGCGCAGAAAATTGGTGATTTAGTCGGTAAAAGTAGCGAAATGAAAGCGAAGATCAATGAGCATAATGATTACATTGCCAACATTGCAAAAAATCTAGGTGTACAAGGCAAAAAAGCCTCATTTGGTACTTCCCGAGAAGATAAATTTAATATCCAAAATGACAATGGCTATGTGGGTAGTTTCTTAACGACATTAGGTTTTGCCCCAACTAAACTCAATAGTGATCAAGCTTTCGTAGAAATCAACCTTGAACAATTAGTAATGGAAAAACCGGAATACTTGTTCATCGCCCATTATCGTGATGAAAGTATTGCGCGCAAATGGGAAGCTGAGCCACTTTGGAAAGCCATTCCTGCCGTCAAAGCAAACCATGTTTACAGCGTTGACTCGGACATGTGGGCGCGTGGTCGCGGCTTAGAAGCAAGCAAAATTATGGCAAAACAAATTGAAGGTTTCGTGAAACAAAAATAATGATGAAGTCCACTTTCCGTTGGGGACTTCCCCTTATCATTCTGGCTTTCCTATTATGGGGAAGCCTGTTTTTGTATTATCCCATCGAAATTCGACCGCTTGCAGCGTTACAAGCGTTCCTCCCCGATGGCGACGAAATTGCCAAAATTACGGTAACCGATTTACGCCTACCGCGCGCATTAGTTGGCATGATTTTAGGTGCAAATCTTGCGGTGGCGGGGGCGTTGTTACAAACCATTACGCGCAATCCGCTTGCCTCCCCTACGCTACTCAGCGTGAACTCGGGAGCCAGTCTTGCCATGGTGACCGCCAGTGCGTTTAGCCCCTTGATTCTTTCTGGTTATAGCATTGCCTTAGTGGCCAGTATCGGTGGCGGTCTGAGTTGGTTTGTGGTGATGCTGATCAGCAACGGATGGAAAGACAACAGTGGGGATCGTAGCCGGGTGATTTTAGCGGGGATTGCTGTATCACTACTGTGTGCAGCGCTCACAAAATTAGTGCTCATTATCGCTGAAGATCATGCCTTCGGTATTATGAGTTGGCTAGCGGGTGGCATTGCACATGCCCGTTGGAATGAATTATTGACGTTATTTCCGTTCTTTATTTTGACCGCACTTTTCTGCCTGTTTTTTGCCAGCCGTTTGAATTTACTCAATTTAAGCGATGAATCCGCTCGTTCACTAGGCATCAATCTCTTCCGTTTACGTTGGTACGCTAACATCATGGCGTTATTGATTGTGGGCTCAAGCGTAAGTGTTGCTGGCCCCGTGGCCTTTATTGGCTTACTCGTGCCTCATCTTGCTCGCTATTGGATTGGTTATGACTTGCGAAAATCGCTCCCTATGGCGATGTTACTCGGCGCAATTTTAATGCTCGCTGCAGATACCATTGCCCGCGCGGTTAATTTCCCTAGTGAAGTGCCTGCTGGTGCGGTACTTGCCTTAATCGGTGCCCCAGTCTTTGTATTATTTGCCAGAGGAAGACACTAATGCGAGCTTCTCATGTATCTTTTCGCGCTATCGGCTTTTATGTCGTCACGCTTAGTCTGATGGTACTACTCTTTGGGTTGAGTATTCGTCTCGGCACTTATACGCTTTCTTTTGAGGAAATTTGGGCGGCCTTTCAGCCTGACGATAAAAACTATTTTACCTTGATGGAATATCGCCTACCCCGTGCAGTATTAGCGATTTTATTGGGCGGAGCCTTAGCGATTTCCGGTGTGCTAGTGCAAAGCGTAGTGCGCAATCCACTTGCCTCTCCCGATATTTTAGGGATTAACAATGCAGCCGGGTTGGTTGCTGTTTCGGTATTGATGTTCTTGCCAAACTTAGCATTTTACTGGATGCCAATTTTTGCCTTTTTAGGCGGCGTACTCTCTTTTGTCATTTTATGGATCGTGTGCGGTTTTAACTTCCGTCCTATCAAAATGGCAATCATTGGGGTCGCACTTTCCGCATTGTGGGCAGCCATTAGTCATTATCTGATGCTTACCAATCCGGTCGAGATCAATACGGCAATGTTATGGCTTACAGGAAGCCTATGGGGGCGCAGCTGGTCTTATTTGAATGTGGTATTGCCATGGTTAGTGGTATTGCTACCCTTGCCATTTATTTTCTGTCGCGATCTCGACACCCTTGGTTTAGGTGAAAACAAAGCCTCCACCTTGGGCGTAACCGTAAATAAAGTGCAAATTAGCGTTTTAGTGCTAGCGGTGGCCCTTTCCACTACAGCCGTGGCAATTTGTGGTCCGATTGCCTTTTTAGGCTTAGTTGCTCCGCATCTTGCTCGTCGTTTAGTCGGTGGCAGACATCGCACCCTATTACCGGCAGCCTTGATTATTGGCGCCCTCTTATTACAACTTTCGGATATTTTGGCGCGGGTAATTGACCCACCAACTGAACTCCCCGCGGGTATTCTGACTGCAATTATCGGTGCGCCATACTTCTTCTACTTATTGATGAGAACTAAATAATGAGCATTGAAATCAATAATTTATCTTTAGGTTATCAAGATAAACTCGTGGTTAAAAATCTGTCGCTAAAATTCCCGAAAAATAAAGTGATTGCGTTAATCGGCCCAAATGGTTGCTGTAAGTCCACCACATTAAAAGCGGTGGCTCGCTTGCTTAAACCGAAGCAAGGCTCAATCACCCATAAAGGTCAGGATATTTGGCAAAAAAGCCCTAAAGAATATGCCCAAGAATTGGCTTTTCTCCCGCAGCAACACCTGGTACCTGAAGGCATTAAAGTACGCGAATTGATCGCTTACGGGCGTTCGCCTTACTTAAATCTCTGGGGCAAACTCAGCCAAAAAGATGAAGAATTGGTTAATTGGGCGATGGCGCAAACACAAACTGCCGAACTCGCCGAACAGTTGGTTTCCGATTTATCTGGTGGTCAGCAACAACGGGTATTTTTAGCCATGACACTTGCGCAAGATGCTGAATTAGTGCTACTAGATGAGCCTACCACTTATCTGGATTTAAACCGCCAAGCAGAACTCATGGGCATGATGCGACAAATGCAACAAAATGGCAAAACCGTGATTACGGTGTTGCATGATCTCAACCAAGCCTGCCGCTATTGCGATTACTTAATCGTCATGAAAAAAGGTGCCGTAATGGCACAAGGCACACCTGATGAGGTCATGACCGAAGAGTTACTTAAGGATGTGTTTGATTTGGATGTCATCATTCATCGTGATCCTATCAGTAACACACCGATGTTTATTTTGAAATAACGTTCAATCACTTCTCTAAATATAAAATAGGCGTTTTATTTTACTAAAACGCCTATTTTTTCACCTAAAACATCCGCTGTTATACATAACTAATATTTTTCATAGCTCAACTTGAGGTCGGATCACTTTACAAAACTTACACTTTCTTTACATTGTCATAAATATAGAGTCCACAATAAATAATTATAATTAAACATATTGTAATAATATTTCTAATAAAAGATTTAACTTTCATAGACATCTACCTTTCTTATTTTAAGTTTTTAACCTTTTTAGACTATTTTTGAAATTTATAGTTACTTTATATTATCTTTTTTAATTTTTAAGAATTTACAAGACCAAACTTTAGCTTTACTCTTTTTAACTTAGCTCTCCAAGGATCATATAAGAACCTTAGAAATATTACTGTGGCAATAGAATGCGTTAAATCCGGGAAGAAACTAGCTATATAAAGTCCAAAGAATGAAGCCCATGAAAATTCATACATAGTTCCTGTAGCCGTCCATATATTCATTATCCAACCATATATAAATCCTGTTAGTGAACCAAATATATATAATTTAGTTTTGTTATTTATAATATTCTTCTTTATCAAGAATCCTGATAAAAAGCCTATCATTCCCCAACTAAACATTTGCCATGGTGTCCAAGGCCCTTGTCCAAAGAATAAATTTGATGCAAGAGCTGCCATTGTTCCTGTTAAAAATCCTGCCTCTGCTCCAAATACACTTGCAGTAATTATTATTATAGCCGATGTCGGCTTAAAAAATGGTACTGGAGCAAATGCAACTCTACCTACAGCAGCAAGAGCTGCCATAACAGCCAAAGGAATCCACTCTCTAGCTTGAGGCTTTTTCATTTCATATATCATTAAGAAAGGGAGTATTGCTAATATTACAAAAAGCATACTCATAAGTGCATATGCCCTTCCTCCCAGTAATGTATATATACCTAA
>CABQSN010000094.1:0-7089 GCA_902466845.1 uncultured Haemophilus sp.
CGCTTTTTTATTTGGGGTTACCACATGGAAGCCTTCTTTTAATGCGCGCGCATAAAGCCCAGCGACCGATTCAGCTGTTGTACAATCTACGAAGACTGGGTTCACTACGTGGTGTAATTTAATGAAAGATAACAAAACATCGAAATCAGAAGGTTGGGTCGCATTTTCAAGATCCACTTTCCAATTATCTAAATTTAATCCGTTTTCATCTAAAAGCATTTTGGTTGAATTCGCTAACGCACAAACTCGGATTTCAATGTCCTTCTTTGCAAGATACTCTTTTTGCTGCTTGATTTGCTCAATCAACTCGCCGCCAACACCACCTACACCGACTAGAAACATATCAACAACTTTTTTGTTATTAAAAAGCGCTTGGTGAGTGGCTTTCACAGCTTCAATTGCTTTGTTTTGAGCCACTACCGCTGAAATTGAACGCTCAGAAGAACCTTGTGCAATTGCAACTAAGCTGATATTCGCTTGTGCTAAGGCAGAGAAGAAACGAGCCGCGATACCTTTAGCTTGTTTCATACCATCACCTACAACTGAGATGATAGAAAGATCTTTTGCAACTTCAATAGGTTCTAAGTCATGCGCTTTTAATTCTGTCGCAAACTCTTGTTCTAAAACCGCTTTTGCTGCATCCGCTGATTTCACTGGTACACAGAAACTAATGCTGTATTCAGAGGACGATTGCGTAATTAAAATAACTGAAATACCGGCTTTTGACATCGCTGAAAATACACGCGCAGCCATCCCCACCATACCTTGCATACCAGGACCTGAAACATTGAACATTGCCACGTTATCAAGGTTAGTAATCCCTTTTACCTGTAACCCTTCAGATTTCACATGACCATCAATTATTGAACCAGGCGCAGATGAATTACCTGTGTTTTTAATCACACAAGGGATTTGTTTTGGTAATAATGGACCAATTGTACGTGGATGGATCACTTTCGCGCCAAAATAAGAAAGCTCCATCGCTTCACGGTAAGAAAGGCTTGGTAATAAACGAGCATCTGGCACTAAACGTGGGTCACAAGTATAAACGCCATCCACATCAGTCCAAATTTCACAAACAGACGCATCTAAACAAGCGGCTAAACAAGCGGCTGAATAATCAGAACCATTACGGCCTAATAGCACTAATTCACCTTTATCATTACATGCGGTAAAACCGGCCATTAAAACGACTTTATCTTTACCGATACTTTTCGCATCAACGCGTTTTGTCGATTCGTCAATATCAACTGAAGATTCTAAGTAACCACCTTGTGCTAATAATTGCTTAACTGGATCAACAATGTGAACACTGTATCCACGCGCTTCAAACCACGCTTTCATCATCGCAATCGATAATTTTTCACCACGGCAATCGATGGTTGCTTTAACTTTATCTTCTACTTTTCCAGCTTGGCGGATTTCTTCTAATAAACCTTTAATTTGGGCAAATTCTGCATCAATGAGGGCTTTGGTGCCAGCAAGATCAAATTTATTATTTTCAGCGTGTAAACCATTAATGATGTTATAGAAAATCTCAATGGCTTCGTTAAAGTGGGTATCAGTAGGTTGGTTTAATGCGGCTTTTTCAGAGAGGGCAACAAGATGGTTAGTAATTTTTGCAGGAGCTGATAAGACACCGGCAGCCTGCTCTTCCAAATGAGCTTTTTCGATTAATTGAGCCGCTTGCGAGAAACGCTCAGGGTTGGCTAATGAAGTGCCACCAAATTTTAATACGCGCATGATAATATCCTCAGATGTTGTGATTTTTAAATACTAAAAAACCCGCACTAGACTGAATGCGGGTTTTCTTGATCCTGTTTGTTACGCACTAACCCGCCCCATTAATTGTCGTAATGGTCATAATAATGGTGGTAATCGTGAAAGTGCGGTTATTTTTCATTGTGTTTTAACCTTGAAAAAAAGATGTGTTTAGAAATACCGAAAAAGCGCGGGCTTGTCAAACACAAAATTGAAAAAATGAAGATTTTTTCTAAAAATCATCGCTTTGGTGTAGAATAAAGAGAGTTTCACATTGGTCAGGAAGGGAATTATGACAATTAAACAAGCACTCGAAACCATCCATCAAAAAATCCAAGATGCCACTCAACTCGCTCACCGCCCAGAAAGTGCGGTCACTTTATTAGCAGTTTCTAAAACGAAACCTAATGAAGCCATTTTAGAAGCCTATCAAGCCGGACAAAAAGCATTTGGGGAAAACTACGTTCAAGAAGGCGTAAATAAAATTCAGTATTTCGAAGCACAGAATATTCAACTTGAATGGCATTTTATTGGGCCATTGCAATCTAATAAAACGCGTCTTGTGGCTGAACATTTCGATTGGATGCAAACGCTAGAACGTGCCAAAATTGCCGATCGTTTAAATGAACAACGTCCTGCCAATAAAGCGCCTTTGAACGTTTTAATTCAAATTAATATTAGTGATGAAGCCAGTAAATCAGGTATTCAACCGAGTGAAATAATTGAGCTTGCAAAACACATCGAAAATCTACCGCACTTACGTTTACGTGGATTAATGGCGATCCCCGCTCCAACAGATAATATTGCTGAACAAGAAGCAGCTTTTAGCCAAATGGAACAATTATTTGAGCAATTGAAAGTCGCTTTCCCTCATCAACAAATTGATACGCTTTCGATGGGAATGACCGATGATATGCAAACTGCCATTAAATGTGGCTCAACCATGGTACGTATTGGTACAGCCATTTTTGGGGCGAGAGATTATTCGAAAAAATAATGAATAGAAAATAAAAAAGCGGTCAAAATTGACCGCTCTTTTTTATCTGGATTTAATTAAACTTCTTCGCTCTTTTCAGAGAAACGTTCAATCTTCGCACCTAAGCAACGAAGTTTATCTTCAACGTGTTCATAACCACGATCGATGTGATAAATACGATCAACAATGGTTTCACCACTTGAGATACAACCTGCTAAGACAAGGCTGATTGATGCGCGTAAATCTGTTGCCATCACTTCTGCACCAGAAAGATGCTCAACACCATGACACACTGCAGTATTGCCTTCAATTTCAGCTTTACCACCCATACGAATTAATTCTGGAATGTGCATAAAGCGGTTTTCAAAGATGGTTTCAGTGATGATACTTGTACCTTCTGCCACCATGTTTAACAAAGTGAACTGAGCTTGCATATCGGTTGGGAAACCTGGGTGTGGTGCAGTACGAATATTAACAGCTTTTGGACGATTGCCATGCATATCCAATGTAATGCTATCTTCTGTGACTTCAACTTCTGCACCCGCTTCACGAAGTTTATCAATCACCGCATCCATGGTATCCGCTTTAGTATTTTTACATACCACGCGACCACCAGAAATGGCACCTGCAATTAAGAATGTACCGGTTTCAATACGATCTGGCACAATGCTGTGCTCGCAACCAGTTAAACGTTCAACACCTTCAATAACAATATGATCCGTACCTGCACCTGTAATTTTAGCGCCCATTTTGTTGAGAAAATCTGCCGTATCAACAATTTCTGGCTCGCGAGCAGCGTTTTCAATAATTGTTGTACCTTTTGCAAGCGTTGCAGCCATCATGATAGATAAAGTTGCACCAACGCTCACTTTTTCCATCACAATACGCGTACCTACAAGACGATCAGCAACAACCGCTTTTACATAACCTTCGTCAAGCTCAATCGTTGCACCAAGTTTTTCTAAGCCACTAATATGAAGATCAACCGGACGAGCACCAATTGAACAACCACCCGGTAAAGAAACTTGACCTTGATTAAAACGAGCTACCAACGGTGCTAATGCCCAAATAGAGGCACGCATGGTTTTTACTAATTCATATGGTGCAACGAAGTGATCAATTTTAGAACAATCTAATAATACTGCACCCTCAGCATCACGCTCTGCCACAACGCCAAGTTTGCGTAAGATTTTTAAAGTGGTATCAATATCTTTTAGTTCTGGTACGTTTGTTAATTTAACCGGCTCAGTTGCCAAAATTGCAGCAAAAAGAATAGGAAGTGCAGCATTTTTTGCACCTGAGATGGTTACTGTACCACTTAAGCGAGATTGCCCGCCATAAACACGAAATTTTTCCATAGAAAATCCTAGCTTGCTTGATGTAATAGACGATCCATTTTCCACTTTGCAGTGGTATAGGTTTTAATAGTTAAAGCGTGAATTTCGCCAGTTTGAAAGTAAGGCATTAATGGCGCGTAGATGGTTTGTTGCTGTTTTAATTTAGAAAGTGCTGAGATTTCATCACTCACTACAATCACACCAAAGTGAGCATTTTCACCTTGAGCATAAACCTCATCTACCTTCAGACTTTCTTTTAAAATACGTTCAATTTCTTGCAGTTCCATTAGGATTTCCGTTTTAATGATGATCAATAAAAGTGCCAATCCAATGAGATAAATTCACTAAATCAGCAAGGGTTAATAACTGTTCCGGCGGATTTATCAACCGCACTTTTTTATTTGGTAACTGCTCACTATCATGTAGAAAATCACACAATAATGCAAAACCAGCCGAATCAATTCGTTTAATATTCGTTAAATCAAATTCAATGGTACTTTGATTAGCTAGCTTTTCTGATAAAAAAGAAGCACGTTGCTGCCATAATGGTAACAACGTGTTGCGGGATAGCTCCCCCGATAATTGGAGAGCTATCTTATCATTATTTTGGATTAAATCCCACTTTAACGCAGTCATTCGCTTATTTGCTCAATGTCACAGGTGCTGCGGCAGATTTTTGAATTTGAGCTGTTAAAGCATCAATACCTTGTTGACGTAAGATACCGCTCCATTCGTTTTGTTTGGTGACAACCATGCTCACGCCTTCTGCAACCATGTCATAAGCTTGCCATTCACCAGTTTTACTGTTTTTACGCCATTTGAAATCTAATTTGATTGGCGCTTGTCCACCATTTTGCATGATGTTTACACGAATGCTTACAAGGTTTTTGTCGCCTACTTCTTTTGCCGGTTCAATTTGAATATTTTGATCGGTGTAAGCGGTTAACACTTGTGCGTAAGCTTGTTCGATAAAATCGCTGAATGCTTTAAAGAATTTTTCACGTTGTTCTGGTGTGGTTGATTTAAAGTATGAACCTAACACTAAAGAACCTGCATAGTTTACTTGCACGTAAGGTAATAAATCATTACGCACGATAGTACGTAAATAGTTTGGATCCTTTTTAATTTTTGCCTGATTGTTTTTGATATCGGCAAATAACTTATCTGATGCTTGTTGCATCAACACATAAGGGCTCGTTTCTGCACGTACAGTTTGAGTCACAAAAAGTGCAGTCACTGCAAATGCCATTACGCTAAACCATTTTTTAAACTGAGTAAATTTCATCATAAATCTCCTAAATAAAGATTATTATTTGGCTTCAGGTTCTGCTTTGTCAGCATTGCCGTCGGCTTTTTTATCACCGTAAAGGAACTGGCCGATTAAATCTTCCAATACCATTGCGGATTTTGTGTCTTGAATTTGGCTACCGTTTTTTAACATCGCGGTTTCACCATCATCAAAGCCCATACTTAAGGCGATATATTGTTCGCCCAATAATCCCGATGTTTTGATCGATAACGAACTATTTTCCGGAATTTCTTTATATTCTTCATTAATCGCAATACTGACTTTTGGCAAGTAAGATTTTTCGTCTAACGTAATGTCAGACACGCGACCAATGACTACCCCACCAAGTTTAAGTGGTGCACGGACTTTTAGTCCACCAATATTGTCAAAAGTTGCAGTCACTGTGTAAGATTTTGTTTCACCAAAACCTTGTACATTTGCTACGCGTAAGCCTAGAAACACTAACGCAGCGATACCGAGTAGTAAAAATAAGCCTACCCAAAATTCATATTTAATTGTTTGTCGCATAAAAATACCCTATTAGCCTGCCCCAAACATAATGGCAGTTAAGATGAAATCGAGCCCAAGAACCACAAGTGATGCGTGGACAACTGTTCTGGTTGTGGCTTGACTGATACCTTCTGATGTCGGAACACAATCATAACCATTGAATAACGCAATCCACACCACCGCAATGGCGAAAAATACGCTTTTAATAAATCCGTTTAGAATGTCATAGCTCCAGCTGACAGCATTTTGCATCACTGACCAGAAGCTACCTGCATCGACACCTTTCCAATCTACGCCGACAAGCGCACCGCCCCAAATACCAATCGCGGTAAAGAGAAGCGCAAGAATTGGCATCGCAATCAAGCCCGCCCAAAAACGCGGTGCAATCACACGACGTAGTGGATCGACTGCCATCATTTCAAGGCTGGAAAGTTGTTCTGTGGCTTTCATTAAGCCAATTTCAGCCGTTAACGCTGAACCTGCTCGTCCCGCAAATAAAAGTGCGGTCACTACTGGGCCTAATTCGCGTAATAAAGATAGTGCTACAAGTTGTCCAAGGCTGGTTTCTGCAGAAAAGTCAACTAAGACTACATAGCCTTGTAAGCCTAACACCATACCAATAAATAAACCTGAAAGCAGGATAATTAATAAAGACTGTACACCTAATACGTGTAATTGTTTCACTAATAAAGGAAAATGTTTACGAATTTGTGGCTTACCCACTAACGCACCAAACAGCATAAAGCCTGATCGGCCTAATGCGCGGAAAAATTTGATTACGCTTCGTCCAAGTGAAGAAATCATATCAACAATCATTTAAATAATTCCTCCACATAATCACCTGCCGGATAATGGAATTTTACCGGACCATCGGCTTCACCTTTCAAGAACTGTACCACTTGCGGATCTTGACTCGCGAGCAATTGTTCTGATGTTCCTTCAGCAATCACATGTTTATCCGCAATAATATAGGCATAATCCGCAATGCTTAATACTTCCTGCACATCATGGGAAACCACAATAGAGGTTAAATTCAGCGCCTCATTTAAGCGTTTAATTAAGCTCACAATTACGCCCATGCTGATTGGATCTTGCCCTGTAAACGGCTCATCAAACATAATTAAATCCGGATCAAGTGCGATCGCTCGAGCTAATGCTGCACGACGCGCCATCCCACCAGAAAGCTCAGAAGGCATCAAATCTGCCGCACCGCGTAA
>CABQSN010000095.1:0-7061 GCA_902466845.1 uncultured Haemophilus sp.
CGCGAGCTGGGTTTAGAACGTCGTGAGACAGTTCGGTCCCTATCTGCCGTGGGCGTTGGAGAATTGATTGGGGCTGCTCCTAGTACGAGAGGACCGGAGTGGACGCACCACTGGTGTTCCGGTTGTGTCGCCAGACGCATTGCCGGGTAGCTAAGTGCGGAAGAGATAAGTGCTGAAAGCATCTAAGCACGAAACTTGCCAAGAGATGAGTTCTCCCTGTTTTTAAGACAGTAAGGGTTGTTTAAGACTAAGACGTAGATAGGTCTGGTGTGTAAGCGGTGCGAGCCGTTGAGCTAACAGATACTAATTGCCCGAGAGGCTTAACTATACAACGCTCAAGGGTTTTGGGTGTTGTAATGATACAAAGACGAAACTCAGAGAAGAAAGAGAAAGTTTTAAGGTGAATCAGCTTGTTTGGTTGTGAGCACTAGAGATAGTGAGAGCAGAGAGAAAAGTTATTAAAGGAATAATCCTGGCGGCGATAGAGCGGTGGTCCCACCTGACCCCATACCGAACTCAGAAGTGAAACGCCGATGCGCCGATGGTAGTGTGGGGCTTCCCCATGTGAGAGTAGGACACCGCCAGGTAGTGAATGTAGAACCCCGAGCTGAATGGCTTGGGGTTTTTGTTTATGGATTTTTTTCAAAAATTATATAGAATGATCTCAATTTTTATTTCTCAATATAAATAATGAAAAACTTTAGATATTTTGCGCAACGTTATGTTGATTGGGTTATTCGATTAGGTCGAGTTCGCTTCTCTTTACTTGGTATCGCTATTCTTGCTATTTTAGCTATCTGTATACAAATCCTATTAAGCACGCTCCTTAGTGATGGTATTCACTGGAGTGACATTGCTCGCTCAATTACTTTTGGTTTATTTACCGCTCCTTTTGTTATTTATTTTTTTACGCTGCTTGTTGAGCGATTAGAACGTTCCCGTTTGGAGCTCTCTAAAACACTTGCTCGATTAGAAAAAAATAGTCGTGATAAAAGTACCTTACTGGCAACAATTAGCCATGAGTTACGTACACCTTTAAATGGGATCATTGGTCTAAGCCGAATTTTATTGGATGATAAATTAACAGAACAACAACAAAATTATCTTAATACAATTAACCTAAGCGCGGTCAGTTTAGGCCATATTTTTAGTGATATTATTGACCTAGATAAAATCGACTCCAAGCGTATTGAATTGAATATTCAACCCTGCGATTTCCATTCACTACTTAATGATTTCTATAATTTTGGGACCTTGATGGCAGAACAAAAGGGGCTAAAATTCTCTTTAAAGCTGGATGATAATTTACCTAATTGGCTTTATCTCGATCGTGCTCGCCTTAGCCAAATTCTTTGGAATTTAATTAGTAATGCCGTCAAATTCACTGACAAAGGTGAAGTCACCCTAAGGGTGCAGAAAATGCAAGATAATCAGTATCAATTTAGTGTTACTGATACGGGGGCAGGTATTGCACCTTGCGAATTAGATAAGATTTTTACCATGTATTATCAGGTTAAAGATAATATTCATCGTTCCGCAGGGAGTGGCATCGGTCTTGCGATTTCTAAAAATCTTGCGCAGTTAATGCAAGGGGATTTAACCGTTGAAAGTGAGCAGGATAAAGGTTCTACTTTTTATTTAACGATTATTGCGGATAAAGCCCAAGCTAATGAGATGAATACTGAAACAGCCATGCAGCATCTTTCTATTTTATTAGTTGAAGATGTTGAATTGAATGTGGTTGTTGCCAAAAGTATTCTTGAAAAGCAGGGGCATTATGTTGATGTTGCCATGAATGGTGAACAGGCGATCCGATTATTTGAGAAAAATACTTATGATATTGTTTTTCTTGATATTAAGTTACCAGATATGTCAGGCTTTGATATTGCATACTATTTACGTAAAAACTACGAAGAAGGGATTTATGATTTTCTCCCACCTTTAATTGCTTTTACGGCAAATGTGATGCACAGCGAAGAGGAATATCAAAATCAGGGGATGGATGGCGTGTTGCGTAAGCCTCTTTCTCTGACGGAATTACGTCAGTGTTTTAAAACATTCTTAGGAGATGATATCGAGACTACCTCTGATGAAGAAGAGCTCCCTCAAGTTCAAGAAGGTATTAATATTTCACTTATTGAGTTAATTGGAAAATCACAAGCTAAAGCTAATGTGGAGTTATTCAAACAGTGGATGCCAATTTATTTAGATGAATTAGAAACGGCGTATGAAGATTATCTTACAAACGCAGATATGCAACAAATGGTGTCAGATGTGGCACATAAAATAAAAGGCGCAGCAGCATCACTAGGGCTTGTTAATATTCAAAATATCGCAAAACAGGCTCAAGATACCTCATTACCAAATTGGACATCCGATATTGCTTCATGGATAAAGCAACTCAGTAATGAATGGCCTCAAAATGTAGCTGAATTAGAAGCATATTTAGAAAAATAATTCATGACACGTCATTTTCAAATTTTGATCAGTGAGAATATGCCGTCTAATTTGCCGGCAAATACCTTGATCATTAATGAGTTTTCTAAAATTCAAAATCTTCTTGGGCAAGAGTTTGAGACGATCTTGTTTGATGCACGAAAAGGTATCCATTTAGAGGCGCTCGCCATTGCGGCCGGTACATTGAAAATGAATGGTGCCTTAATTGTCTTGCTATCAAATTGGGAGAAACTTCATTCTCAAATAGATGAAGATAGTTTTCGTTGGTCTGGTTCGCTTGAGGCAATTGCTACGCCAAGATTTATGACATATTTTAAGCATTGTATTCATAAATATGGTTTTCCCGTCCTTTATCATCAAAATGATTTAAAATTTGACCGCACTTTTCATTTTCTTTTTGTATAATAAAAACAAACAACAAGAAGAGGTTTCAACTATGTCTCAAGGTAATTTATATATTCTTTCTGCACCGAGTGGGGCGGGCAAGTCATCATTAATTTCCGCGTTATTAGAAAAAAATCAAGGCGCGAAAAAAATGGTGTCTATTTCACACACGACACGTTCACCTCGACCAGGCGAAAGTCATGGAGTGCATTATTATTTTGTTTCAGTAGAAGAATTTGAAACCTTAATCGAAAAAGGCCATTTCTTAGAATACGCAAAAGTGTTTGGTGGCAATTATTACGGCACTTCATTGCCAGCAATTGAAGAAAACTTAGCAAAAGGCATTGATGTGTTTTTAGATATTGACTGGCAAGGTGCGCAGCAAATTCGTCAAAAAGTACCTTCTGTAAAAAGCATTTTTATTTTGCCACCGTCATTGCCAGAATTAGAACGTCGTTTGGTTGGACGCGGACAGGATAGCAAAGAGGTCATTGCTGAGCGAATGTCAAAAGCAATCAGCGAAATTTCGCATTATGATGAATATGATTATGTTATTGTGAACGATAATTTTGAACAGGCATTGGCAGATTTACAAAGCATTTTGCAGGCAGAACGTTTGACCAAAGCTTATCAACAAACAGAAAATGCAGACTTAATTCACCAGCTACTAGCAAAATAAGCTTGAATTGAGTACAATATTTTCCCTTTATAGACATTATTTTTAACATCGGAGTAAAACATGGCTCGAGTGACTGTGCAAGATGCAGTAGAAAAAATTGGTAACCGTTTTGATTTAATTTTAACCGCCGCTCGTCGAGCGAGACAATTAGAGTTACATCAAAGTGAGCCGTTAGTGCCGGAAGATAACGATAAACCAACAGTAATCGCATTACGTGAAATCGAAAAAGGTTTAATCAACCAAGAAATCATGGATGCAAAAGAGTATTTAGATGCGGCAGCTTCTCAACGTAACGAAGAAGTAGCAGTAGCGTTAATCGCAGAATAATCTCATTAAAGAGCGGTCAAAATTAAAGCTATTTTGATCGCCTAGTCTTTCTCTCTACAAAAAGTCAGGTGTCCTTTGGAATTGTTTGCAGATTTAGATCGAATTATTCAGGGGTATTTGCCCGCCGATAAAATTGAATTAATCAAACGTGCATTCGTCATTGCGCGAGATGCTCACGAAGGACAATTTCGCTCAAGCGGCGAACCTTACATTACTCACCCAGTTGCAGTGGCTTCAATCATTGCGGAAATGCATTTAGACCATGAAGCAATCATGGCTGCATTATTGCATGATGTTATCGAAGATACTCCTTATACCGAATCCCAATTAAAAGATGAATTTGGTGCTAGCGTAGCCGAAATTGTTGACGGCGTATCTAAACTAGATAAATTGAAATTCCGTACCCGCCAAGAAGCACAGGTTGAAAACTTCCGCAAAATGATTTTAGCGATGACTCGAGATATTCGCGTCGTCTTAATCAAACTGGCTGACCGAACCCATAATATGCGAACGTTGGGATCATTGCGTCCAGATAAACGTCGTCGTATCGCAAAAGAAACCCTAGAGATTTACTGTCCATTAGCCCACCGTTTAGGCATCGAGCATATCAAGAATGAATTAGAAGATTTATCTTTTGAAGCAATGCATCCTCGCCGTTATGAAGTACTTAAAAAGCTTGTCGAACAAGCGCGTGGCTCTCGTCAAGAATTGATTCAACGCATTTCTAATGATATTTCACAACGTCTTGATAATGTAGGCATTACAAATCGTATTTGGGGACGTGAAAAACATCTCTATAAAATTTACCAAAAAATGCGCACGAAAGATCAGAAATTCCATTCCATTATGGATATTTATGCTTTCCGCGTTATTGTGAATTCGGTTGATGATTGCTATCGCGGATTGGGGCAAATGCATAGTTTGTATAAGCCTCGCCCTGGTAAAGTGAAAGATTATATTGCTGTGCCACGTGTGAATGGCTACCAAGCACTACAAACCTCGATGATAGGCCCTCATGGGGTGCCTGTGGAGGTCCACTTGCAAACTGAAGAGATGGAACAGGTTGCTGAAATGGGAGTTACCGCTCATTGGGTGTATAAAGAAGGTGGTAAAAACGATAGTACCACTGCTCAAGTACGCGCGCAGCGTTGGTTACAAAGCCTGGTAGATATTCAACAAAACGTGGGTAACTCCTTTGAGTTTATTGAGAACGTAAAATCTGAGTTTTTCCCGAAAGAAATCTATGTCTTTACGCCGAAAGGTCGTATCGTTGAATTACCAATGGGTGCAACAGCTGTCGATTTTGCTTATGCAGTGCATTCTGATGTGGGAAATCATTGCGTTGCGGCAGTAGTAGAGCATAAACCTTATCCATTATCACAAGCTTTAGAATCTGGTCAAACCGTTGAGATTGTGACCAGTGAAAATACTCATCCAAGCGTTAGCTGGTTAAACTTTGTAGTGACCGCTCGCGCAAGAACTCGTATTCGTCATTTCTTAAAATTATTGCGTGCAGATGATGCTGTTCAAACTGGTAAAAAACAGCTAGAAATGGCCCTAAAACCACATTATCTCTCTGAAGTTTCTGAAGAGAAAATCCAAGCAGTATTGAATGAATTGAATCTCTCAAGCCTTAATGAGCTTTTTGAGGAAATTGGTGTGGGCAATCAAATGTCGAGCGTTATTGCTCACCAATTAATGGATGAAGCTATTGAAATTGATGTGGATGGTGTGTCTGAAAACACACAAAGTACGCTAACGTTAAGCCGAGATGGCGAAATGAAAGCGTCTTTCGCTCAATGTTGTCATCCAATTCCGGGTGATCCGATCGTGGCATTAAGTACCGCGAAGAAAGGTGTGGTTGTTCATCATCAAGCTTGTTCTAATTTAACGTCAGGTAATGCCAAAGATTTCACCGCGGCAAAATGGGAAGAGGCTGAAAGTGCGGTCAATTTTGATGCCGAATTACACATTGAAATGCTTAATGAACAAAATGTATTAGGTAGCCTCATGACAGCGGTCGCGACTTGTGAAAGTAATATTCAAAGTATTTGGACTGAAGAATTAGAGAATAATCTGCTATTAGTCATTATCCAAGTTGGCGCGAGAGATATCTATCATTTAGAAAACATTATGCGAAAAATCAAACAAATTACCAGTGTGATTCGTTTGAAGCGCAATATTAATGAAGCATAATGAGCACACAACTTCTCGATGCCGTTCCTTTAACAACTTTATCCGGTGTAGGTGCGGCAATCTCCGATAAATTAAGCCGTATTGGAATTCATAATATCCAAGACTTGCTTTTTCATTTACCTATCCGTTATGAAGATCGCACGAGAATAACACCCATTGCTGATCTTCGTCCTGAACAATATGCCACCATTGAAGGGGTTGTCCAAACCTGTGAAGTTGCCTTTGGGCGCCGTCCTATTTTAACTGTAAGTCTTTCTGATGGAACGAGCAAGATTATGCTCCGTTTTTTCAATTTTAATGCGGGGATGAAAAACAGTTTTCAGATTGGTACGCGCGTCAAAGCGTTTGGTGAAATTAAACGCGGGCGCTTTATGGCGGAAATTCATCATCCTGAGTATCAAATTATACGGGATAATGCGCCATTAGTTTTAGAGGAAACGCTCACACCAATTTATTCCACAACGGAAGGTTTAAAACAAAATTCATTACGTAAGCTAACCGATCAAGCATTGGCTTTACTCGATAAAATCCAATTAACGGAAATTTTACCTAATGAATTTAATCCACATCCTTTTAGCTTAAAGGATGCTATTCGATTTTTGCATCGTCCGCCGCCAGATATCTCATTAGATATTTTAGAGAAAGGAGAACATCCCGCACAGCAACGACTTATCTTTGAAGAGCTTCTTGCACATAATCTTGCGATGCAAAAAGTACGGTTGGGTACGCAGCAGTTTTTAGCGTTGCCATTGGATTATCAAACTGATTTGAAACAACGTTTTCTTGCATCTTTGCCGTTTCAACCAACCAATGCCCAAAATAGAGTGGTGGCCGATATTGAACAGGATTTAGCAAAAGATTATCCGATGATGCGGCTTGTTCAAGGGGATGTAGGTTCGGGGAAAACATTAGTGGCAGCCTTAGCTGCCTTATTAGCGATTGATAATGGCAAACAAGTGGCTTTAATGGCACCAACGGAAATTTTAGCGGAACAGCATGCCAATAATTTTCGCCGTTG
>CABQSN010000096.1:0-6829 GCA_902466845.1 uncultured Haemophilus sp.
GGAACGGATATGAACATTCAGCAAATCATTAAACAACATCATCTAGAACTCTTATTCCAGCAAGGCACTTTTGGGATTGAAAAGGAAAGTCAACGGGTGCATTCGGATGGTTCAATAGTGACATCATTGCACCCCAAAGCCTTTGGTAATCGTCGTTTCCACCCTTACATTCAAACAGATTTTGCAGAAAGTCAGTTGGAATTGGTGACTCCCCCTATGAAAAAGTTAGAGGATACACTACGTTGGCTTTCAGCCATTCATGAAGTGACTTTGCGAACTTTACCGGAGGATGAATTTATTTTTCCTTTCAGTATGCCAGCAGGATTACCACCAGAAGAACACATTAAGGTTGCACAATTAGATAATCAGGAAGATGTGGCTTATCGGGAGCATTTAGTCCAGTCTTACGGTAAATATAAGCAAATGGTCAGTGGTATTCATTACAATTTTCAAATTGACCCTAAGTTTATTGATGCCTTATTTCATGCACAAAATGAAACACAAAGTGCGGTTGATTTTCAAAATAATTTTTACCTAAAAATAGCCAAAAACTTCTTACGCTATCAATGGATTTTACTTTACTTGTTTTCTGCAACACCGACGGTAGAGGAAAAATATTTCAGAGGCAATTCACCCCTTAAACCGCATCAATATGTGCGGAGTTTACGTTCAGGGAAATATGGTTATGTGAATGATCCGAAGATCCACGTCTCTTATGACAGTTTGCAAGAGTATGTTGAGACGTTAGAACACTGGGTGAAATCGGGTGATTTGATTGCGGAAAAAGAGTTTTACTCAAGCGTACGTTTGCGTGGTGCTAAAAAAGCGCGAGATTTACTTGAAAAAGGAATTCAATATTTAGAATTTCGTTTGTTTGATCTCAATCCGTTTGCACCTTATGGAATGGAACTTGCAGATGCGAAATTCATTCATTATTTTATTTTGTTAATGGCATGGCTTGACGATACCGCTGATCAAGAGGGCATAAAATTAGGCAAAGCACGTCTTGCTGAAGTGGCATGGGAAGACCCAAGACAGCAAAGCGTTTATGCGGTAGAAGGGGAATTAGTCCTCCTTGAAATGCTCAAAATGCTTGAGCAACTCAATGTGAGTGATGAGATTAAAACGATTGTTAAAGACAAATTAGGGCAATTTGCGGATCCAAGCCAAACGCTTTGTGCAAAAGTGGTCGCGGCAATTGAACAGGTCGGCAGTTACCAACAATTAGGGGCGGATATCGCGCAATCCAATAAAGCAAAAGCCTTTGAACGTTTTTATGCATTAAGTGCGTTTGATAATATGGAACTGTCCACACAGGCGTTATTGTTTGATGCAATCCAAAAAGGATTAAAGATTGAGATTTTAGATGAACGCGATCAATTTCTCAGTCTTCAATTTGGCGACCATTTGGAATATGTGAAAAACGGTAATATGACTTCTCACGATAGCTATATTTCCCCACTCATCATGGAAAATAAAGTGGTGACGAAGAAAGTGTTAGCGAAAGCCGGATTTAATGTACCGCAAAGCATCGAGTTTACCGATGTGAAAAGTGCGGTCGAAAATTTCCCACTTTTTGAGAATCGAGCTGTCGTGATTAAGCCAAAATCAACGAATTTTGGTTTAGGGATCAGTATTTTCCAACAAGGTGTAACGGATAGAGATGATTTTGCAAAAGCAGTAGAGATTGCTTTCCGTGAAGATAAAGAGATCATGGTTGAAGATTATCTACAAGGCACCGAATATCGTTTCTTTGTGCTGGGTGATCAAACGTTAGCTGTCTTATTACGTGTGCCAGCAAATGTCATTGGAGATGGTGTACATACTGTTGTTGAATTAGTTGCCGCTAAAAATGATCATCCTTTACGGGGCGATGGCAGTCGTACACCATTGAAAAAAATTGCATTAGGGGATATTGAGCAGTTGCAGCTTAAGGAACAAGGCTTAACTGTGGATTCTATTCCAGCGAAAGATCAACTTGTCCAATTACGTGCGAATTCCAATATTAGTACAGGCGGTGATTCTATTGATATGACGGATGAAATGCATGCCAGTTACAAAGAAATTGCGGTCGGGATTAGCAAAGCAATGGGGGCGGCAGTGTGTGGCGTGGATTTGATTATTCCTGATTTGAAAAAGCCGGCAGAACCGAGCCTACGTTCGTGGGGTGTGATTGAGGCAAACTTTAATCCTATGATGATGATGCATATTTTCCCATTTAGTGGACAATCTCGACGATTGACAATGAATGTGATTAAGATGCTTTTCCCTGAATTGCCTTAATTTAGTTATCGGGCTTCATCAGTTGGTGAAGCCCGTTTTACATTCATCGTAATTAGGCTAAAATGGAAACAGTATTCACAATTCTAAAATGAAATTTAATGACAACTTTTACCTTAGAACCTCAAGAAAATGATCGTCTGCAATCCCTTTGCGGTGCATTCGATGAAAATATCAAACTGATTGAAAAAGAATTTAACCTCAATATTTCCCGCAATAATTTCACTTTTACCCTGAAATCAAATGATGAAAATCCCAAATCTCACCATGAACAATTAATTGATCGTGCGGCTAAATTAATCCAAACATTATATGTGGAGACTGCACCAATTAAGGGGAAAGTGAAAGAACTTGATTTAGAAGATGTGCATATTGCCTTGCAAGAGAGCAGAATTTTATCGCAAGAGGGAAGTGAGTCACGTAGTGAAAATCACGTCTATAGCACCACAATTAAAACCAAGCGAGGTTTGATTAAACCGCGTGGTGAAAATCAAATTCAGTATTTACATAATATTCTTACGCACGATATTAGTTTTGGGATTGGCCCCGCTGGCACAGGGAAAACCTTTTTAGCAGTAGCGGCTGCCGTTGAGGCATTAGAGCGTCAAGAAATTCGTCGCATTTTGCTGACTCGCCCTGCGGTGGAAGCGGGCGAAAAATTAGGTTTCCTGCCTGGTGATTTAGGACAGAAAATTGAGCCTTATTTACGACCACTTTATGATGCGTTATTTGAAATGTTAGGCTTTGAACGCGTACAAAAATTGATGGAGCGTAATGTGATTGAAATCGCACCATTGGCTTATATGCGTGGTCGCACACTCAATGACAGCTTTATCATTCTAGATGAAAGCCAAAATACGACGGTCGAACAAATAAAAATGTTTTTAACCCGTATTGGTTTTAATTCTAAAGCCGTGATTACAGGGGATGTGACCCAAATCGATTTACCGCGAAGCACAAAATCGGGTTTACGCCACGCCATGGAAGTGTTAAGCAAAGTGTCGGAATTGAGCTTTAACTACTTTGAGAGTAAAGATATTGTACGACATCCTGTGGTGGCAAAAGTGGTGCAAGCTTACGAAGAATGGGAAGCCCAAGATGAAATCCGCCGTCAAGAAATCGCTGCGCAGCGTCGAGCTGAACGTGAGCAAAAAGTGCGGTCAGAAAATGAAACGAATTTAGGAGAATAACATGGGCAATATGATTATCGATTTGCAACTGGCCTGTGAAAATACAGAAGGCTTACCATCAGAAGAACAAATTCTGCAATGGGCAACTGCTGCAGTGCAACCAGAAAGTGATAATGTGGAAATGACGGTGCGCATTGTGGATGAAGCGGAAAGTCATGATTTAAATTTAACTTATCGTGGAAAAGATCGTCCAACTAATGTGTTGTCTTTTCCTTTTGAATGTCCTGACGAAGTGGAATTACCGCTGTTGGGCGATTTAGTGATTTGTCGTCAGGTAGTAGAGCGTGAAGCTATCGAGCAAGAAAAGCCTTTAATGGCACATTGGGCGCATATGATTGTGCATGGTAGCTTACATTTGCTGGGCTACGATCACATTGAAGATGATGAGGCCGAAGAAATGGAAAGTTTAGAAACTGAAATTATGCAGGGTTTAGGCTTTGCCGATCCTTACCTTTCCGAAAAATAATGACGATTTGGAGCAATTATGTATAAAGCCGTATTCAGCGATTTTGATGGTACCTTATTAACGTCGGATCATCGAATTTCGCCTAAAACCTTAGATGCAATTCAACGCATTACAAAACAAGGTATTCCATTTACACCCATTTCTGCTCGTTCGCCGCTTGGTATTTGGCCTTATGCGAAACTTATTGAAAATTACAATATCATTGTGGCATTCAGTGGTGCCTTGATTTTAGATAAAAACGCTACGCCTATTTATTCGGTACAAATTGATCCTGCTGATATTCAAGCCATTAATCAAGTATTAGCAGACTATCCTGCACTAGGTGTCAATTATTATACCTATGATGATTGCGTCGCTCGCGATTTGGATAATAAATGGGTGATTTATGAACGTAGCGTGACAGGCATTCAGATTGATCCTTATGATGAAAGTGCGGTCTATTCTCCACATAAAATTCAAATCATTGGTGAAACAGATGAAGTGATTGGTATTGAGCAAATCTTGAAAGAGAAATTCCCGCATTTAAGTATTTGCCGTTCTCATGCGAATTTCCTTGAAGTGATGCATAAATCCGCGACAAAAGGTAACGCGGTACGTTTTCTTGAAGATTATTTTCATGTGAAGATGGAAGAATGTGTTGCTTTCGGTGATAACTTTAACGATTTAGATATGCTAGAAAGCGTAGGATTAGGCGTTGCAATGGGCAATGCACCCGATGAAATTAAACAAGCCGCAAATCGTGTCACGGCTTCGCATAATGATGATGGAATTGCATTGATATTGAATGAGATTTTCCCTGAATAAATAAAAAGGCGCTTTCTATGAAAAAAGCGCCTTATTCATTATAGTGCGGCTAGCGCAGCTTCATAATTTGGCTCATCTTTAATTTCAGACACCAATTCACTATGTAACACGTTATTGTTTTCATCTAAGACAATCACTGAACGAGCAGTCAAACCCGTGATTGGACCAGTTGTGATGTTTACCCCTAAGTTTTCATGGACTTCTTTATGACGGAAAGTAGAAAGTGTTTCTACGTTCTCAATACCTTCCGCACCGCAGAATCGTGCTTGTGCAAAAGGTAAATCAGCTGAAATGCAAAGTACCACAGCATTTTTTAAATTAGCTGCTTGTTGATTAAATTTGCGAACAGAAGTTGCACATACACCTGTATCAATACTTGGGAAAATATTTAAAACTTTGCGTTTTCCTGCATAAGTATCAAGCGTGACGTCAGTGAGTTCTTTATTGGTGAGCGTAAGTGCGGTCACTTTCTCTCCTTTTTGGGGAAAGTTGCCGCTTACTTCAATGGGATTACCCATCATTGTTACTTGAGTCATAAAAGCTCCTATTTTTCATTTCCTAAATTAAGCACTTTAACGAGTGCAGTAAAAAATTTGTCATTTTCTTGTGGTAAGCCAATACTGATGCGTAAGTGGTTTGGCATGCCATAACCAGCAATAGGACGCACAATGACGCCTTCACGTAATAATGCATCATAAATTGGTGCGGCCGGTTGTTTAAAATCAATGGTAATAAAGTTACCTTTAGATGGAATAAAGTCTAAACCATATTGTTGGCAGAAGGCCTCATAACGTTTCATTTCTTGGCGATTATTCTCAGCCACTTTTTCGACAAAGGCATCATCGTTCATCACCGCAATCGCACTGGTCAAAGCAAGACTATTACAGTTAAATGGCTGACGAACACGATTTAATAAATCTGCAATTTCAGGATTAGAGACCGCGTAGCCAATACGTAAACCCGCAAGTCCATAAGCTTTCGATAGTGAGCGTGAAACGATAAGATTCGGGTATTTTTCCAGTAATGCAAAAGAATTAACGCGTTCGCTTGGATGAGTAAATTCAGTATAAGCCTCATCTAATACCACGATCACATTTTCAGGCACTTTGGCTAAGAAGGCATCCAATTCTGCTTCCGTTAAGAAATTCCCAGTTGGATTGTTTGGATTGGCAATAAAAATCAGCTTGGTTTTATCTGAAAGTGCGGTCAAAAATCCGTTTAAATCATGCCCCCAATTCTTAGCTGGAATTTCTTTTGCGACGGCATTAATGGCTTTGGTCACTAAAGGGTAAACAATAAAAGCATATTGTGAATAAATCACTTCATCATGCTCAGCCGCAAAGGTATGAGCAAAGAGCTCTAATAAATCGTTAGAACCATTGCCAAGGGTGATTTGGTTTGGTTGCACACCAAATTTTTTCGCAATAGCTGCTTTAAGTTCAAAACCATTCGCATCAGGATAACGAGTTAAATGATCAAGTTGGGCTTGAATGGCTTTTTTCGCACTTTCAGGAAAACCGAAAGGGTTTTCATTCGAGGCCAGTTTAACGATATCAGTAATGCCTAATTCACGTTCGAGTTCTTCGATGGGTTTTCCGGCTTGGTAAGGTGAAAGAGATTTTACGCCTTGATTGGCGACGTTGATGTATTGCATATGCTTTCCTTATAAAAACGAGCAGGCTTTTCAGCCCGCACGTTGAGTTTAATAAATCAGATAATTAGCTATTTTCAGCTTCAAATTTTTTCATGAATTCAATGAGCGCTTGTACACCTTCTAATGGCATTGCATTGTAGATAGATGCACGCATACCACCTAACACTTTGTGACCTTTTAAGGCTTGAAGACCGGCAGCTGTAGATTCTGCGACAAATTTAGCATCAAGCTCTGGATTACCTGTTACGAATGTCACATTCATGGTTGAACGGTTTTCTTTAGCCACGACGTTACGATAGAGTTTGCTGCTATCAATGTAGTCATAAAGGGTTTGTGCTTTCACGGCATTACGTTTTGCAATTTCTTTTAAGCCACCAATCGCTTGAATGTGTTTGAAGACCAATGAACAGAGATACCAAGCAAATGTTGGTGGAG
>CABQSN010000097.1:0-6808 GCA_902466845.1 uncultured Haemophilus sp.
ATAATCAGATTTATTTGCCTGATTTAATCAATACTGCGCTATCTCCAAATAAGGAGAACTTCAAAAATTCACAATTAGCAAAAGTTTTATCTTATTTTACAACAAGGCTTGATGGATATAGTAGATTATCTTTAGTTAATTCACAAAATGCGGGTGATTTGCAAGGAGATCCTATAGACAGTTTTTCTAAATTATTTAAGGATCAGGTATTAATGTCTAAAGTTAGAGATGTTATTTATGGTGCTTTTAGAAAGTATTTAGTAATTGATCCTACTAGTTTAGGCAATCTTAGATTGAGATTGTCTGAAGAAGAACCTAAAGATAGTTTAGATAAAAGTCTTACTGAGGAGGCAATCGCTTTTCATAAGAATGCAATTTTAGTGGAGAATGCTAGTGATGGTGTTAAAGCATTTATAGGAATTATAATAGCTTTAATTGCCGGAGAGTCTGATTTCATATTAGTTGATGAACCAGAGGCATTCTTACATCCAACACTATCCTATAAATTAGGTAAAGAGATCACATCCATATTAAATAATGATAAAAGACTATTTGTTGCAACCCATAGTGCTGATTTCTTGATGGGGTGTGTACAAAGTAATGTTGGTATTAATATCGTGAGACTTACTTATGGGACTCAGGGGGCAACAGCGAGAATTTTAACGCAAGATAAGTTGAAACCTTTGATGCAAAATCCATTATTACGTTCAATAGGTGTTTTTAATGCGCTCTTCTATAATGCGGTTGTAGTTACTGAAGCCGATGCTGATAGAGCTTTTTATCAAGAAATTAATGAACGTTTATTAAAGGAAAAAGATCCAAGAGGGATTGAAGGATGTTTGTTTCTAAATGCTCAAAATAAACAGACTGTTTGGGATATTGTTAAGCCATTAAGAGATTTAGGTATTCCTGCGGTTGGGATTGTTGATATTGATGTTATTAAAGAAGGGGGCGTTAATTGGAATAAAGTTTTAGATGGTATATATATTCCTGAGCGAAATAAAAGCTCCTTCAGAACAAATAGGGAAAATCTAGTAAACGCATTTGATGGAAAAGATTTTAAACGTAGTGGTGGAATTAATTTATTAACAAAAGAAGATCAAGAATTCTGTTCAAATTTCTTTGATAATTTAATGGAATATGGGAGTTTTGTTGTTCCAATAGGAGAAGTTGAGAATTGGTTAAGTGATCTTGATATTGATAGAAATAAAAACGGTTGGCTAAGAAATATTTTTGAAAAGATGGGAGATGATCCTAGTTCTGATCACTATATTAGACCAACTCATAATGATGTTTGGGATTTTATAGGAAAAATATCACAATGGATTAATAATCCAAACAGAAAGGGGATTCCAAAATAGTTTTTATCAATACATATGAAAGACCACCTAATTTTAGGTGGTCTTCTTACTTTAATAAGGCATATTTACTTCATCGCAACACCCAACCACTTCAACATCTCTCTCTCATCCCAACCTTTACGTTTGGCATAATCTTGAGCTTGGTCTTCATCAATGCGACCTAAGGTGAAATAGTTACTTGCAGGGTGGGTGAAGTACCAACCGCAGACAGAAGCAGCAGGCCACATGGCGTAGCTTTCAGTGAGCTTCATGCCGATGCGTTGTTCGACTTCTAATAAATCCCAAATCAAGGCTTTTTCGGTATGTTCTGGGCAGCTTGGGTAACCCGGTGCAGGTCGGATGCCAACATAGTTTTCATTGATTAAACCTTGATTATCGAACTCTTCTTGCGTATAGCCCCAAATGCGGGTGCGAAGCTCAAAGTGCAAGTATTCCGCCATGGCTTCGGCTAAGCGGTCACCCACAGCTTGTAGTAAGATAGCGTTGTAGTCATCGCCTGCCGCTTTATAGCCTTCTACTAACTCCATTTCTTCAATTCCCGCACAGACTGCAAACATACCCATCCAGTCTTTTTTGCCACTTTCGCGATCAGCAATAAAGTCACTTAAGGCAAAGTTAAACGGACTTTTGCTGTTTTTGCCACGTTCGGTTTGTTGGCGTAAGCCGTAAGCGGTGCCAATTTGTTGTGTGCGTTCTTCATCAGCGAAAAGCACCACATCATCGCCCACACGTTCTGCAGGGAAAATGCCCAATACGCCGCTTGGGTTAAGTTTGTGGTTTTGTTCAAACGCATCTAACATTGCTTGCGCATCATTCCACACGCGGCGGGCTTCTTCGCCACTTTCCGGATGATCAAAGGCATCCGGATAGCCGCCCATCAAGCCCCACACGCGGAAGAACGGCGACCAGTCGATAAATTTGCGCAGTTCGGCAATTGGTACGTTTTTAAATTCCACAATGCCCGTTTGTTTTGGTGTTGGTGGCACATAATCCGCCCATTCGCCACTAAAGCCGTCGAAACGGTTGGCGCGCGCTTCTTCAATGCTCAGTTGTTTACGTAGCGGTTTGCGGTTGGCGAAGGATTGTTGGATTTTCTCGTAATCTTTCTTGAATTGCTCCCACAATGCCGCACGCCCTTCCGGGTTCATCAACGTGGCACACACCGTTACCGCACGGGAGGCGTTTGAGGTATAGAACACGCCGTGTTGTTTATATTTTGGATACAGTTTAATGGCGGTATGTTCTTTGGAGGTCGTTGCACCGCCGATTAAAACAGGCAAGTTCAAGCCCAAACGGGTCATTTCGCCGAGGAAGTATTCCATTTCATCAAGGGATGGCGTAATTAAACCGCTCAAGCCGATAAGATCAGCTTTTTCATCAATGGCGGTTTGAATGATTTTGTCCGCCGGCACCATGACGCCCAAGTCAATCACTTCAAAGTTATTACATTGCATCACCACGCTTACGATGTTTTTACCAATATCGTGCACGTCGCCTTTCACGGTGGCAATCACCACTTTACCGTTGCTTGAACCTTTTTGTTTGGTAGCATTGATAAACGGCTCTAAATACGCCACAGATTGTTTCATCACGCGTGCAGATTTCACCACTTGTGGCAGGAACATTTTACCGTCACCGAATAAATCACCGACGACATCCATCCCTTCCATCAGCGGGCCTTCAATCACATCTAATGGGCTTGGTAATTGTTGGCGAGCTTCTTCGGTATCTTCCACAATATGAGTAGTAATCCCTTTCACCAGCGCGTGTTTTAAACGTTCTTCCACTGGCCAAGTGCGCCATTCTGCGACAGAATCGACCGCACTTTCATCGTTGCCTTGGTTACGATATTTTTCTGCAATATCGAGCAGTTTTTCGGTGGCATCAGGGCTGCGATTTAATACCGCATCTTCCACGATTTCACGCAATTCAGGATCGAGATCGTCATAAATCGCGAGCTGTCCTGCATTCACGATCCCCATATCCATGCCTTGTTTGATAGCATGATAGAGGAACACTGCGTGAATGGCTTCACGCATCACGTTGTTACCACGGAATGAGAAAGACACATTCGACACCCCACCTGAGATTTTCGCATGCGGTAGTGCGCGTTTAATGCGACCGGTAGCATTGATGAAATCCACACCGTAGTTGTTGTGTTCTTCAATCCCTGTACCGATAGCAAAAATATTCGGATCGAAAATGATGTCTTCTGGTGGGAAGCCTACTTGGTTCACCAAAATGTCATAAGCACGGCTACAAATTTCGACTTTGCGATCTTCGGTATCGGCCTGACCCACTTCGTCAAACGCCATGACCACCACAGCTGCACCGTATTTACGCACCAGTTTAGCGTGTTCGATAAAGATTTCTTCACCTTCCTTCAGCGAGATAGAGTTTACAATCGGTTTACCTTGAACCGACTGTAAACCTGCCTCAATCACTTCCCATTTAGATGAGTCGATCATGACAGGCACTTTCGCCGCATCGGGTTCGGTCGCCATAATATTGAGGAAACGGGTCATGCATTTTTTGCTGTCGAGTAAGGCTTCGTCCATGTTAACGTCGATCACTTGCGCGCCGTTTTCTACTTGGTCGATAGCAATTTCAATGGCTTCGGCAAATTTGTCTTCTTTAATTAAACGTTTAAATTTCGCCGAACCCGTCACGTTATTACGTTCACCCACATTTACGAACAGGCTTTCATCATCAATATTGAGTGGTTCTAAGCCTGATAAACGCATCGCGGTTTTAATTTCAGGTAATTTACGCGGCGTAATACCTTGCATCGCATCTGCAAAGGCTTTGATGTGCTCTGGTGTGGTGCCGCAACAGCCGCCGATAATGTTCACAAAGCCGCTTTCCGCCCATTCTTTAAGGTGTGCCGCCATGTCTTCTGCACCAAGATCGTAGCCGCCGAAGGCATTTGGCAAGCCCGCATTCGGGTGCACGGAAACATAGGTTTCGCTGATTTTAGACAGTTGTTCAACATACTGGCGAAGTTCTTTCGGGCCTAACGCACAGTTCAAACCGAAAGTCAGTGGTTTAGCGTGACGAAGCGAGTTGTAGAATGCTTCGGTGGTTTGTCCAGAAAGCGTACGGCCGGAAGCATCGGTAATGGTGCCGGAAATCATAATCGGCAATTCCACACCTAATTCTTCAAATACGGTTTCAATAGCAAAAATGGCGGCTTTTGCGTTTAACGTGTCGAAAATGGTTTCGATCATGATTAAATCAGCACCACCTTCAATTAAGCCTTTGGTTGCTTCAGCATAGGCATCGACCAGTTCCATAAAGGTAATGTTACGGAAACCTGGATCGTTTACATCAGGAGAAATAGAGGCTGTACGGTTGGTTGGCCCTAACACGCCCGCAACAAAGCGAGGTTTTTCTGGTGTGCTGTATTTATCTGTGGCTAAACGCGCTAGTTTTGCGCCTGCAAAATTCAGTTCGTAGGCAATAGACTGTAAGTCATAATCTGCTTGTGCAATAGTGGTCGAACTGAAGGTATTGGTTTCAATAATATCGGCACCCGCTTGTAAATATTTCTCATGAATGGCAGAAATTAGCAGCGGTTGGGTTAAGGTGAGCAAGTCATTATTGCCACGTAAATCAACCGCACTTTCTTTAAAACGCTCGCCTCTAAAATCAGCCTCGGTGAGTTTATATTTTTGGATCATCGTCCCCATCGCACCATCTAAAATGAGGATGCGTTCAGCGAGGGATTTTTTCAGTAATTCGGTTTGATTATGTGACATAGACAGCTCTTTTTAAAATCAATCAATATTGAGGAGAATGATAGGTATAAGCACACAGAGTGTCAAATAAAAGGGGAGAAAGTGCGGTAAAAAAATGGAATGTTTTCAAAAAGAAAGGCGGACAAATTGTCCGCCGAATGGTTAGCAATATTTGCTGTCCGAGTAAAAAACAGATTAACGTAAAAATGCCGGAATATTTTTTTCGTATTCACTGATGGCATCTTCATGTTGTAACGTCAAACCGATGTTATCCAAGCCGTTTAACAAACAATGACGGCGGAATTCATCCAGTTCAAAGTGATAGACTTTGTCACCTACAGTGACCGTCATCGCTTCTAAATCTACATGGATTTGTTTGCCTTCATTTGCCCACACCCATTGGAAGATTTCTTCCACTTCTTCTTCGCTTAAACGAATCGGTAACATGTGGTTGTTTAAACTGTTGTTGTAGAAAATATCCGCAAAACTTGGTGCGATCATTACTTTGAAACCGTAATCGGCTAATGCCCAAGGTGCATGTTCACGAGAAGAACCACAGCCAAGGTTTTTACGCGCTAATAAAATGGTCGCACCTTGATATTGTGGATAATTCAATACGAAATCTGGATTGGGCTTGGTCCCGTCCACATCCAAATAACGCCATTCATGGAATAAATGTTTGCCAAAGCCTACTCGGGTAATGGCTTGTAAAAATTGTTTTGGAATAATCGCATCCGTGTCCACATTTGCCGCATCCAATGGCACTACTAAGCCTGAAAGTTGTTTAAATCCTGCCATTTTCTGCTCCTTAGTTTAATGTGACGTCACGAATATCAACGAATTTACCAAACATTCCCGCTGCCGCTGCCATCGCAGGACTCACTAAGTGAGTGCGACCATTACGGCCTTGGCGACCTTCAAAGTTACGGTTTGACGTGGAAGCACAACGTTCCCATTCGCCTAAACGATCATCGTTCATCCCTAAGCACATTGAACAGCCCGGATTACGCCATTCAGCCCCCGCTTCGATAAAGATTTTATCCAAGCCTTCTTTTTCTGCTTGTTCTTTCACTAAACCAGAACCTGGTACCACTAAAATACGTTTTACATTATCGGCTTTTTTGCGGCCTTTCATGACAGCCGCTGCGGCACGTAAATCTTCGATACGAGCATTAGTACAAGAACCGATAAACACTTGATCTACAGGGATTTCTTTTAAATCGGTATTCGGTTTTAAACCGATATAATTCAAGGCTTTTTCTGCTGAAGCACGAGTCACGGGATCGGTCATTTCTGCTGGGTTTGGCACTGGCTGATCGATACCGATTACTTGGCCTGGGTTTGTTCCCCAAGTTACCTGTGGTGCAATATCTTTGGCTTCTAACGTGATGACTGTATCAAATTTCGCATCATCATCGGATTTTAAGGTTTTCCAATAAGCAACTGCATCATCCCAATCTTTACCTTTCGGTGCATGCGGACGACCTTTTAAGTATTCGAAAGTGGTTTCATCTGGCGCGATTAAGCCTGCTTTCGCACCCATTTCAATCGCCATATTACAAACGGTCATACGACCTTCCATAGAAAGGTCACGAATGGCTTCACCGCAGAATTCCACCACATGGCCTGTACCGCCTGCCATGGTGGTTTTACCGATGATGGCAAGAATAATGTCTTTTGCGGTAATTCCTGGCGCCACTTTGCCGCGCA
>CABQSN010000098.1:0-6775 GCA_902466845.1 uncultured Haemophilus sp.
AGAGACATTACCAAAAAATCTCGTAGAGCAATTGAAGAAATCGTCACTTGGGTTGAATAATCTATTTTCAAATAAATGGGCAGCAAATGCTGCCCTTTTCTTTATCCACCAAATAAGGCTGCGCCACCTGTTACAGCCCCCATCGTGCCATATAACAAGCTTAGTGCAAAAAAGATCATAATTGCACCTGCAATACATTTGATCATGGCTTCGCCTTTTTGATTAGAACCCGCTAAACCATACCAATGGCCTAAGCGAGTCGCGACATTTCTCGCATAGCGTACTAACGCTGCAAAAAGTGAAAGCATTAATCCTGTGCCCAGAGACATGGCAAACGTAGCTACAATTCCCCACCAATACAGATCCAGCATATAAGCGAGAAAAAGCACAAAAATGGCACCACTACACGGTCGCATACCAATAGTTAAAATCACTAAGAGTTGAGATTTTAAATCACTCGATTGCTTAAGCTGTTGATCATTGGGTAGATGTTGATGTCCACAACTACATTGCGCTTGGCTTGCTTTTCCTTGCTCATATCGAAATGGCGAAGCTATTCCAATCTGTTTCGGTAATGATTGGATTGATGTAATACGAAAAGATTGTTTTTTCTTTAAGCCTTTCAAACTTTGAGCAATCCAATAAAACCCTAACAACAATAATAAAATGAGTGCGCTACGCTCTAGCCATAACTGACTAAGTTTAAAATATTTTGAGGAAAGATTAAGTATCACCACCACAATGGAGGTTGCTGCAACTGCGACAAAACCTTGCATGAGAGAGGAAAGCAAACTTAAGCGTACGCTGGTTTTAAGCTGGCTTTCGTGAGTAGAAAGATAACCAGCAATAATAAATTTCCCATGCCCAGGCCCTAATGCATGTAATACACCATAAGAAAAGGCGGCAAAAATCAACCACAATCCTGCAGTAGATGAATGTGCTTGAATCTGGTGTAGATTTTCAGAAATCAGCTGATTAAAGGCTTTTTGCCAATCGGCAACTTGCACAAACAGCCAAGGTAATAATGCGAAGATAATCGCTAATAAACCAATAAAAAGTGCGGTCAGTTTTAACTTCATTTTTTATTCACATTTAATTTTCACTTTCTGTGCAAACGATACACCAAGAGAATCATCTTCATTTTTTTGCGATTTATCCAATGATGATGCGTAAGATTGAATTTTTTCATCGACATTAGGTTCCAGCACCTCGCCTTTGCAGTTTGCAGGAAGTGATGAAAAATCAACCGCTCTTTTGCCAGTTTCTGCATACCGCATTGCCACATAATAAGTGCGGTCATAAGTCATCAGCGTAAATTCATTATTTTGCAAGGCCTGTGGCTGAGCTAAAAGAAAATCAAAATAATATTCCACCTCGTTCCCTTTCACACGCATACCGTAATTTTCAGGGTGTTTTGTGTATTTAATCTTATGATTTTCTTTGTCAAAGACATAACTAAAGTAATGTTCATTCACAACATTTGCCATCACTTCATCAATGAGTTTTTGTTTAGCCGCTTTATCACCTTTCGTCTGCATCATGTCATACAATACGGCTGAAGAGCTAGCTTCATCCAGTAACCATTGGGCCGAAAAACCAATTAATTGATTATCTTTCACTAACGGTTTGGTTTGCATATCAATAAAGGCGTGAGGATGTGCGAGAACCGAAAAAGGAGAAATTAGCGATAATCCTAGGAGTAATTTTTTAAACATAAATAAGAATAAAGTGGGCTAAATAATTGAATAGACAGATTTTATCACAAGCAGTTCCTAATCAAAATCGAATAAAAATCGATCTAAACGTAAAAAATCCTGTGATTTTCTTGATTTGTATCAACAAATTATTCATTCGTATTTCCATTATAACTGAAATTTATGTACTATCTGTTTCGTCAAGTGATTGCTTGATATTCATAAAGTTCCTAAATAAAATAATCATAAATATAGCTAAACTACTTTCCTACCACCCTATATGGGTGGTTTTTTTTGCCTTTCAAATAGCTTATTCCCTAAACATCAAGTAAAATAACCGCACTTTTATTCATAACATCGAGAAAATTATGTCAACGCAATTTGTATATACGATGCACCGTGTCGGCAAAGTGGTGCCACCGAAGCGTCATATTTTGAAAGATATTTCTTTAAGCTTCTTCCCTGGTGCAAAAATCGGGGTGCTCGGCTTAAATGGTGCGGGTAAATCAACCCTTTTACGCATTATGGCGGGCGTGGATAAAGAGTTCGAAGGTGAAGCGCGTCCACAACCAGGTATTAAGATTGGTTATCTTCCACAGGAACCAAAACTTGATCCGCAACAAACTGTGCGTGAAGCGGTCGAAGAAGCCGTTTCTGAAGTAAAAAATGCACTGACCCGTTTAGACGAAGTCTATGCACTTTATGCTGATCCTGATGCAGATTTCGATAAATTAGCAGCTGAGCAAGCAAACCTTGAAGCCATTATTCAAGCGCATGATGGACATAATTTAGATAACCAGTTAGAACGTGCAGCTGATGCATTACGTTTACCGGATTGGGATGCAAAAATTGAGCATTTATCAGGGGGCGAACGTCGCCGTGTCGCACTTTGTCGCTTATTACTCGAAAAACCAGACATGCTCTTATTAGACGAGCCAACCAACCACTTAGATGCAGAATCGGTAGCATGGTTAGAGCGTTTCTTACATGACTACGAAGGTACCGTTGTGGCGATTACCCACGACCGTTACTTCTTAGACAACGTAGCGGGTTGGATCTTAGAGCTTGACCGTGGTGAGGGTATTCCTTGGGAAGGTAACTACTCTTCTTGGTTAGAGCAAAAAGAGAAACGATTAGAGCAAGAACAAGCGGCTGAAAATGCGCGTCAAAAATCGATTGCGAAAGAGTTAGAATGGGTTCGTCAAAATCCTAAAGGCCGTCAAGCGAAAAGCAAAGCTCGTATGGCACGCTTCGATGAGTTGAACTCTGGCGAATACCAAAAACGTAACGAGACCAACGAACTCTTTATTCCACCTGGTCCTCGTTTAGGTGATAAGGTTATTGAGGTAGAACATCTCACTAAATCTTACGGTGACCGTACTTTAATTGATGATTTATCATTCAGCATTCCAAAAGGTGCTATCGTGGGTATTATCGGCGCGAATGGTGCAGGTAAATCTACCCTATTCCGTATGCTTTCAGGTCAAGAACAACCAGATAGCGGCTCAATTACAATGGGTGAAACTGTGGTACTTGCCTCTGTCGATCAGTTCCGTGACTCAATGGATGATAAAAAAACCGTATGGGAAGAAGTGTCTAACGGACAAGATATTCTCACTATTGGTAACTTTGAAATTCCAAGCCGTGCCTATGTTGGCCGATTTAACTTCAAAGGCGTAGATCAACAAAAACGTGTGGGCGAATTATCGGGTGGTGAGCGCGGTCGTTTACACTTGGCTAAACTTCTACAACGTGGTGGTAACGTACTGTTATTGGACGAACCGACCAATGACTTAGACGTTGAAACTTTACGTGCGTTAGAAAATGCGATCTTAGAATTCCCTGGTTGTGCAATGGTGATTTCCCATGACCGTTGGTTCTTAGACCGTATTGCAACTCATATTTTAGATTACGGTGATGAAGGTAAAGTGACGTTCTATGAAGGTAACTTCTCAGACTACGAAGAGTGGAAAAAGAAAACCTTAGGTGAAGCCTCAACACAACCACATCGTATTAAATATAAGCGTATTGCAAAATAAGAAATTAAAGTGCGGTCACTTTTGACCGCACTTTCCTTTTACATCAGGAGTGATTATGTTAGTTTATTTGCACATTGTTTGTGCATTTTTAAGTTTAGGGTTATTAATTATCCGTGGGGGAATGCAATTAAGTGGGAAAGATTGGCGAGCAATTAAACTGCTAAAAATTTTACCGCACTTAGTTGATACACTTTTAATTGCGAGCGGCTTAACTATTTTCTTCTTGGTCGGTTATCAGTTACAAAGCTGGCTCATCATGAAAATCATCATGCTTGTGCTTTATATTTTCTTCTCGGCTAAATATTTTAGTCGCAAAGCTACAAATCCAAATAATGCATTTCTAGTATTTGCTGTATTAAGTTTCTTGGGCGCAATTTTCTTTGCTTACCAACCAAACTTCATGGTAAGTTAATCATAAAAAAATCCATCTTCAATTGAAGATGGATTTTTTGTTTTATCTTAACCACCGGCTAATTTTACTTTAAACCCTTTTTGTTCTAAAAGTTGTTTTAGTAAATCACGTTTTTCGCCTTGAATCTCAATATTGCCGTCTTTAACTGAACCACCGCAACCACAACGTTTTTTAAGTTCAGCAGCTAACTTTTTCAATTCATCATCTGATAAATCTAGCCCAGTAATCACTGAAACGCCTACGCCTTTTCGACCACTGGTTTGTTTTTGGATGCGAACCACACCATCACCTTTAGGGCGTTGTACTGGGTGCTTTTTCTCTTTAATTCGACCAACTTCGGTAGAATAAACTAAAGTACTCTCTGTCATATTACGAAAGAGATGAATTAATTGAACGAAGCACTTCTGCTGGATTTTCAGCTTGAGTGATTGGGCGACCAATCACTAAATAATCAGAACCAGATCGAATAGCTGCTGCTGGTGTCATGACGCGACGCTGGTCACCAAAATCACTACCAATTGGACGAATCCCTGGGGTGACTAATTTAAAATCAGGACCACAAGTATTACGTAAAATCTCCACTTCTTGTGGTGAACAAACGACTCCATCTAATCCCGCTCGCTGGGTTAAATGCGCAAGACGTAATACATGTTCAAGTGGTGAAGAATTAATACCGATTTGTAATAAATCCAAGTCTTCCATACTGGTCAATACCGTTACTGCGATTAATAACGGCGCATCTTTTCCATAAGGCTCGAGAATTTTCTTCGCCTCTTCCATCATTTTCAGACCACCGCTAGCATGGACATCAACCATCCATACCCCTAAATCAGCCGCAGAACGCACTGCTCTTGCCACAGTATTAGGAATATCATGAAATTTAAGATCGAGGAAAACATCAAATTGACGCTCGTGTAATTGTTTAACGAAACTGGTTCCCAGTGTGGTAAACATTTCTTTACCCACTTTTAAACGGCATAAGCTTGGATCAATTTGATCCACGAGGGATAGCGCTTGTGCTTCCGTTTCGTAATCCAATGCAACGATTACTTTGCTATTCATAATTTTACCTCACTGTGTCAATTAATTATGTTCTGGTTTGATGGATTCCCACTGTTTGCAAGAAGGACAATTCCACATTAATTTATGGGTTTGATAACCGCAATTTGAGCAACGATAACCAAAGCCTTGCTTAATTCTCTCACCGACCATTTTATGTAGCAAAATTAAGCTTTCTTTACCTCGTCCTTCCTCTGCATCATCAATTTGGAATTGAATAAAACGGTGGAAAATAGATGTACTTGGATGTTTGGTAAGTTGTTGATAAAGTTTTGATTGTGCAGCGCTCTTGCCATCTTTCTCTTCAATCACGCTTGCTAACATTAAATCGACTTTCGTATTGTTAACCTGCTGGCTAGCTCGAATCAAGAATAACTCAAAGTTATCTCTCTCTCCTAATTCATCATAGCAATATTTGAGTGTTTTCAACACTTCTCCAATGTAAATTGGATTTTGATTAAGAATATTCTCCAAAAAATGAATGGCTTGACGGTAGTTTTTATCTGCCATTTCTAAATCAGCAAGCAGCATTGATGCTCTCACACTGGTTGGAGATACATTCAGCGCTTTTTGTAAAATACTGCGTTTTTCGACCACACTTTCAAGTTCACCACTTAAGGAATATTCACAATAACATTGTGCTAATTCCACATCATTTTCTTTAGGGGAAATTTTGGCTAGTTTTTCTGCAATATTAACCGCTTTTTTCCATTCTTTTGTTTTTTGGTAAATCACTAAAAGCTGTTGTAGTGCATTTTCAGCGAATTCAGGCTCATCTACCATGATTATGTAAAGGGCTTCTGCTCGGTCATAAAAACCCACCGCCATGAAATCCTTAGCGAGTTGCTGTTTAGCTAATAATTTTTGTTCGAAAGAGTAATTGGGACTACGATCGAGGGCTTGATGGATACGTAAAGCACGATCCACTTCACCTCGAGAACGGAAAAGATTACCGAGCGTTAGCTCAGCCTCAAATTGTGAATTGCTTTCAATTTCATTTTCGGTTTCTTGTTTTTGTAACATATCAAGAAACAAATCAACAGCTTTATCCGTTTGATTAGAAAGCAAAAAATTGACCCCCGTGACATAATCACGGGAGAGTTTATTATTAATATTTTCCTGATCTTTCTTGGCACTCCGATGCCCCATATACCAACCATAAGCGGCGGCTATTGGCAGAAGCAGAAAGAGTAATTCAAGCATTATACTGCCTTATCGCGGGTAGTCGTTAATTCGTTAATTTGTAATGTTTGACGTTTAACTTGACGCGCTAACGACATATTTTTGAATTTTAATTTTAAGTAGAAGAATCCAGTAATTAACCAACCTAAAATTAATCCAAAACCAAATAAAATTGCAACTAATGTTGAAAGTTGGAATTGGCTTTCAGCAACAATGTAGTTAAAGGTGATTACTTGATCATTATTCGCCCCTATAGTTACCGCAACGATTACAATAGCTAGCACAATAATGAGTCCGAGAATATATTTAATCATCACAATCTCCTTGTTAAGAATAGTTTCATTATGCCAAAATTTGTAATAAAAAACGACACCTAAGTGTCGTTTTAT
>CABQSN010000099.1:0-6748 GCA_902466845.1 uncultured Haemophilus sp.
TGGATGATTTTAAATGGGCCAAAACAACATGCAAAAGGCTATATTGAAGGCTTAGATATGCTGGCGTCTATGCGTTTATGTGCAAATGTACCAATGCAGCACGCGATTCAAACGGCATTAGGTGGCTATCAAAGCATTAATGAGTTTATTCAACCTGGTGGTCGTTTACTTGAGCAACGTAATAAAGCCTACGAGTTGCTCACTCAAATCCCGGGTGTTAGCTGCGTAAAACCAATGGGAGCAATGTATATGTTCCCAAAACTCGATATTCAAAAATTCAATATTCATAGTGATGAAAAATTTGTGCTCGATTTATTACGTAAAGAGAAAGTACTTCTCGTGCATGGTAAAGGGTTTAACTGGCATTCACCGGATCACTTCCGTGTCGTGACACTTCCTTATACTGGCCAATTAGAAGAAGCCATTGGTAAATTGGCACGATTCTTAGAAACTTATCGTCAATAATAAGAATAAAAAGAATCGATAAATTTAATCATCCTTCTCAAATTGAGGCGACACAACCAAAGATTGAAGCCTTGCTAAGCATGCCGTCATGACTATATTGAAGAAGGCTGGCGCAATGATTTTTGTGGACGATAAAACATCATGTTTTTCTAGCCAGAAATTGACTAACAGAGAAGAGATTCAACCAAAAATTAAAAGGACTGAGCCCAATCAGTCCTTAAATAAATCATTTAAATTTTGGAGTCAAATCATCGCTCTTTTGGCTTAAATTCATTCATCCATATAACCTAAACTTCTCAAGGCACGTTCATCATCCGCCCAACCGGACTTCACTTTGACCCAAAGTTCAAGGTGTACTTTATTATCAAATAAGCGTTCCATGTCAGCTCGCGCTTCCATACCAATGGTTTTAATTTTTTGTCCTTGAGCACCGATCACCATTTTCTTTTGACCTTCGCGCTCAACCAAAATCAAGCCATTGATTTCATAAGTACCACGTTCATTTACTTTAAATTGTTCAATTTCAACGGTCACCGAATAAGGCAGCTCTTCCCCTGTGAAACGCATTAATTTTTCACGGATAATTTCTGACGCCATAAAACGCTGTGAACGGTCTGTTACATAATCTTCAGGGAAGTGATGAACGCCTTTACGTAATGATTGACGAACAATTTTCTCTAATTGATGGACATTATTACCACGTTGTGCAGAAATCGGCACAATGTGAGCAAAGTTAAACTTACTGCCTAAATCTGTAATAAATGGCAATAAATCATCTTTATTCTTAATATTATCAACTTTGTTGATGGCAAGTACGACAGGCGCTTTGGCATTACGTAATTTATTTAACACCATTTCATCATCGGCATTCCAATGTGTACCATCCACGACGAAAATAATGAGATCTACATCCCCGATTGCCGAGCTTGCTGCACGGTTCATTAAACGGTTAATCGCGCGTTTTTCTTCGATATGAAGTCCCGGCGTATCCACGTAAATTTCTTGGTAGATGCCTTCCGTTTTAATTCCCACAATACGGTGACGCGTGGTTTGCGCCTTGCGAGACGTAATCGAGATTTTTTGCCCCAAAATTTTATTTAACAGGGTTGATTTCCCTACATTTGGGCGACCTACGATAGCGATAAAACCACAATAGGTCTCTTGTTCTTGATTTAATTCAGTCATTTAATTTCCAATGTTTTTAAGATTTGTTCTGCGGCCGCTTGTTCTGCTTTACGGCGGCTAGAACCTTTCGCAATAAAAGTGCGGTCAATATTTGGTACGTTTTTTACCGTACATTCCACGGTGAAGGTTTGGCAATGTGCTTCCCCCTCAATTTTTATTACTTCATAGGTTGGTAAGGCGAAATGCTTACCTTGTAAATACTCTTGTAAACGCGTTTTGGCATCTTTTTGGTTATCACCCGGCTGAATTTCAGCGAGTAAAGTTTTATACCAACTACGCACAATATCTGCCGCTTTATCAAAGCTTGAATCCAATGCCATTGCGCCAATTACCGCTTCAACACAATCAGCTAAAATAGATTCTCGACGAAATCCTCCACTTTTCAACTCTCCAGAACCTAAGAACATATAATCCCCAAGTTCAAAATTTCGGGCAATCATTGCCAGTGTAGGCTCACGCACTAATGTTGCTCGCATTCTGCTTAGTTCACCTTCATTACAACGAGGGAATTGATGATAAAGCGCATCCGCAATGACATAATTGAGAATAGAATCACCTAGAAATTCTAGGCGTTCATTATGTTGAGTGGCGGCACTGCGGTGTGTCAGTGCCAATTTTAAGTGTTTTAGATCGGAAAATTGATAACCAATTTTTCGTTCTAGTCGATCTAAATGATTCATATTAATTAATTTTTGTAAAGAAACGGTCTAAACGGAAGCCTGTAGGCCACTCATTTGGTTCTTTTTCTAAACTCATCCAAATATAAGTGGCTTTACCCACGATATTTTTTTCTGGTACAAATCCCCAAAAACGGCTGTCATCACTATGATCACGGTTATCCCCCATCACAAAATATTGCCCTTCAGGCACAATCCATTCTGCAGTAGGTAAGCCTTCTTGTGGATAGAATTCAATCCCCGAATAACGGCGCATTGGCTCCACTAAAATACTGTGTGTCACGTCACCGATTTCCAAATATTCCACTTGCGTTGGGAATGCTGGATTTGTGGGTTCTTGTTTATATTCAAACGCTTTAGTTTGGCAATCTACTTCGCAAGGTTTGCCATCTTTGCCATAAACCAGTGTTAAAGCACTTTTTTCAACATCAAGGATAATACGGTCACCGCCTTTACCCACAATACGTTTGATGTAATCCACACCTGACATATTGTTTTTAGATGTTAACGCAAGATTTTCAGCATAAGCCGCTCGCGTTGCCCCTAAACTTGTACGAAGTAACGCTTGTTCCGGCGCTTTAAACACGATCACATCACCACGTTCTGGTTTGTTACCTTCAATAATCGTATTTTGGAAAATGGGGTCTTTAATACCATAAGTATATTTATTAACAACGAGGAAATCCCCTACGCGCAACGTCGCTTCCATTGATCCTGATGGAATTTGAAATGGCTCAAAAATAAATGAACGTACAAGGAATACCACGGATAACACAGGGAAAAGCGAAGAAATAAATTCTGAACCTTCTGAAATTGGCTCAATTTTCGCTTTTTCTTCATCCGTTAATGCTTTGCCTGAGCGTTGTTCTGCACGTGCGATTTGACGACGACGTCTCGGCATCACAGCAAAGCGGTGATAACACCATAAAATGCCGGAAAGTGCGGTCAAAATCAGCAACAAAATACTGAATGTGTTAGGCAGTTGGAAATAATCTAACGCTTTCCAACCAGCAAAGCCCACGGCTAACAACAGAATAAAAAATACATTCGACATTGCTCTACTTTCCTATTTATCTTTACCTACATGTAAGATCGCTAAAAACGCTTCTTGCGGCACTTCCACGTTACCTAAAGATTTCATTCGTTTTTTACCTTCTTTCTGTTTCTGTAAGAGTTTTTTCTTACGGCTCACGTCACCACCATAACATTTTGCTAATACGTTTTTACGCAATTGTTTTACGGTTGAACGCGCAATAATGTGGTTACCAATCGCGGCTTGGATCGCGATATCAAATTGTTGACGTGGAATCAGCTCACGCATTTTTTCAACCAATTCACGACCACGATAAGGGGCATTATCTTTATGAACAATCAACGCTAACGCATCAACACGATCACCGTTGATCATAATATCCACGCGCACCATGTCCGCCGCTTGGAAACGTTTGAAACCATAATCTAAAGAGGCATAACCGCGCGATGTTGATTTCAAGCGGTCGAAGAAATCTAATACTACTTCGCCCATTGGAATTTCATAAGTTAACGCAATTTGGTTGCCGTGATACACCATATTGGTTTGTACACCACGTTTTTCTACGCAAAGGGTAATGACATTGCCTAAGAATTCTTGTGGCACGAGCATATTACACTCTGCAATCGGCTCACGAATTTCTGCAATATTATTTAACGGTGGCAGTTTTGATGGACTGTCCACATAAACTACTTCACCATTAGTCATTTCGACTTCATAAATTACAGTTGGTGCCGTGGTAATCAAATCAAGATCGTATTCACGCTCTAAACGCTCTTGAATGATCTCCATGTGTAAAAGCCCCAAGAAACCACAACGGAAACCAAAACCTAAAGCCGTCGAGTTTTCTGGCTCATAGAAAAGCGACGCATCATTTAGGCTTAATTTACCTAACGCATCACGGAAAGCCTCATAATCGTCAGAGCTAACTGGGAATAAACCAGCATAAACCTGTGGTTTTACTTTCTTAAAGCCTGGTAATACATGGCTTGCTGGATTATGCTGATGCGTTAAGGTATCCCCTACTGGTGCACCTAAAATATCTTTAATTGCACAAACAACCCAACCTACTTCGCCGGTATTTAATACGGTCGTATCCACTTGTTTTGGCGTAAAAATCCCTAAACGATCAACGTTGTAAGCCTGTCCTGTAGACATTACTTTGATTTTATCGCCTTTACGTAATACGCCATTTTTAATACGAACTAATGATACCACGCCTAAATAGTTATCGAACCAAGAGTCAATAATCAATGCTTGTAACGGTGCATCAGGATCACCTTCTGGCGCGGGAATTTTCGCAACGATTTCTTCTAATACATCTTCGATACCCACACCGGTTTTAGCCGAACAGCGTACCGCTTCCATCGCATCAATACCCACAATGTCTTCAATTTCTTCTGCAACACGTTCAGGATCTGCCGCTGGTAAGTCGATTTTATTCAAAATCGGTACTACTTCTAAATCCATTTCAATGGCGGTATAGCAGTTTGCCAAGGTTTGGGCTTCTACACCTTGTCCCGCATCCACAACTAACAATGCCCCTTCACAAGCCGCAAGAGAACGCGACACTTCATAAGAGAAGTCCACGTGCCCTGGTGTATCGATAAAGTTTAATTGGTATGTTTCACCGTCTTTGGCTTGATAATTTAAGGTTACACTCTGCGCTTTAATAGTGATACCGCGCTCACGCTCAAGATCCATGGAATCCAACACTTGCGCTTCCATTTCACGATCCGAAAGGCCCCCACAGGTCTGAATTAATCGGTCAGAAAGGGTCGATTTACCGTGGTCAATATGGGCAATAATAGAAAAGTTGCGAATATTCTTCATAAATAGATTAGTTTTCTCAAAAATCATTAAATTTAACTGGCGGATTGTACCTGAAAAGCGTGGAAATCGCTAGGGATGAAAGGGAAAAGTGCGGTCAAATTTTCAAACCTTTTAGATAAAACAAAACCCCGAATTACTTCGGGGTTTCTTTTTTCATTCAAACTGAAATTATAGGCTTTCAGTAAAAGTACGAGTAATAACGTCACGTTGTTGTTCTGGTGTTAAAGAGTTGAAACGTACTGCGTAACCAGAAACACGGATAGTTAATTGTGGGTATTTATCCGGGTTGTTTACTGCATCTTCTAACGTTTCACGACGTAATACGTTTACGTTTAAGTGTTGACCACCTTCAACTTTAACAGTTGGTGCTACGTTTACCGGTAATTCACGGTATTCGATTTGGCCTAATTCGCTCACTGCTACTACTTGGTCTTCTGCGAATTCAGCTTTTGCACATAAACAACGAGCTTCATTTTTTTCGCTGTCTAATAACCAGAATGAGTTTAAAAGATTGTCATTTGCTGCTTGAGTAATTTGAATACCTTTGATCATAAAGTGCCTCCTAATTTGGCGGTTGTATATTTATTAAACTGTGCAAATTTTATCAAACTATTTGAAGAATTCAATTAATTTTGACCTAAAACAGGTTCTTTTTTCTGACTAATTTTTAAAAATTGATCCAGATTAAAGTTTCAGCCACAGTAAGGCCTCAATATACTCCTACTTTTAACAAAGTATTAACATAACTCTCAGATAAAGCCTTTCTAAGCAATTTCATTTATAATATGCCCAAGCTTATCCAATAAGGAAATACAGAATGAAAACCTGGACAGATGTTATCGGTCAAGAGAAAGAAAAACCTTACTTTAAACACATTCTACAGCAAGTTCATCAAGAGCGACTAGCCGGAAAAACCATTTACCCACCGCAAGACGAAGTGTTTAATGCCTTTAAATATACGGCATTTGATGAGGTGAAAGTCGTCATTTTAGGACAGGATCCCTATCATGGTCCAAATCAAGCGCACGGTTTAGCTTTTTCGGTGAAACCTGAGGTTACCATTCCCCCTTCTCTACTGAATATGTATAAAGAATTGGCTAACGATATTCCTGGTTTTCAAATGCCAAATCATGGCTATTTGGTGAAATGGGCGGAGCAAGGTGTGCTGCTGCTTAACACCGTGCTGACCGTAGAACGTGGCATGGCACATTCACATGCTAAATTTGGTTGGGAAGTTTTTACAGATCAAGTGATTGCAGCACTTAATGAACATCGAGAAAAAGTAGTATTTTTACTTTGGGGAAGTCATGCACAGAAAAAAGGGCAATTTATTGATCGCAATCGTCATTATGTTTTAACTGCCCCGCACCCTTCTCCACTTTCTGCACATCGTGGTTTTCTAGGATGCCATCATTTTTCTAAGGCCAACGAATACTTAAAGCAACATGGTTTAACTGAAATTGATTGGCAAGTTTAAGATTGTGGCTCAACATCAAGCGGGAGATTTTTTTCCCGCTTTTCTTCCTTTTTCTGTTCTCGTCTTTTTTTGAAAAAATCA
>CABQSN010000100.1:0-6738 GCA_902466845.1 uncultured Haemophilus sp.
TAAATCTATTATTACGAAAGAAAGCCTACTCCTTGATTACCGAGTAACCAATCCTATTGGTCCATTTCTTCATTAAACCATAATCCGTATGCATTTTACACACAGTACGCAAAGTGATTTTAAGATTAGTTTCTAATTGGTTTACGAACCAGTTCCAAGTCTGCGCGTAACAATGGAATGCTGTTTGAGCCATATATTATATCTGATTTTAGCAGCAAAGGTTCTTCAGATATATAGAGACTAGAATATGAAATCGCGGAGACGCTTACGTTAATTTCGGAAATATTTTGCATCTTAACTAAATCTTAGTTGAATTATTTCCCTCATTTTAACTACCAAACCTTATTTTAGATGGAATACCTAATGATAAAAAAAGCCAACTAATTCGTAATACTTTTTTCATGAATCAGTTGGCTAATTTTATTCTATTTACTGAAAGTCACTTATTATATTCAGAATAATTTATATGTGATATCCACTTTCAGATCAGAATGTCAAATTTATCTATATGTGATAAACAACTAAAATGATATATACAACAAAGAGGGATTATCTCTATATTCTCCTTGTCATTTCATATTTTTCAAAATAATTTATTAGTCATTTACTTGACGACGTGCTATTACTGCATCAGATAACTGTTTTAACACGATTTCTGTATCTTCCCAACCGATGCAAGCATCAGTGATGCTTTGTCCGTAAGTCTGAGCTTTACCATCGACTAAGTCTTGACGCCCCTCAACAATATGACTTTCTACCATGACACCGAAGATCTGCTTTGAACCACCTGCAATTTGCTGGCAAACATCTTCACAAACTTCCATTTGTTTTTTAAATTGTTTGCTACTATTTGCATGGCTAAAATCAACCATGACATGTGGAATACGACCTGATTTTTCGATCTCTGCACAAACTTTTGCAACGTCTTCTGCTTTATAGTTAGGACCTTTATCCCCACCACGTAAAATGATGTGGCAGTCTTCATTTCCTTTTGTTGAAACAATCGCCGAATGACCAAATTTTGTCACAGACAAGAAATAATGCGAAGCTTCTGCCGCGCCCATTGCATCTAAGGCGACTTTCACACCACCATTTGTGCCATTTTTAAAGCCTACCGCACAAGATAAGCCTGAAGCTAATTCACGGTGAACTTGAGATTCAGTTGTTCTCGCACCAATTGCGCCCCAGCTCATGAAATCAGCTACATATTGTGGTGTGATCATATCTAAGAACTCACCGGCTGATGGTACGCCTAAGTTATTGATGTCAGATAATAATTTACGTGCAATACGCAAACCATCATTTAAACGATATGTATCATTTAAATAAGGATCGTTGATTAAACCTTTCCAACCCACTGTTGTACGCGGTTTTTCAAAGTAAACGCGCATCACCACTTCAAGTGTATCTTTATATTCATCACGTAATACTTTTAAACGTTTGGCATAATCTAATGCGGCTTTAGGATCATGAATAGAACAAGGACCAATTACTACAAGTAAACGGTCATCTTTTCCATGAATAATATTGTGTGCGTGCAAGCGGGTTTCATGAACTAAATCAGCCGCTTCTTGACTTGCAGGAAATTTTTCTAATAAGGCAATGGGAGGTAATACCTGATCGACTTTTTCAATTCGGGTATCATCATTTGCAACTTTTACTTCGATTTCTTCTTTCTTCGTCGCCATATGTCACTCTCTAAATCTTAAATGTTGTGTTTCAATCTAATGGCGTTACTCTACACCTATTTTTTGTACTAGTAAACTAGTTCATTTAAATTTACATACAATTATTATGTGATTGCGTAAATTTTATACTTCTTAAGCAGTATAAACAGGGCGTTATTAAACTATATTTCAGCCTTAGGTGGCAAGGTTTTTGACGTAAAAATAGGTTGTACCAGCACTATTTAAACAAAATGATTCTTTTATCTTTCAAATTAACAAAGAGGTTTAGATAAATGCGGGCAAAAAGAACAATTTCAACATCTATCGCACTTTTTAAAAAAATTTTTTCAATGCCCTTGTTTTTACTGAACATCCCCCTCATTTTTTTGTCTGATTGAACACTTATTCACTCATTTATTTTTACTTGGAGAACTTATGAAGAAAAGAAATTTTGTATTAACCGGTATCGCATTAGGTTTAAGCGTATTTGCGACCTCTTTATCCACTCAAGCGGCGATTCCTAATGAGATTGTCGAACAAGGCAGCCTTGCGCCAATGTTAGAAAAAGCGCAGGCAGCAGTCGTGACTCTTTCCGTTGAAGGCAAAGCAAAAGCAAACAGCCGTTCAGCATTACCTGATGATATTCCAGAAGAATTTAAATTTTTCTTTGGTGATCAATTTGGCGAACAATTCGGCGGAGATCGTGGCGCATCACGCAACTTCCGTGGTTTAGGTTCAGGTGTGATCATCAATGCAGATAAAGGCTATGTTTTAACTAACAATCACGTGGTAGATGGTGCGGATAAAATCACCGTAAAATTGCAAGACGGACGTGAGTTCAAGTCAAAACTCGTTGGAAAAGATGAACAATCTGATATCGCTTTAGTACAAATCGAAAAACCAACAAACCTCACCGCAATCAAAATAGCCGACTCCGATAAATTACGTGTCGGTGATTTTACCGTTGCTATCGGTAATCCATTCGGTTTAGGTCAAACTGTAACCTCTGGTATCGTTTCAGCACTTGGCCGCTCTACTGGTTCTGATAGTGGTGCATATGAAAACTATATTCAAACCGATGCTGCGGTAAACCGTGGTAACTCTGGCGGTGCATTATTGAACTTACAAGGTGAATTAATTGGTATCAATACGGCTATTATTTCTCCAAGTGGCGGTAACGCCGGGATTGCCTTTGCGATTCCAAGCAACCAAGCCAACAATCTCGTTCAACAAATCTTAGAATTTGGTGAAGTACGTCGTGGTTTACTCGGTATTAAGGGCGGTGAATTAAATGCCGATTTAGCGAAAGCCTTTAATGTGAGTGCACAACAAGGTGCATTTGTGAGTGAAGTTATTCCAAATTCAGCAGCAGAAAAAGCAGGCTTGAAAGCAGGTGATGTAATTACCGCAATGAATGGTCAAAAAATTTCAAGTTTTGCCGAAATGCGTGCGAAAATCGCGACTTCTGGTGCGGGTAAAGAAATTGAACTCACTTACTTACGTGATGGTAAAACTGACAACGTAAAAGTGACTTTACAAGCAGACGATGGCTCTCAAACAGCAAGTAAAACGGAACTTCCAGCATTAGACGGTGCAACCTTAAACAACTACGATGCAAAAGGTGTTAAAGGTGTGGAAATTAGTAAAGTTCAGCCAAATTCAATGGCAGCACAACGCGGTTTAAAATCGGGTGATATCATCATCGGCATCAACCGTCAGCCAATTGAAAGCACGCAAGACTTACGCAAAGCATTAGATGAAAAACCATCAGCTGTTGCACTCAATATCTTACGTGGCAAAAACAACTTCTACTTATTAGTACAATAAAATAAAAAAGAGCGGTCAATTTGATCGCTCTTTTCCTTTATTCCGATATCATAAACTGCTCTCTCAATTGATGAAGTTGATCGCGTACTGCAGCGGCTTTTTCAAACTCAAGATCTTGAGCAAATTTATACATTTGTTGTTCCAATTTCTTAATTTGTTGTTGGAATTCTTTGGCTGATTTAGGTGCATTGTAAAGTGCGGTCGGTTCAGCTGCCGTTTTTCCACGCTGTTTCGATTTGGCTTTTTGATTTGCACCTTGGCCAATATCTAATAATTCACCCACTTTCTTATTCAATGCCTGTGGAACAATGCCGTGCTCTTCATTATATTTCATTTGTTTTTCACGACGGCGATTCGTTTCGGTAATGGCTTTTTCCATAGATTTAGTAATACTATCAGCATACAAAATCGCTTTACCATTTAAGTTTCGAGCAGCACGACCGATGGTTTGGATTAAAGATCGTTCAGAACGCAAGAAACCTTCTTTATCCGCATCTAAAATTGCCACAAGAGAGACTTCTGGAATATCCAAGCCCTCACGTAACAAGTTGATACCAACCAATACATCAAATTCGCCTAAACGTAAATCACGAATAATCTCTACACGCTCAACGGTATCAATATCTGAATGCAAATAACGCACACGAATTCCGTGTTCGTCTAAGTAATCCGTTAAATCTTCCGCCATTTTCTTCGTCAGTGTTGTCACTAAAACACGCTCATTTTTGTCCGCTCTTTGACGCGCTTCAGACAGCAAATCATCCACTTGAATGGACACTGGACGAATTTCAATTTGCGGATCGAGTAAGCCTGTTGGACGTACCACCTGATCGACAATTTCACTGCCCGATTTTTCTAACTCATAAGGACCAGGTGTCGCAGAAACGTAAATGGTCTGCGGCGCTAAACGCTCAAACTCTTCAAAGCGTAATGGACGGTTATCCAATGCAGAAGGCAAACGGAAACCATATTCCACCAACGTTTCTTTACGAGAACGGTCACCACGATACATTCCACCAATTTGCGGTACAGTCACGTGTGATTCATCAATAATCAAAATCGCATCAGACGGCATATAATCAAATAATGTCGGAGGCGGTTCGCCTTCATTTCGGCCAGAAAGATAGCGTGAATAGTTTTCGATGCCTGAGCAATAACCAAGCTCATTCATCATCTCAATATCAAACTGCGTGCGTTGGGTAATGCGTTGCTCTTCCAACAATTTATGCTCTTTGATGAAATATTCACGGCGTTGCACAAGCTCCGCTTTGATTTTTTCAATGGCATCTAAAATACGCTCTCTTGGCGTTACATAGTGGGTTTTCGGATACACCGTAAAACGTGGAACAGCGCCAAAACTTGTGCCCGTTAAAGGATCAAATAAACTTAAACGTTCAATTTCATCATCAAATAATTCAATTCGTACCGCTCGATCGTCTGATTCTGCAGGGAAAATATCAATCACTTCACCGCGCACACGGAATGTACCACGCTGAAAGGCTTGATCATTTCTTGTATATTGTAATTCCGCTAACTTCGCTAAAATCTGACGTTGATCGATAATTGCACCTTGTTGTAAATGCAACATCATCTTCAAATAGCTATCTGGATCGCCCAAACCATAAATCGCTGATACGGACGCCACTACAATAGTATCTCGACGCTCTAAGAACGACTTCGTAGCTGAAAGACGCATCTGTTCAATTTGATCATTAATTGAAGCATCTTTTTCGATAAAGGTATCACTACTCGGTACATAAGCTTCCGGCTGATAGTAATCATAGTATGAGACGAAATACTCCACCGCGTTTTCAGGAAAGAATGCTTTCATTTCTGCATAAAGCTGAGCAGCAAGGGTTTTATTTGGAGCAAGTAACATTGCTGGGCGATTTAACGTCGCGATAACATTTGCAATAGTAAAGGTTTTACCAGAGCCCGTTACCCCGAGAAGGGTTTGATGCGCCAAACCATCCTCTAAATTTTCGACTAATTTTTCGATTGCTTGGGGTTGATCACCGGACGGTTTAAAATCGGAATGAAGGATAAAAGGCTTAGTGTTAATTTTCTCTGCCATAAGTGCGGTCAATTTTTTAGCTATTTTAGAAATGCGGCTATTTTAGCATAATTATTACTCCAAATTGAGCGATAAAAATCCAAGTTTTACACATACTTAGGCGTGTCAAGTCTTAAACACTTCAAAATTGAAAAATATTTTATTTTTTTTGCTGGACTTTGTGTAACATATTGATATTTAAATAAATATCACCAAATGACTAATAGATGAACAATTTGAGACAAAGCCAGTCTGCATCAGTGGTTGACCATTTTAAACAAAAACAATCCACAAAGTTATCCACAGGCTCTGTGGATAGAAAAAGAAGTCGAAAATTCATAAAAATGAATGATGAAAAAAGATTATTAGCATCAACTATTATCCATTGCTTATAAAAAAACTCTCTCGATATTTCGAGAGAGTTTCTATTATAGACTAATGATTAACTACCATTGATAACCCATACCTGCGCCTACAGCATAATCCCCAGAAGTCGTTGCAGAGCCACTCATCTTAAAGTGCACTCGATTACTATCACTAGCACGGTTGACACCTACAGCAACAGCACTTTGGCCTTTAAAGCTACCAACTCCAATGCCGACCATAGTTCCTCCTGCACGGTTTACAGTTGGAATATTTGCCATTGCTACAGCACCAGCGATACCTCCACGAAGTTTCCTATCTGTTTGTTTTAATTCGCTACGAACAGAACTTATAGAATTATCAACATAGCGTTTATTTGCTGCATCAGTTAAGTTTTTAGGATCTTGAACATTTGTTATTCGACGTTCATGACCAATATCTCCCACTGAAACAGTATTTTCTTCTTTAGCAACAGATCCTTCGCCTAATGCAACAGAGCCAGATGCTTTAGCTTCTGCATTATGACCTATAGCTGTTGAGCGAGTTTTATTTGCTTTAGCATTATTACCTAGAGCAGTAGAGTGATTCCCTTTTGCTTCAGAGCCATATCCCATTGCAGTTGAATCTTTACCTGAGGCTTTAGCACTATTTCTACCACTAGTGTTATCAGCTGCAAATGCAGTTTTACCATCTTTACTTATTAAACCTGAATTTTCGATACGTTTTTCGATTATTTTAACGTTATCTTCAGATGTTTTAGCATTAGTTTCAGATGCTTTAGCTGCAGTCTCAGATGCTTTTGCATTAGTTTCAGAAGCTTTGGCAGCA
>CABQSN010000101.1:0-6698 GCA_902466845.1 uncultured Haemophilus sp.
TTAATTCCTAAAGCTATATTATCTACATGTGTTAAGTGGCTCGGTTTTAAATTAGGTTATTATTACTATAGATTACCTTATAAGTGGTGTAGGGTTTTTAGTATGCATAAAGGATATTGGGATAAAGTAACATGAATAGAGCCAATTTCATTAAGTTTTTTCAAATTTCTGTAGATTTTGTTTCTTTTTGGATTTCTATTTTTTTAGCATCCTTTGTTTTACTTAAATTTAGTAGGGCGAATGGTCAATATTTTCCCATAGAGCAGCTTTCATCTTTTATTTTTATTCATAGCCTTATGGGAGGATGCTGTGTTATTTGGTTTTGGATTCGTTTGCGTCATTACACCTACCGCAAGCCATTTTGGTTTGAGTTAAAAGAGATATTTAGAACATTATTAATTATTTTTGTTATTGAGCTAGCCATAGTTGCTTTTTCCCGTCTTTATGTTTCTCGTTATTTTTGGTCTATAACTTGGCTTTTTGTTTTTACTTTAGTGCCCTTGGGGCGAGTTTTAATCAAAAATTTACTTATCAAATTAGGATGGTATTTGAAAGAAACCATTATTATTGGCAATGGTAAGAATGCGAAAGAAGTATTTGATGCATTAAATAATGAGCCATATTTAGGGTTTAATATTAAATTGTTTATAAATACTGAAGAATATAAATCAGAGTTCATTGAAGGGGTGCCAGTTATGCGCCATAATCCTGAGTTGCTGATCAAACTGGTATCTCCAGAATTTACACAGTTTATTCTTGCTATAGATGAGGAAAATAAAGTAAAGCAGGATTTCTGGTTGCGTTATTTAATTCGAAAAGGCTGTCGTTCTATCTCAGTTATTCCTGATTTTCGAGGTATTCCGCTTTATGGTACGGATATGTCTTTTCTGTTTAGCCATGAAATGGTATTGTTTCGAGTAAATAATAACTTAGCAAAACGGTCTTCTCGATTTATTAAAAGAGTCTTTGATATATTGGGGGCCTCTTTTCTTTTGATTTTTTTATTTCCATTATGTATCCCATTGTATTTTCTTATTAAGAAAGATGGTGGAAAACTAATTTATGAGCATTCAAGAATTGGTCAGAATAAAAAAGAATTCAAATGTTTGAAGTTTAGAACAATGGTAAATAATTCTGATGAGGTTTTAGAAAGAATTTTAGCAACGGATGAAAATGCTCGTTTAGAATGGGAGAAAGACTTTAAACTTAAAGATGATCCTCGTATTACACCTATTGGAAGATGGCTAAGAGCTAGAAGTCTAGATGAATTGCCACAGCTTTGGAATGTTCTCAAAGGTGAAATGAGTTTAGTGGGACCTCGCCCAATAGTAAAAGGGGAGTTACCTTATTATCAGGAGGACGTTGATTATTATCTTATGGCAAAACCTGGAATGACAGGTTTATGGCAGGTGAGCGGACGAAATAATGTAAGTTATGATATTCGTGTCTATTTTGATACTTGGTACGCAAAGAACTGGTCATTATGGAATGATATCGTGATTCTATTTAAAACATTTAAAGTTGTATGGAAGAAGACCGGAGCTTATTAGCAAAGTAACTTATACAATAAATAAAGGAGAACAACCACATGCAAATTACATTATCAACGGCTCCCGCTTCGGAGAGTTGGGGCAAAGATGCTATTTTAAGTTTTAATCAAGATCAAGCCGTTATTCATCTTAAAGATGATGAAAAATCGAACCTTGTTTTAGTTCAAAAAGCCGCACGTAAGTTACGTGGGCAAGGCATTAAAGACGTTGAACTTGTGGGGGATGCATGGGAATTAGAAAATTGCTGGGCATTTTATCAAGGTTTTTACTCGGCGAAGCAAGATTATTCGGTTGAATTTCCTCATTTAGATGATGAGCCACAAGATGAATTATTAGCTCGTATCGAGTGCGGTGATTTTGTGCGTGGCATTATTAATGAGCCGGCACAAACCCTTACTCCGGTTAAATTAGCAGAACGTGCAGCTGAGTTTATTTCTAAACAAGCCGAAAATTATGCCGATAAAAGTGCGGTCAGTTTTCAAATCATTTCTGGTGAAGCGTTAAAAGAGCAAGGTTACCACGGGATCTTTACTGTGGGTCGTGGTTCTATTAATCCGCCCGCTATGTTGCAATTAGATTTTAACCCGACTAATGATCCAAATGCGCCTGTATTAGCCTGTTTAGTGGGTAAAGGTATTACTTTTGACAGTGGTGGTTACAGCATCAAACCAAGTGATGGCATGAGCACTATGCGTACTGATATGGGCGGCGCTGCGTTATTAACAGGCTCGTTAGGATTTGCCATTGCGCACGGTTTAAATCAACGAGTTAAACTCTATCTATGCTGTGCGGAAAACTTGGTGAGCGGTAATGCATTTAAACTGGGTGATATCATCACGTATAAAAATGGTGTAACCGCTGAAATTTTAAATACTGATGCGGAAGGGCGTTTAGTATTAGCAGACGGTTTAATTGAAGCTGATAGCCAAAATCCACAATTTATTGTCGATTGTGCAACCTTAACCGGTGCGGCGAAAGTGGCGGTGGGTAATGATTACCACAGCGTGCTTTCTATGGATGATGCGTTGGTAAATAGCTTATTTCAAGCCGCGAAAGAAGAAGATGAACCGTTCTGGCGTTTACCTTTTGAAACGTTCCATCGTAGCCAAATCACGTCTTCTTTTGCTGATATCGCAAATACAGGTACAGCGCCGGTTGTCGCGGGTGCAAGTACTGCAACGGCATTTTTATCGTATTTTGTGAAGAACTATCAACAACGTTGGTTGCATATTGACTGTTCGGCTACTTATCGTAAATCAGGTAGTGATTTATGGGCGGTTGGTGCAACCGGAATTGGTGTGAAAACATTAGCAAATTTATTAGTAACGAAAGCAAGTTAAGTAGGATTTTATGACAGAACGTACTTTTTCAATTATCAAACCCGATGCAGTAAAGCGTCATTTAATTGGTGCTATTTTAGGGCGTTTTGAATCACAGGGATTTCGTGTTGTTGCACTTAAAATGGTGCAATTAACCAAAGAACAAGCGGAAGGTTTCTATGCGGAACACCAAGGTAAACCATTTTTTGAACCGTTGGTGGAGTATATGCTCTCTGGTCCGATGGTGGTTTCTGTGTTGGAAAAAGAAAATGCCGTAAAAGATTACCGCACTTTGATTGGTGCAACGAATCCGGCTGAGGCGGCAGAAGGCACTATCCGCAAAGACTTCGCGTTAAGTCAGCGTGAAAACTCTGTCCATGGTTCTGATAGCGTTGAAAGCGCAAAACGAGAAATTGCTTATTTCTTCGTAGATTCAGAAATCCAACCATAATTCATTCTATAGAAAAGCACTTAGTGAATCGCTAAGTGCTTTTATTTTTATTGCTTTTCAATTTTTGAGATAGTCTTTTTTATTGGATCAATTTCAGCCCGAATGTGAAAGGCTTTTGCCAAATTCTCCGCATTTAACACGGCTTGCGTTTCACCTACAGCTAACAATTTTCCTTTATCTAATAGAACAATTTCATCACAAAATTGATAAGCCAATGAAAGGTGATGAATGGCAACAACACACGTATGTTGTGGTGTGAGTGATTGAAGCTGTTCCATCATATCAATTTGATAATAAGGGTCGAGTGGCGCAATCGGCTCATCGACCAATAAGACAGGGGATTCCTTAATGCTGCAACGAGCGAGTTGTACGCGTGCTTTTTCGCCACCAGAAAGTTGTTGAAATGGCTTATCGAGTAAATGAGTTACCGCAAATTTTTCTGAAAACGCTTGAATTTTTGACCGCTCTTTTTCTTTTGGTAAGGTCGCAGCTAAACCTAATGCAATCACATCATAAACGGATAAATCCCAATGAATTTGCGTATTTTGTGCAAGATAAGCAATGTGTTGGCTTTTTTCAGTTGCATTCATTTTGCTTAATGGCTGATCATCAAACCAAATTTCTCCTTGTTTGAGTGGCAATATGCCTGCAATACTTTTTAATAACGTGGATTTCCCCGCACCATTGGCGCCCATAATGCCAATCAATTTACCTGATGGAAGCGTACAGTTGATGTCATTTAAGCAATAGGATTGGGTGAGTTTTTCAATTCTAATCATAGATTTTTCTCTGTTGCGTTAATAACATCCAAATCAAGCAAGGGGCACCGATAAGTGCGGTCAATGTCCCGATGTAAATATGTGAGAACATCGGGATATATAAAATCGCTAAATCGGCCAGTAACAGCAATAATGCCCCGATTAACGCACTCGTAAGGTAAAGCTGTGATGGCCGAGCTTTCAGTAAGATACGGGCAAAGTGTGGCGCGATTAAGCCGATAAAACCGATGGTGCCAGTTTGTGGAATGGTTGCCCCCACTAATAAAGCCACACCAAAGGTAGTGATGAAAAAGCTACGTTTGGGATCTACGCCCATTGTGCTCGCTGTTTCTTCACCAAAGGTGAGTAAATCTAAGTATCGGCGAGTGTGGTATAAACAAAAAATTCCCGCCAGAACAATGGGGAGTGAAATAAGCAAGGTATCTAATTTCGCCCACATCAACGAGCCTTGTAGCCAACGATAAAGTTCAGCTAATGCCCATGGGCTTTCTGCGTTGGAAAGCAGTAATGCAATTGCTGAACCAAGCAGCATATTGACGGCTAAACCACTTAGAATCATCATTGTGGTGCCGTAGTTTTTGGCAATCAAATACACGATTAAAAAGCTTAAAAGCGCACCAATAACACCGCCGGCTAAGAGCAGTGAAAATGGCACGGCAAAATAATAGAGGATAAATACACTAGCGGCTGTTGCCCCAGCACTACTGCCGAGTAAGCCTGGACTCGCTAGAGGGTTTTGGAAAATACCTTGCATCGCATTGCCCGCTATTGCTAGGCTGGCACCCGTCAATAAAGCTAAACCAATGCGTGGAAAACGAATATCCCACAGCACCATCGAACGCATATCGGTGAGCACACCATCGGCATTTTTGAGATGGGCGAAATCGCCGAGCTGATGATAAATCGCAAAGCCGCTAATCAATAGCAACGCGAAGAAAAGTGCAGTATTTAATTTTAGTGTTTTGGTCAATGATCAATTTCCTATGTAATTCAAATATCATTTGTTAATTTGATTTTGTCAAATCTCCCCTAACCCCTCTTTGCTAAAGAGGGGATTATAGTGTCGGGATTTATAATTCTGATGTTTTATTTTAATCATTTATACATAAAAGCTGTAAACACATTATCTTGGGCTAATCTAATCATGCAATTTCTCTCTTCAGTAAAGAGGAAAGGGATTATAGTGTCGGGATTTATAATTCTGATGTTTTATTCTAATCATTTATACATAAAGACATATAAATATGCCATCTAGGGTTAATTTAATAATGAAATCCCCCTCTTTAGCAAAGAGGGGTTAGGGGATATTTGTCAGCTACATTATTTTAACTGTTGATAAATCTTCTCCGCCCCTTGCCACACGCCATGATCGAAGCAATAGGTATATTTCATCGGGATGCTGACAAGCGGTTGGTTTTTGAAGAAATCTTGCAACATAGGGTGGTGCAGTAATTCAGCTTGTGCATTGTAACCTTGTTTGTCGGTCAGAGAAATCAGTACATTCGGTTGGCTTAAAATCACTTTTTCTAACGAGAAATTTTGTGCGGTAAGTGGTGTTTTTAGTGGCGTTAATCCGAGTAAATTTAACAGCACAGGATATTGCGGATAATAACTCTCTACCACACCTGTTTCCGACAAAATTAGTGTGTCAGTAAGCGGTCGATTTAAGTGAAAGTTTTGCGATTTGAGTTTTGTTACTAAATCAGCCGCCTTTTGCTCATTACCCAGTAGCTTGCCTAAGTCTAGAATCAGCGCAAATAATTCATCTGGTGTCTGCGGACTGTCGTTAATCGGAATAATCTTCGCGTTGAGTTTTTTCAGCTCTGCGACTAATTGTGGATAAAAGGTTTCGTTAATCAGAATAGTTTTATCTAAATAGGGCAATAATTCCGTTAATTGCGGTTCCAGCACAGGTTTGTCGGTATTGATTTTGTCTAACATCATCAACGGATTTTTCGAATAAGGTGACTGTGCAGCAATTTGCGAAGGCTCAGCCAGTTCGATAAGCAGTCTGTCACTGCAAAGCGTAAGCGAGACAAATTGTTCCGAAGCCTGAGCGGTAAACGGAAGGAAAAGTGCGGTTAAAATTAAGCGAGTTTTTTGCATATAGATAATGATACGCTACGCCATCAAGAATGTAAAAAGGCGTGCTAAGCACGCCCTTGTTAGTAGGTAATAATTAGAACGATCCTTTCAACCCAACGTAAACATTACGTCCTTCTTGGCCATAGCCCAGTACGTTTTCATATTTTTTATTGAATACGTTGTTAAGATTTGCATAAATCGTCAAGCTATCCGCTACTTTATAGTTCACGCCTAAGTTTGCCAAGGTGTAAGATGGCAATTTCACTTTATGCGTGCTGTAGGTCGGTGAATAGTAGGTATCCATGCGTTTGCCTGTGTAAGCTACATTTACATCCGCACCTAATTTTTCAGTGATTTGGTATGCTAAGCCCGCGTTCGCCAAATGTTTTGGACGACGTGCTAATTCAGCGCCTTTACTATCTCGGGTTTGCGTGTAGGTGTAGTTCGCATAAGCAGTTAATACATCGGTGATTTTACCGTTGTAAGCCACTTCAACACCTTTCACTTTGCTCTT
>CABQSN010000102.1:0-6483 GCA_902466845.1 uncultured Haemophilus sp.
CCAACGCCAACACCATTACTGCCGCCACCGGCGCCAACACCAACAGAACAAGCACTCACTAAAGCACTTAATACAGCCACTAAAAATAATTTTTTCATAGATTTTCCTTTGTTAAATGTTCAAATAACCGATAAACGGCCAATAAATCCGTTCGAGCAATTGGTTTAAACGGAAGTAAAAGATAATAAAGCCAGCGAAATCTTCTCATATATGACAACATATCAGCCCAATAAATCGTTGGACAGTGAGATTTATAATAATCAAATAATTCATCAAGCTTTTCATTATCTAAGCCTTTCACACGACATAAACTGTCTAAAAATGCTAGCATATCACGTGTAATCAACCAATGTTCATTATGGCTTTTTGAATGGGATTCAAAGTCCATAAAACTAATCTGACCATCTCTCCATGCAATATCTCGTATGGCTGGACGACCATGAATAATGCCTTGTTGATGAAGATTAATCAATATCTCCATCGCTGAATGCAAAATATGTGATTTTTCTGCCCAAGACAATGTTTCATCATTCAGCCAGATGTTTAATGTTGGCCCCGCATCTTCCAATACTAAATAATCATCACCGAAACCGCATAATTTAGGTACTGGTGCACCAATATTATTTAAATGCTGTAGTATTTCACACTCTTCTTTAAAATGTTGTTTTGGATATGGTTTTAATAATAACCATATCCCTTTTAATTGCTCGGGTTGTTTTAACCAATAATGTTTCCCTAAATATTCAAATTGGAAAACACGTTCCCCACGGTGTTTTTCAAGAAGCTTCTGCACATGCTCTTTAAATGACGAAGTCATAATCTCTACTTAAATTTTTATTGTATAGTGAAAAGATAAGCGATACATTCTACAAAATTTTTATTCTTTTTCAATCAAGGAGAAAATATGCATTTTTTGAAAAAAGTACTCACCATACTGACATTAGGTTTCTTCACATTATCTGTACAAGCTTCCCCTTTTAGCATCAGCGAACAACAAATTAACCAGTATTTAAGTGAAAAAGGCACGATTAATGACAAACTCGGTATTCCAGGATTGTTTTCAGTGGATTATGCGCTGAAAGATTTAGTGACTCAAATCGGGCAAACTGAAAGTAATCGTGTTGAAATGAGTGGTTTGGCTGATACGCTTATTCGTTTATCTGGTAAAACCTACCCAGCTAAGTTGCATTTAACCTTTGATGCGATTCCTGAATATAACGCAGAAGAGGGGGCACTTTATTTAAAAAATCTGCGGATTTTACGCTGGTCTGGTGAACCTAATAGTGTGATGGATCAACTCCAAGATGTTATGCCGCTATTAAGCGATGGTGTGGCAGCACTATTAAGTCGGATGCCAGTTTATACCTTGGATGAAAGTGACATGAAACAAATGCTGATTAAGAAATTCGCCAAAGAAATTAAAGTTGAGAAAGGTCGATTAGAATTAATTGGTGGAATGTTTTAACAATAAGGGCGTATTAAACGCCCTTTTTTATAACTCAATGATAGCTCGCAAACCTTGAATTTGCCCGTTATCTTCAATATTTTCTAATCGGAAACGATAGTGATGCAATTCTGCTATTCTTGCCACAATAGACAATCCAAGCCCACTTCCCTTTTCATTTTGTCCTGCAGGACGATAAAAACGCTGCCCTAATTTTGCTAATTCTTCTGGCGCAACACCACCGCCATTATCTTCAATAAGAATTTTACGTGGCTGTAAAATCACACAAACCAGAGTGCCTTGAGGACAATATTTAATGGCGTTATCCAACAAGTTTCTCAACATTTGGGCAAGTAATAATGGCTGCCCTTGCTTAACGGCAGGATCTCCCTGATGCTCAAACTGCAATTCGATTTGGCGTTGCTGCGCACTGAAATATAACTCACCGATAAGTGAAGTTATCATTTCTGACCAATGAATAGGTTCCTGATGATTTAATTCTTTAAGATTATCTAATCGGGAAAGCGTAAGAAGCTGTTCGATTAATTGGGTCGCTCGGTCGTTACCTTGGGTTAAATGCATTAAGGCCATTTCACGAGTTTGTGCATCATCGCCAGCCAACTGTGCGACTTCCGTTTGAATACGTAATGCCGCTAATGGGCTACGTAATTCATGTGCTGCATCAGAAACAAAACGTCGCTCCCGTTCCAACTGCTCACTGGTACGTGTGAAAAATTGATTTAAGTTTTGGACTAACGGTAGAATCTCTGTTGGCACATCATCGGTTTCTAATAACGATACATCACCTGGTCGGCGAGCTTGTACGTTTCGACTCAATCGATTAATTGGTTTTAATGCACGATAAATCACAATAAACGCGACCAATAAGAGTACTGGTAATCCAGCAAACCAAATTCCTGCTTGGCTGAAGACCATTTTATTGACCAACTCTTCGCGATATTCTAACTCTTGACCTACGGCGATCACCAATTCACCATTACCAACAGGTTGCCAATAAATCAACCATTCATCGTCATCATCTAAAATATGCGCTTTACTAAATCCGGTTTTATTTTGGAAAATAAATTTGTCGCCATTATCACCATCGGTTAATAATCTTTCGCCTTTGTTAGAAAATATGGCAAAGGCTAAAGCATCATTATCGTAATGACGTTTCTGCGGTTTAAATCCACCACGTGGAAAGTTCGCATTTTCGCCCAATAATACATTTTTCAAATCAGAAGCTGCCAAACGCTCGGCAAAAAGTACTTGTTGTGCATTAAACACATCTTTAGCTTCTTTTTTGACGACCGTCCATGCAACAGCTGTGGCAATGCACCACACACAAAGTGCAGTCAAACTTAAACCGATTAAGAGACGAAAACTCAGTCGTTTATTTTTCATTAACTTGTCCTAAAGCATAGCCTACGCCATGTACAGTACGAATAAATTGTTTACCCAGCTTTTGACGCAAATTATAAATATGTACGTCCAATGCTCCGCTACTTAATTCTTCATCCCAATTTGACAGTTTTCTTCAATGGTCGCACGTGAAAGCACTCGTTCTTTATTCAGCATAAAAAGCTCAAGCAATTTATATTCACGCCCGGTTAATGTAATTTCATCTTCATTCAACCAAGCCTTACGTTGAGCAGGATCGAGTTTGACATTGCCATGCTCAATCTGTGGTTTAACTTGCCCATAACGACGACGAATTAATGCTTGCAATCGCACCACCACTTCAGCCAAGGCAAAGGGTTTGCAAAGATAATCATCCGCACCTTGTTGAATGCCTTTAATACGTTCATCCAATGTATCACGCGCAGTTAAAATCAATACAGGCACATCTTGATTATTTGAGCGCCATTGTTTTAATACATCCAAACCATCCAGTTTAGGCAGGGTTAAATCCAATACCACCGCATCATAAGGCGCGCCGATTAAGGCGTTTAATCCACTTTGCCCATCAGTAAACCAATCTACAACAAAACCAGATTTTGACAAACCAATGTGTAACCCATTACCAATTAACGGATCGTCTTCGATTAACAAAATTCTCATAATATTGACCGCACTTTTTTTATTTAAACGAAAAAATGGCGGGCTTTGCCCACCACTTCAAATTATATGAATTATTGCGCTTTTTCAACGCTAATGACTTCAAGCTCTGCTTTTTCAAAAACTTCATTATCCAATTTACCGTAAACACGGATTTTATCTTGTGAACCGACATTTAAACCATTCCAAACGCGGTTTTTAATTTCCAATTTAATTTGATCTGTTCCATCAGTAAAAAGATATTCATCACCATCAATTTGTTGAGTGATGTTACCGACTAAGGTAATCATAGAATTATCTTTCGCAGATAATGCTTGTTTAACAGTCAGTTGTTGACCTTGGTTACCACCTTGGAAGCCACCTTCTGCAGTGTTGCCATTAAAACCAGCAAATGCTGCTGAAGTAGATAAAGCTAAAAGGGTTGCTAAAGCTAATTTTTTCATCATGTTCTCCTAAATAAAATTAAGCATAAATAGTCATGTTTCAAAGCGAAGGATTATCCTCATTGCCGCCTTGTTGATGCTTATTAAACACAACAAATCTTAATGAAATCTTAAGCAACCTTAAGATTTTTAAATTTTTTTAAAATCACCAACAAAATCGCTCATTCACCAGGTTATCTTGGCGTTCTTTTTCCCATTTCACTTTATTTTCAGGATTAGCAAAATAGCGGTCTTGCTCAACTAAACGTGTATCAAGTTTTGCTTCTGCTTCTTTTAACGCTTGTTTTCTATCTGGATGCTTGCTTGGTAATTGAGGTAAAAACACCGCCTGATACGGATGATTTTTAGCCCAGTCAATGGCATCTTGCGCCGCCTTGTATTGCTTATTCAAATCACAGAACGCATACGGATTAACATGCTGTCCCACTAATTGCCCAAATGCTGTGTTATTCGATACTGTTAATTTATCTAAATCCAACACATATAACGCGGTGATTAAGCGGTTCTGCCCACGATAAAACCATTTTACCGCTTCATCTCGTAGGCCAAAATCATAAGCACGAGCAGAAAGTGCAAACATTGTCATCGGAGAAACAAAATCCACTTTTTTCTCAATAATATTGACCGCACTTTCAAAATCTTTTTGTGTATTTTTCAGTAATAACGCATCAATATCTTTGTTCACATTAATCTGTTCAAGTCGCCCATCTCTGGCATCGTAATAAGGCTTTACATACATATCAATATGCTTAACCGGCTCTTTTAAAATGGTGCTACAAGCCGTTAATAAAAGTGCGGTTGAAATCCACTTTAATTTTAGAAAGGTTCGCATGGTCTTCCCTTATGATGAATATTAGCTCGCTATATTACAACAAAAGAGCCGTGAGTTTTACTTCTCTTTCTTCTATAATGAGCAAAATTTTGTTTTATTTTATTTCATGAAAATTCATCTTATTCAGCGCCAAATCACCTTAGATTTTGATAACCAAACTTCCCTGCTTAACTTTTTAGAACAACATCAAATTCACCATGAATATCAATGTCGTTCAGGTTATTGTGGTTCTTGCCGCGTGAAGATCAAAAAAGGCAAGGTTTCCTACGCTGAAGAGCCCCTTGCCTTTATTCAACCCGATGAGATTTTGCTGTGTTGTTGTCGGGTGGAAAGTGATTTGGAAATAGAATTATAAATTATTCAAATCCAATACATCAGTCATATCAAACAATCCGTGAGATTGTTTTTCTAACCATTTACCTGCACGCACTGCGCCATTAGCAAAGGTCATACGGCTTGATGCTTTGTGAGCAATTTCAACACGCTCACCAATATCTGCAAACCAGACACTATGCTCACCTACTACATCTGAAGCACGAATGGTAGAGAAACCAATTTCATCACGTTTACGTTCGCCTGTAATGCCTTCACGACAAAATACGCCATGCGTTTTCAAATCACGACCAAGGGTTTTCGCAATGTGTTCGCCCATAGAAAGTGCCGTACCCGATGGTGCATCCACTTTGTGGCGGTGGTGTGCTTCAATGATTTCGATATCGCAATAATCGCCCATCACTTTGGCAGCTTTTTCTAATAGTTTAAACACCAAATTCACCCCTACGCTAAAGTTGGAGGCAAATACAATGGCGATTTTTTCTGATGCAGCTTGAATCGCGGCTTTACCTGCATCATCAAACCCCGTGGTACCAATTACCATTTTTTTGTTATGAGCGACACAAAATGCGATATGCTCAAGCGTGCCTTCCGGACGCGTGAAATCAATCAGCAAATCAAAGTTATCTTTTTCTGCATTTAAATCATCTGATACTTTGATACCTAATGCACCAATACCGGCAAGCTCGCCGGCATCAGCACCTACTAAAGAAGAACCTTTACGTTCAAAAGCCGCACCTAATTCAGCGCCTTCTGCATTATGTACGGCTTGAATTAATTGACGCCCCATTCTTCCGCCTGCACCGGCGATCGCAATTTTTAATGTCATGTTTTGTCCTTTTTTAATCAAATTAAAGCGTGTTGAACGCCACTATAAATTAAATAGATTCCGAATAAAATAAAAATCAGCCCTGCCGTATTATCAATATAGCGACTATATTGGCTATAAAACTGTTTTGCAACAGAACGCGAAAAAAGCACCGAAATGATATAGAAATATAAAAAGGTTTCTACGGTAATCACGGCAAGTGCGGTCAAAATTTGTGATGTTTCGGTAATATTCACTAAAACCAATGACATCACACTGCTGAAATAAATCACCACTTTAGCATTAGACAAATTGACCAATAAGCCTTTCATAATGCTCGTTAAAGTCGATTGATTTGATGTATTTGCATTCTGCTTTTCATCAAAGACCGCATTGGTTTTTACTTTTGCCATTTTAATGCCGAGATAAACTAAATACGATCCACCAAGCATCATCACAATGCCTTGAATAATTGGCATAGTGGCAAAAATAATGGCAAGTCCTAAAACGGCAGCCGTTGCCCAGATTAATACACCAATGGTAATTCCAATCACGCCACCTATAG
>CABQSN010000103.1:0-6450 GCA_902466845.1 uncultured Haemophilus sp.
TGATGGATACGGTGTAAACCACACCACATTGGGAAAATGGTTAAAACTAAGATAACTAATTTTCCGATCCAAGAATAAGCGAATGTAATTAAGTTATGTGGATCAATTAATCCGAATGGTAACAATAAACCAAGGATTAAGATCACAACAGGGAAGAAAATCGCACTGACAGTCCCGCCAGCACCAAACATCAACCATACTGGTGGTTCACCAGAGCGTTTTGGATTTTGATCGACCATTTTTTCTCTCCCTACATATAAACTAAAATTAATGCGATAACACTAATCACAGCGGTAACTGCCCAAAGTGCATTTCTTAACACGTGATGTGGTAAACGTTCATTTTTAACAATGATGTTCATCACTTTTGGTGTCATCACGAAATAAGTTGCTGTGTGATATAAGGTCGCAATTAATGTGATGATATTTAAGAACACCACAATTGGATTTCTTAAGAAGCCAATGAAATCAATAATACCTAAGCCTGGTACAGGATTGCTTGCAAGGCAAAGTACACCGTAAAGCAATACGATACAGAACCATACAGCAAAGATAGAGGTTGCTTCACGTACCATATATGCTTTGTAGAAATCCAATTTTTGCCACCAAGTAGCCGTCATTGGGCGAACATATTTTTTGCGTTTACTTATTGTTACTGACATATTCTTCCCCTTAGCCTTTTGGTTTTAGCATTGAGATAACATAATCTTTGGCACTTTCCACTTTGCCTTGGTTGATCGCAGAAGCTGGATCCACGTGTTTTGGACACACTTCAGAACAATAACCAACGAAAGTACAGCTCCAAACACCGTTTTTACCATTTAATAATGGCATACGTTGTGCTTTACCATGGTCACGGTTATCAAGGTTGTAACGGTGTGCCATTGTAATCGCTGCAGGGCCTAAGAATTCAGGGTTTAAACCAAATTGTGGACAAGCCGCATAGCATAAACCACAGTTGATACACATTGAGAATTGACGATATTTTTCAAGTTGTGCCGGCGTTTGTTTAGTACGGCTTACTTGCAATTCTTTTGATGGGTGTGGTTTACCATCTAATGGTGGTGCTTCGTTACCAATAATATAAGGTTTAATTGCCTCTAAACTTTCGATAAAGTGGCTTAAATCAACCACTAAGTCGCGTTCAATAGGGAAGTTTGCTAATGGTTCAATACGCATATGGCCGCTGTAATCACGTAAGAACGTTTTACAAGCCAATTTAGGTTTGTTATTCACCATCATCCCACAAGAACCGCAGATCGCCATACGGCAAGACCAGCGATAAGAAAGAGACGGTTCAAGTTTATCTTTAATGTAACCTAACGCATCTAAAAGAGAGGTTTGGTTATCATAAGGTACTTGATAAGAGCTTAAATGTGGCTCTTGATCATTTTCTGGGTTGTAGCGTAATACTTCTACAGTCATTACTGGTGAATTAGCCATTTGCTTGCTCCTTAGCTTTCGCAGCCGCTTCTGCCGCTTCTGCTTCAGCACCATAAACACGTTTTGCTGGTTGAGATTTAGTGATTTTCACCGGACTGTATTCAATACGCGGTGCATCATCGCCATTGTAGTAAGCAAGGGTGTGTTTTAAATAATTCACATCATCACGTTCAGTGTAGTCTAAGCGTTGGTGTGCACCACGAGACTCTTTACGTTCAATTGCAGAGTTGGCAATAGATTGTGCCACATCAAGGATGTAACCTAATTCTACAGTGTAAAGCACATCGGTATTGAATACGCTTGAACGGTCTGCAACACGAATACGTTTATAACGTTCTTTAAGCTCAGCAATTTTATCTACTGCTTTTTGCATGCTTTCTTGGTCACGGTAGATACCACAACCTTCTTCCATTACGGTACCCATTTCGTCACGAATTTCAGACCAAGATTCATTACCTTCTTGGTCATAAAGCGCTTTAAGGCGAGCCACAACATCTTGAGCTTGTGCATCAACTGCTGCACGGTTTGCAGGTTGTGCTTCTGCTGCACGTTGTGCGGCATATTCACCTGCAACACGGCCTAAAACCACTAATTCTGCAAGCGAGTTAGAACCTAAACGGTTTGCACCATGTAAGCCAGAAGACGCACATTCACCCACAGCAAATAAACCTTTAATGCGAGTTTCGCTGTTGAAATCCACTTCGATACCACCCATGGTGTAGTGAACAACCGGGCGAACTGGAATTGGTTCATTAACTGGGTTTACACCTTCATAAGCACTTGCTAATTCACAAATGAATGGAAGACGTTCATGTAAATATTTTTCACCTAAGTGACGTAAGTCAAGGTGAACCACATCAACACCTTTTGCTGTTTTTAAGGTGTTGCCTTTTTTCCATTCTTGCCAGAAAGCTTGTGAAACTTTATCACGTGGACCAAGTTCCATATATTTGTTTTCAGGTTTACCGATTGGGGTTTCAGGGCCTAGACCATAATCTTGTAAATAACGGTAGCCGTTTTTATTCACTAAGATACCGCCTTCACCACGACAACCTTCAGTCATTAAGATACCGGTGTTTGGTAAGCCGGTTGGGTGATATTGGACGAATTCCATATCACGAAGAGGAACACCGTGACGATATGCCATTGATAAACCATCACCAGTTACGATACCGCCGTTGGTGTTGAATTTAAATGCACGACAGCCACCACCAGTTGCAATCACAACCGCATTTGCGTTGATTTGAACAAGTGTGCCTTCCATCATATTCATCGCTACCATACCGCGAGCATGGCCATCATCAACTAAGATGTCTAAAACGAAGTGCTCGTCAAAGCGTTGAATTTGTGGATATTGAATGGATGTTTGGAAAAGAGTATGTAATAAGTGGAAACCGGTTTTATCTGCCGCGAACCAAGTACGCTCGATTTTCATCCCACCGAAACGACGCACGTTCACATCGCCATCTGCTTTACGGCTCCAAGGGCAACCCCAACGTTCAAGTTGAGTCATTTCCACTGGAGAATGTTCAACGAAGTATTCCACCACATCTTGTTCACATAACCAGTCACCACCGGCAACGGTATCGTGGAAGTGTTTATCGTAGGAATCTTCCTCTTTAATTACTGCGGCCGCACCACCTTCTGCTGCAACCGTATGGCTACGCATAGGATAAACCTTAGAAACTAATGCGATCTTTAAGTTAGGGTTTGCTTCTGCTGCTGCAATTGCTGCACGTAAACCGCCGCCACCAGCGCCAACAATAGCAATATCGACATTAACCGTTTGCACGATATCCTCCAATCATATAGAAAGTAAAAAAATAAAACGCTCTAAATTAATAGGGACATGCGGTAATTCTGCCACTTTTGTTTACAAATTAGTAACTTTTTTTCCCGAATAAAGGGATAAAATATCAAAAGTGTGATCTAACTCAAAAAAGTTAGTTTTTTATATATTTATAGATGATAACCGTTTGCGTTTAAGAATGATTTAGTCGGATTATTGAGTTAAAAATCACTCTTGTTTACAATAGCCTAATTCATTTTAAAGGTGAAAACGGAGAAAAAAATGACCGCACTTAGCGATAAAAAAACAGAATGGCAACCTTCCGCCTCAATTAAAAATTTATTGGCGCGTGCCAAAATCATTGCGGATATCCGCCAGTTTTTTACTGAACGTGGATTATTAGAAGTGGAAACTCCAGTTTTAAGTGAATTTGGCGTGACAGATCTTCATCTTTCCACCTTTAATACAGAATTTGTTGCACCTTTTGATGAACTGTCGAAAACGCTCTGGCTTTCTACCAGCCCGGAATATCACATGAAGCGTTTATTGGCGGCAGGCAGTGGACCGATCTTTCAAATTGGCAAAGTATTTCGTAATGAAGAAGCGGGCAATCGCCATAATCCGGAATTCACCATGCTTGAATGGTATCGACCGCACTTTGATATGTATCGTCTGATAAATGAAGTGGATGATTTACTACAACAGATTCTCGATTGTAAACCCGCAGAAACTTTAAGTTATCAATTTGTCTTCCAAGAATATGTAGGATTAGATCCATTATCAGCGACTCGTCAAGAATTGGTGGAAGTTGCACGTAAATACAACTTTATGTCAGATGAAGATGAGGATCGTGATACTTTATTACAATTTCTATTCAGTGAAGTGGTAGAACCTAAAATTGGTCAAGAGACGCCAGTCGCCGTTTATCATTTCCCTTCTTCCCAAGCGGCACTTGCGCAGCTTAGTCCTGAAGATAGCCGAGTAGCAGAACGCTTTGAGTTCTATTATAAAGGATTAGAGCTAGCCAACGGTTTTCATGAGCTTACAGATGCTCGTGAACAACAACATCGTTTTGAGCAAGATAATCGCCTACGCGCAAGAGCCGGTTTGCCACAACGTGAAATTGATCATCGTTTTCTTGCGGCATTACAAGCGGGTATTCCGAATACGTCAGGCGTTGCTTTAGGTGTTGATCGTTTAATTATGATTGCATTAGGCGCTAAAAGCATTAAAGAGGTGATTTCATTTTCGGTGGAATGCGCTTAGTTTGCTCAAAAAATATCCTTTTTTGTTCAAAAAATGTGATCTTGATCCGATTTTAGAACATTGGTCTGGATCCTCCATTGACACTATAGGTTTATTTTGTAATATTTGCGACGTCTATTTCGGAGATTGAACTTTTTATGAAAAATTGCTTCAATCAAAAATCATCGGTAACAACCAAAAGGAATAACAATTATGAAAAAGACACTAGCAGCATTAATCGTTTCTGCAGTTGCCGCTTCAGCAGCAAACGCAGCAGTAGTTTATGATAACGAAGGTACTAAAGTTGAATTAAACGGTTCTCTTCGTTTAATTATGGAAAAAGCGGATAAAAAAGAGTACGACCGCGCTGGTAAATCAACTAAAAAAACTAACTCAGCTTTACGTAATGCAGGCTCACGTTTCGGCATCACTGTAAAACATAACTTAGATAACGATTTCTATGCATTAGGTCGTTTAGAATTCCGTTTTGATGATACAGATTCTCGTGATAAATTTGGTAGACTTTATGCTAAACGTGCTTACGTAGGTTTAGGTAGTAAAGCTACTGGCGATATTACATTTGGTCGTCAATTAACTATCGCAGATGATTTAAGCCAAGCAGTTGATTATGAATATGGTTTAATTCCAAAAGAAGAATATATTCCAACTGCGGGTACTGGTGTAGTTCGTTATGACTATAAAGGTATTGAAGGTTTACAATTAAGTGCAAACTATAACTTTGGTCAAAAAAATAATGAAAAAGGCAAAGCACTTGATCCAGCTATCAAAAATGCATTTGGTTTCGGTGCATTATACACAGCGGGTGATTTAGATGCGCGTTTCGCTTATGGCCACACTAGCTTTGAAACTGATGCGTCATATAAACACCGTTTAGATGGTTTTTTAGCATCATTAGGTTATAAATTTGGCGACTTCACATTAACTGGTGACTTTGGTTATGCTCATGAAAAAGAAAATGATGCAAAAACCAATAAATTCTACGTATCTCCAGGCTTTGCATATCAAGTAACTCCAGCATCTCAAGTATATGGTAACTACCTATATGAACGTGTGAAAGGTGAAACTACTAAAGATAAAACTCACGGTTTCTTACTTGGTGCGGATTATAAACTTCATAAACAAGTTGTAGTATTCTTAGAAGGTAAATACGTAACAACTAAAAATTATGCTGAAAATGCAAATGGTGGTTATGCTTACGATGGTAAAACTAAAGACAGAGCTATCGGTGTAGGTATGCGTGTATACTTCTAATCTTGGATTAGAAGGAAATCTTAAAAGGCGAATCCCAAGGTTCGCCTTTTTGTTTAAATCTCATAAACTATTTTTAAATCTCCTCAACTCTTTTTAAATCTCCCTAACCCCCTCTTTACGAAATAGGGGCTTTTTTATGAGTTACTTTTAATCTTGTATTGGGAATATTTTAAGGAAGAACTAAGAACGGAGAGTGTTTATTTGCTATTAAGATTCCCCTCTTTCGTAAAGAGGGGGCAGGGGGAGATTTAACTATTCCAATTTATCGAAAATTAATCTTCTCAACTCCTCTTTACAAAAGAGGGCTTTTTATGATGTTGCTTTTAGTGGTTTTATTGGGAATATCTTTGAGAGATAGCTAAGAACGGAAAGCATTTATTTGCCAATAAAATACCCCCTCTTTTGTAAAGAGGGGGCTAGGGGGAGATTTAACTAACTCAACTTATCCAAAACCAATTTCCCCATCATTTCAATATGGGATTTTTCAGCATTTAATGCAGGGATATAGTGATAAGACACACCGCCATGATTTAAGAATGTTTCTTTATTTTCAACCTCAATTTCTTCTAAGGTTTCTAAACAATCCACTGAAAAACCTGGGCAAATCACCGCTATTTTTTGAATGCCCTGAGAAGCCGCTTCCTCTAAAAAGTGAACGGTATAAGGTTGTAACCATTCTTCACGCCCAAAGCGAGATTGGAA
>CABQSN010000104.1:0-6441 GCA_902466845.1 uncultured Haemophilus sp.
TAGTGATTGTCAGCGATACTTTTGAAGGCATGCGCAAGGTGCAACGCCACCAAAAACTTTACCAACTTTTTGACGATGATTTAAAAAATGGCATTCACGCATTAGCGCTTCACCTTTATACAAAAAGCGAATGGGAGAGCCTAGGTGAAGCATTTCCAAAATCACCAAATTGTCTTGGTGTTGGACAGTAAGTATTTCCTTACGTTCCCTATATTAGATTTTCATAAGAAGAGAGAAGGTGGCTATCCTTCTCTCTTTTTATTTTAAAATCATTTTATCCGTATTCTTGATAAACGTTGGTTTAGAAATATTCACAAATATTTCACAAAAAGTAAGGGTATAAAGTGGCATAAAAGCTCAATTTTAGATAAAATGGGGCGCTTTTAATTTTCGAATTTCAATTTCTGGATGTGTAAGTAATTTCTTACTCGTCGAGGAATTAAATAGATTTGAGTTTTTAAATTTATGTGTCAGTTAATAATGCTTTGATCTTAAAAGTGTTTTCTGTCACGCTCAATCGCGAGATTGCTTTTAGAGTGTATGCTTTAATCGCAATAGTGTTTTTAACCTAGAAAAGTAGTGCAAACAGTATGATTACAATCAAAAAAGGCTTGGATCTTCCTATTGCAGGAAAACCAGCACAAGTAATCCATAGCGGTAACGCTGTGAATCAGGTTGCGATTCTTGGTGAAGAGTATGTGGGTATGCGTCCTTCTATGAAGGTTCGCGAAGGCGATGTCGTGAAAAAAGGCCAAGTGCTTTTTGAAGACAAGAAAAACCCTGGAGTGGTTTTTACAGCCCCTGCGAGTGGTACTATCACTGTAATTAATCGTGGCGAAAAACGTGTATTACAATCTGTGGTCATTGATGTGCAAGGTAACGATCAAGTTACTTTCGCTAAATATAACGCAGGTGAGCTCAATACGCTTTCTTCTGAACAAGTTAAACAAAACCTCGTTGAATCTGGTTTATGGACAGCATTCCGTACCCGTCCGTTCAGCAAAGTGCCTGCCTTAGATGCAGAACCTTCTTCTCTGTTTGTAAATGCGATGGATACCAATCCTTTGGCAGCAAATCCAGAGGTGGTGTTAAAAGAGCATTGGCAAGATTTTATTGACGGTTTAACAGTATTAAGTCGTCTATTCCCAAATAAACCATTAAATCTATGTAAAGCGGGTGATAGCAATATCCCAACCGTGGATTTACCTAACCTTAAAGTACATGATTTTGGCAGAGTCCATCCAGCTGGTTTAGTAGGTACTCATATTCACTTTATCGATCCGGTTGGTGTAAATAAAACCGTATGGCACATCAATTACCAAGATGTGATTGCTGTAGGTAAATTATTCACCACGGGCGAACTTTATGTAGAACGCATTATTTCTCTTGCGGGTCCGCAAGTGAAAGAGCCTCGTTTAGTTCGTACCGTAATCGGTGCTAACCTTTCTCAATTAACGGCAGGTGAATTAAAAGACGGTAATAACCGTGTAATTTCTGGTTCAGTACTTTGTGGTCAAACCGCAAAAGATGCTCACGACTATTTGGGTCGTTATGCGTTACAAGTTTCTGTGATTGCAGAAGGTAATGAGAAAGAGTTCTTAGGTTGGATCACACCACAATCGAACAAATATTCGATTACCCGTACCGTATTAGGTCACTTTGGTAAGAAATTATTCAACTTCACTACCGCAGAGAATGGTGGTGAGCGTGCAATGGTACCAATCGGTAGCTATGAGCGCGTAATGCCGTTGGATATTTTACCGACATTATTATTACGTGATTTAATCGTGGGCGATACCGATGGCGCACAAGCGTTAGGTTGTCTTGAATTAGATGAAGAAGACTTAGCATTATGTTCTTTCGTTTGCCCGGGCAAATATGAATACGGTTCAATCTTGCGTCAAGTATTAGATAAGATTGAGAAGGAAGGTTAAAAATGGGTTTAAAAAATCTTTTTGAAAAAATGGAACCCGCGTTTTTACCAGGTGGTAAATACAGCAAGCTTTATCCGATCTTTGAATCGATTTATACCTTGCTTTATACACCAGGTACGGTAACGCACAAAAACACACACGTTCGTGATGCGTTAGACTCAAAACGTATGATGATTACGGTTTTCCTTGCGTTGTTCCCAGCGATTTTCTACGGGATGTACAATGTGGGTAATCAAGCGATCCCTGCCTTAAATCAATTAGGCAATTTAGATCAATTAATTGCTAACGATTGGCACTATGCGCTTGCAAGTTCATTAGGTTTAGATTTAACCAATAATGCAACTTGGGGCTCAAAAATGGCGTTAGGGGCGATCTTCTTCTTACCAATTTACTTAGTGGTATTTACCGTTTGTACAATTTGGGAATTATTGTTCTCAGTGGTGCGTGGTCATGAAGTAAATGAAGGGATGTTCGTTTCAACCATTTTATTTGCGTTAATCGTTCCACCAACATTGCCATTATGGCAAGCGGCACTTGGTATCAGCTTTGGTATCGTTGTTGCAAAAGAAATCTTCGGTGGTGTAGGTCGTAACTTTATGAACCCTGCGCTTGCTGGTCGTGCATTCTTATTCTTTGCTTATCCGGCTCAAATTTCCGGTGACTTAGTATGGACTGCAGCAGATGGTTTCTCAGGCGCAACCGCACTTTCACAATGGTCTCAAGGTGGTCAAGCAGCATTACAACACACTGTAACCGGTCAACCTATTACTTGGATGGATGCATTCATTGGTAATATTCCAGGTTCAATGGGTGAGGTTTCAACGCTTGCGTTGTTAATCGGTGGTGCAGTGATTGTATTCACTCGAATTGCTTCTTGGCGCATCATGGCTGGTGTCATGATCGGTATGATTGGTACAGCAACCTTATTCAACTTAATCGGTTCTGATTCTAACCAAATGTTCTCAATGCCTTGGCATTGGCACTTTGTATTAGGTGGTTTTGCACTTGGTATGATCTTCATGGCTACAGACCCTGTATCAGCTTCATTTACCAACACGGGTAAATGGTGGTACGGTGCGTTAATTGGCGTGATGGCGGTATTAATTCGTACAGTGAACCCAGCTTATCCAGAAGGGATGATGTTAGCGATTTTATTTGCAAACTTATTTGCACCAATTTTCGACTACATCGTGGTTCAAGCAAATATCAAACGTCGGAGAGCAAGAACAAATGGCTAAATTTAATAAAGATAGCGTTAGCGGTACAGTTACCGTTGTTGTGTTGCTAAGTTTAGTGTGTTCTATCGTGGTTTCTGGTGCTGCAGTAGCATTAAAATCCAAACAAGATGAACAAAAAGCACTCGACGTTCAACGTAACATTTTAACTGTTGCTGGCTTAATGAAAGAAGATAATGCATCAGTAATTAAAGACACTTACAGCAAATTTATTGAACCACGTTTAGTTGATTTGCAAAGTGGTGATTACGTTCAAGCTTCAGCAGAAGAAATTAATAAATTTGAACCTAAAGATGCCGTTAAAGATCCAGCTAAAAGCCAAGCTATCCCAGCTGAGGCAGATAAAGCAGGAATTAAGGTTCGTGCAAACCAAGCGCGTGTTTATCTTGTAAAAGATGAGCAAGGCAATGTAACCCAAGTTGTATTACCAATGTATGGCCGTGGTTTATGGTCAACCATGTATGGTTTTGTTTCTGTTGCACCAGATGCGAATACCATCAAAGGTATTACTTACTATGATCAAGGTGAAACAGCCGGTCTTGGGGGCGAAATTGCGAACCCACGTTGGCAAGCACAGTTCGTTGATAAAAAATTATTCGATGAACAAGGTAACCAAAAATTCAAAATCTACAAAGGTAGCTCTGCTGCAGATAAAGAGCACGGTGTAGATGGTTTATCAGGTGCAACTTTAACCAGTAACGGTGTTCAAGGTTCATTTGATTATTGGTTCAGCCAAAATGGCTTTGGTCCATTCTTAGCGAAATTTAAAGCAGGAGAAATCAAATAATGGCTGATGCAAAAGTAAACTTAAAAGGTCTTTTATTCGATCCTATTGTTAAAAATAACCCGATTGCCTTGCAAATTTTGGGTATCTGTTCTGCATTAGCGGTAACGACCCAATTACAAACCGCGATCGTTATGGCGATTGCGGTAAGTTTGGTAACCGGTTTCTCCAGTTTGTTCATTTCATTGATTCGTAACTATATTCCAAATAGTATCCGTATCATTGTGCAACTGGCGATTATCGCATCTTTAGTAATCTTGGTTGACCAAGTATTAAAAGCTTATGCTTATGGTTTATCTAAACAGCTTTCTGTATTCGTTGGCCTTATCATTACAAACTGTATCGTAATGGGTCGTGCAGAAGCGTTTGCGATGAAATCACCTCCGCTAGAAAGCTTTGTTGATGGTATCGGTAATGGTTTAGGTTATGGTGCGATCTTATTAATTGTCGCCACATTACGTGAATTAATCGGTTCTGGTCGTTTATTTGGTTTCCCTGTATTCCAAACGATTCAAGACGGCGGTTGGTATCAACCAAACGGTTTATTCCTTCTTGCACCAAGTGCGTTCTTTATTATCGGCTTCGTTATTTGGGGCTTAAGAACGTGGAAACCTGAGCAACAGGAGAAATAATCAATGGAACATTATATTAGCCTATTCGTGAAGGCGATCTTCATTGAAAACATGGCGCTCTCTTTCTTCTTAGGGATGTGTACTTTCCTTGCGGTTTCTAAGAAAGTTTCTACGGCATTTGGCCTTGGTGTTGCGGTAACAGTGGTACTTGGTATTGCGGTGCCTGCGAACCAATTTGTATACGAACATGTATTAAAAGATGGCGCATTGGTAGAAGGTGTAAGCCTTGAGTTTTTAAACTTCATTACCTTTATCGGGATTATTGCGGGTCTTGTTCAATTACTTGAAATGGCTTTAGATAAATTCTTCCCAGCACTTTATAACGCATTAGGTATCTTCCTTCCACTTATCGCCGTAAACTGTGCGATCTTTGGTGGTGTATCTTTTGCGGTACAACGTGAATACACTTTTGCAGAATCTGCAGTTTATGGTGTTGGTGCAGGGTTAGGTTGGATGTTAGCAATCGTTGCGCTTGCAGGCTTAACCGAAAAAATGAAATATGCCGATGTACCGGCAGGCTTAAAAGGATTAGGGATTACCTTTATTACTGCAGGCTTGATGGCGCTTGGCTTTATGTCATTCTCTGGAATTCAGTTATAAGGAGGCATAAATGAGCGAATCTTCAATTTTATTATTAGGTGTTGCGGCATTTACGGTTATCCTTTTAGTGCTCGTTGCGATTATTTTATTCGCTAAATCAAAATTAGTGGATTCTGGTGATATCACCATTACTATTAATGACGATCCTGAAAAAGCGATCACCTTACCTGCTGGTGGCAAATTACTTGGTGCATTAGCAAGTAAAGGTATCTTCGTTTCTTCTGCTTGTGGTGGCGGTGGCTCTTGTGGCCAATGTATTGTGAAAGTGAAAAGTGGCGGTGGTGAAATTTTACCAACCGAACTTTCTCACATTAATAAACGTGAAGCAAAAGAAGGTTATCGTTTAGCTTGCCAAGTGAATGTAAAAGGCAATATGGACGTTGAACTTCCAGAAGAAATCTTCGGCGTGAAAAAATGGGAATGTACCGTTATTTCTAATGATAACAAAGCTACCTTTATTAAAGAGCTTAAATTAGCGATTCCTGAAGGTGAGGAAGTACCTTTCCGTGCAGGTGGTTATATCCAAATCGAAGCCGAACCGCATACGGTTTACTATAAAGATTTTGATATCCCAGAAGAATACCACGAAGATTGGGACAAATACGATTTATGGCGTTACGTGTCTAAAGTAGACGAGCATATTATCCGTGCTTATTCTATGGCTTCATACCCAGAAGAGAAAGGCATCATTATGCTTAACGTGCGTATTGCAACGCCTCCACCACGTCAACCTGATGCACCTCCAGGTCAAATGTCTTCTTACATTTGGTCATTAAAAGCAGGTGACAAAGTTACTATTTCTGGTCCATTTGGTGAATTCTTTGCGAAAGAAACTGACAATGAAATGGTCTTCATCGGTGGTGGTGCGGGTATGGCACCAATGCGTTCTCATATCTTTGACCAATTAAAACGTTTACACTCTAAACGTAAAATGTCATTCTGGTATGGTGCACGTTCTAAACGTGAAATGTTCTATGTAGAAGATTTTGATCAGCTTCAAGCAGAAAATCCAAACTTTACATGGCACGTGGCATTATCTGATCCGTTACCAGAAGATAACTGGACAGGTTACACCGGCTTTATTCACAACGTACTTTATGAAAACTACTTGAAAAATCATGAAGCACCAGAAGATTGTGAATACTACATGTGTGGACCTCCGGTGATGAATGCAGCGGTAATCAAAATGTTGAAAGACCTCGGTGTTGAAGATGAAAACATCTTATTAGATGACTTCGGTGGTTGATTTTAGTTAA
>CABQSN010000105.1:0-6421 GCA_902466845.1 uncultured Haemophilus sp.
AAACGGTGCATACCGGTATCAATCTTCAACCAGACTTTGATTGGACTTGGTACCACAGCTCGTTTTAATGCTTCAAGCTGTTCACGGTTATGTACCACCGTTTCGATGTTATTTACCGCAATAATGGGTAAATCTTTTTCATCAAAAAAACCTTCTAGCAATAAGATCGGTTTAATAATACCGTTAGAGCGTAAAGATAACGCCTCTTCTAAACGAGCCACGGCAAAGCAGTCCACCATGCTTTCTAAAGCCGATGAGACAAATACCACGCCGTGACCATATGCGTTTGCTTTTACCACGGCAATAATTTTACTGTGGGGCGCTTTTTCTTTAATAACTTGTAAATTATGTTTTAAGGCAAGCGAACTGATTTTCGCTGTTGCCGGTTTTACGTTCATTTTTCTAATCCGTTATCTCTTGCCTAATAATCATCTCTGTATTCACGCTGTTCGGCAAGGTTATCAAAGCGTGAGAATTGACCGTTAAATGCTAAACGTACACGACCAATCGGACCGTTACGTTGTTTACCAATAATGATTTCAGCAACACCTTTATCTTCAGAATTATCGTTATACACTTCGTCACGATAAATGAACATAATCAAGTCAGCATCCTGCTCAATAGAGCCTGATTCACGCAAGTCTGAGTTTACCGGACGTTTATCTGCACGTTGTTCCAACGTACGGTTAAGCTGGGAAAGTGCAATAACCGGGACTTCTAATTCTTTCGCTAATGCTTTTAAAGAACGAGAAATATCAGCAATCTCTAAGGTACGGTTATCTGAAAATGCGGGTGCGCGCATTAATTGAAGGTAGTCCACCATAATCATGCTCAATCCACCATTTTCGCGATACACACGACGCGCGCGAGAACGTAATTCTGTTGGGGTTAAACCAGATGAATCATCGATATAAAGATTATTTTTTTGCTTAAACATCCCAAACACGCTGGCAATTTTGCTCCATTCCGCTTCTTCCAAGTTTTGGCCAGTACGAATTTTGGTTTGGTCCACGCGAGCGAGAGAGGCAATCATACGCATCATAATTTGCTCAGCAGGCATCTCTAAACTGAATACCAATACAGGCTTATCACTTGCCATGGCCGCATTTTCACAAAGGTTCATTGCAAACGTGGTTTTACCCATGGAAGGACGCGCCGCTACAATGATGAGGTCTGAAGGCTGTAAACCGGCTGTTTTCTTGTCTAAATCAACAAAGCCTGTTGTGACCCCTGTCACACCACTATGATTTTCAAGCTTACTTAAGGTATCGATTCGAGCAATAGTACTTTCCAATACGCTGATCACATTTTGTGGTCCTTCCGTTGAAGAACTGCGTTTTTCAGCGATCGCAAAGACTTCCCTTTCAGCTTCATCCAACACCATTTTGATGTCTTTGCCTTTAGGCGAATAACTGTTTTCTGCAATACGATTCCCCACTGCAATAAGCTCACGCAAAATCGCTTTTTCACGTACGATTTCAGCATAAGCCAAAATATTAATGGCATTTGGCGTGTTATTAGAAAGATCGGCTAAATAAGCAAAACCGCCTACGGAATCACTGATACCTTTGGCTTTAAGGGCTTGATCAAGGGTGATTAAATCAATCGGCGTTTGGTTGCGCATTAATTCTTCCATAGTTTGGAAGATTGCTTTATGTGCAAAAGTATAAAAATCCTCAGCAATAACTCTTTCCGCAATGCCATCCCAATGCTGATTACTCAACATTATACCGCCAAGAACGGCTTGTTCAGCTTCAGTGGAATGAGGCGGGATACTAACTTGTTCAGTTTTCTGATCGGAAGATTGGATTTGTCGTTGTGATGCCATAAGGATTTCAATTTAAACTAAAAAACTGTGCTTATGATACCGCAAATACGAGGTGGTTTTAAGAAAAAAGTGCGGTCAATATTTTCAATATTTTAGACATAAAAAAACGGTGGAAAAATCCACCGCTCTTTTTCATTCAGGAATGTTGATTATTCAACAGTTAAAGTACGACAAACGTTAGTTGTACCTTCTGATTCATCACCTTGTGTTAATAAAACAAGATCACCTGAAACTAAATAACCTTTTTCTTTTAATAGGTTAATCGCTGCTTTTGCACCCGCAGAGCTACGAGATTCACCATCAAAATGAACTGGTGTCACACCGCGGTATAATGCACAACGGTTTAATGTTTCTTGAACACGAGAAAGTGCAAAGATTGGTAAACCTGAGCTAATACGTGACATTAATAATGGTGTACGACCAGAGTGGCTTAATGTAATGATTGCTGCAATACCGCTTAAGTGGTTTGCTGCGTACATTGCTGACATCGCTACAGATTCTTCAATATCTCTGAATTCACGATCTAAACGGTGTTTAGAAATATTGATGCTTGGCATTTTTTCTGCACCTAAACATACGCGAGCCATTGTCGCTACAGTTTCAGCTGGATATTGACCTGCTGCAGTTTCTGCTGAAAGCATTACCGCGTCAGTACCATCTAATACCGCATTTGCCACGTCCATCACTTCTGCACGAGTTGGCATTGGGTTGCTGATCATTGACTCCATCATTTGAGTTGCAGTAATAACCGCACGATTTAATTGACGTGAACGACGAATTAATTTTTTCTGTACGCCAACCAATTCTGGGTCACCAATTTCAACACCTAAGTCACCACGCGCAACCATGATGACATCAGAAGCTAAGATAATATCATCCATTGCTGCTTCATCAACAACTGTTTCAGCACGTTCAACTTTAGCAACGATTTTCGCGTCTAAACCTGCTTGTTTTGCTAATTCACGCGCATAGTTTAAATCTGCACTTGAACGAGGGAAAGATACAGCTAAGTAATCTACACCAATACGTGCAGCTGTGATGATATCTGCTTTATCTTTTTCAGTTAATGCGTCTGCAGATAAACCACCACCTAATTTGTTGATCCCTTTATTGTTTGATAACGGACCACCAACTGTCACTTCAGTAAATACTTTTGCACCGTCAGTAGAAAGGACTTTTAATTGAACACGGCCGTCATCTAATAAAAGAATATCGCCAGGTACAACATCTTGTGGAAGTGTTTTATAGTCTAAACCAACGGCTTCTTGATTACCTTCACCTTTTGGTAATTCCGCATCAAGAATAAATTTATCACCAACATTTAAGAAAATTTTGCCGTCTTTAAAAGTAGAAACACGAATTTTAGGACCTTGTAAGTCACCTAAAATTGCCACGGTTTTACCTAATTTTTTCGCGATCGCACGAACACGCTCAGCACGCTCAATATGATCATCTGGTGTACCGTGAGAAAAGTTCATACGTACAACATTAGCGCCTGCTGCGATAATTTTTTCAAGATTGTTATCGCGGTCTGTAGCTGGACCCATTGTACATACAATCTTCGTTCTTCTTAATTTTCTAGACATTATCTAAACTCCACAAATAGTTACAATTTAAAAAAGCTTTTTTAATTTCGGCTCACCCGAGATAAAAACCGTCGCGCATTATACGCTTAAACCAGCGCAAAATCAAAACAAGCACTGAGAGTTTTTGCAACAAATTTTGGTTATTTTTTTAGCAGCTAAATTTAACTTAAAACAAATCCCCTTGTTTTCATCCTTAAAACTGTTTATCATCTGCCACATCTTTTACGCGACTATAGCTCAGTTGGTTAGAGCACCACCTTGACATGGTGGGGGTCACTGGTTCGAGTCCAGCTAGTCGCACCATATTGCAATCCCAAGCTTTTTAGCTTGGGATTTTTTCTTTTTATCCCCTACTTAATTTGAATGGATACTTTCTGAACGAATCACTCGTACAAATGAAAATAATTTTCATTGATCAACGAAAACGTTTTCGCTATACTTGCGCCTCTTTTATTATCTATCGGGATAGCGATTATGAATTTTAAATTAAGCCTCATTTCAACCGCACTTTTAACCAGTTTTTCAGTTTCAGCATTTGCGGAAACTGAACAACCAGTAAAAGCAAACACTGAAACGCTTGAACAAATTAATGTTCAAGATACAGGTATTAAACAAAATGGTTATCAAACGACAGGGACATCCGTCGTATCAAAAGCTGAAGTGCCTGTATTCGATACGCCAAATACTGTCAATATCCTTTCGACTAAATTATTAGAAGATCGTAAACCTGAATCACTCATTGATGCGCTTTATAACGTCAGTGGTGTAAGCCAAGCCAATACGCTAGGAGGTATGTTTGATGCCATCCAAAAACGTGGTTTTGGTGGAAACCGTGACAACTCAATTATGCGTAACGGTTTACAAGCTGGCCCAGCAAAAAACTTTAGTGCGACAACTGAAACCGTTGAAGTGTTAAAAGGGCCTGCATCTGTACTTTATGGTATTCAAGATCCAGGTGGTGTGGTTAATATCATTACTAAAAAACCACAACAAACACCACGCTATGTTATCGGAGGAACTTTAGGTAATCATAGCCTGTGGGGAACACAATTAGATTTCACTGGCGGTTTAGGAAATGGTTTTGCTTACCGCTTTATCTATGACAAACAAGAAAAAGACTACTGGCGTAATTTTGGCAAATTAAAAAATACGACTTATGCGCCATCACTTTCTTGGGAAAATGATAAAACTAAAGTGCTTCTTTCTTATGAACATAAAGATATTCTTGAGCCATTTGATCGTGGTACAAATCTTTTAACGGCGACTAATGCATTACCGGATATCCCTGTATCACGTCGTTTAGATGAACCAAATAATGAAACAACCGCAAAAACCGATAACATTGATTTCAAAATTGAACACAAATTAAGTGACGGTTGGAAATTAAATGCGGGTTATAGCTACGCTCGTTACAAATATTTCTACGATCAAGCTCGTATTACAAATGTTAACGTTAAAACACGTACAGCCCGCCGTGCAATTGAACAGCAACAAGGCGATCAACGTGTTCATAGCGGTACATTAAATATCGTTGGTGAATTTGGTATTGGTGATATCGCTAACCGCTTTGTAGCCGGTATTGATGCAATGCGTAATATTCGTGATCTTGGTCCTATTTATAACCAAGGCATCATGAATTCTGATATCAATATTGATAATCCAAACTATACCAGCCCTGTTGCGGAACATAAAAATGGTAACGGCAACGCCTATCAATATAACTATCTCAAAACTGTTGGTATTTATATTCAAGATACCGCCTACTTTACAGATAACTTTATCATGACGGGTGGTTTACGTTATGAGTACTTTGATCAATTTGCAGGACGTCATTGCTTAAATGCAGCAAACTGTAAAAAAGGTCAAAATCTAACAAAAACTGGAAATACCGATCAGCACGATGGTAAATTATTGTATCAATTAGGTGCCGTATATAAATTTACGCCACATATTGCGACCTTTGCGAACTACTCTGAGTCTTTCCGTCCACAAATGAGTGTAGCAACACCTGTTAGCGGCGATTTAAAACCAGAACAAGGTAAATCTTTTGAAATTGGTGCAAAATACGAAAACTCTGGCTTCAACGCAACACTTGCATTATTCAATATCACCAAACGTAATGTGGCAGAAGCCGTTGGTTCGGGTTCAAATGCACAATTAAATATCGTCGGCAAACAACGTTCTCGTGGTGTGGAATTTGATCTTAATGGTCAAATTATGGATAGTCTAAGCGTAGCAGCTAACTATACCTACACCAAAGTAAAATCACTTGAAAATGAGCTTTATCCTGATGCGGTAAATCAACAACTTTCTGGTGTACCAAAACATCAAGCTTCTCTATTCTTAGCTTACAACGTAGGTGAATTTGATTTTGGTAACATCCGTGTTGGTGGTGGTGCTCGTTATTTAGGTTCTTGGCATGCTTATAACAGTGATTACACAAAAGCATACAAATTACCTCATGCCGTGGTATATGATGCCTTTATTGCTTACGATACAAAAATCTCTGGCAAGAAAGTATCCTTCCAACTTAACGGTAAAAACTTAACAGATAAAACTTACTATCCATCTACCTCTGGTAACGCAACAAACACGTTAATCCCTGTTGCATTAGGTTATGGACGTGAATTTATCTTCAACACGAAAGTTGAGTTTTAATTGAGCGCACAATACGAGGGCGAATCATTTCGCCCTTTTTTCGTTTTTTACTTTATGGATAATCAATGAATTGGCAAACTGAACTTAACTCAAGTTTAAGCTGGATTTTGACCGCACTTTTCTGGGTAGTTTTATGCTTTAGCATGATGATGATAGCATTAAAACAAACCTCATTTGGTCAAAAGTTTTGGCATATTGCATCTCCTTCAATTAATCGCCGTAACAGCATCAAAATCATCGTTATGCTACTGGTGTTGTTTACCATGATTTTGTTAGAAGTGCGTTTCAGCGTACTCAACTCTTTTTTCTATAACGGGCTTTATAGCTCAATGCAGGAATTAGATGCGGA
>CABQSN010000106.1:0-6342 GCA_902466845.1 uncultured Haemophilus sp.
TCCTTTGAATTAAATAATGCCTTACTTTCTCGTGCGAGAGTTTATCTTCTTAAGTCATTGACAGTTGCTGAAATCGAACAAGTTCTACAACAAGCGATTTCTGATCCTGAGCGAGGATTAGGTAAAGAGCGCTTAGTTTTAGAAGAGAATTTGCTACAGGTATTAGCCGAATATGTGAATGGTGATGCGCGCCTGGCTTTAAACTGCCTTGAATTGATGGTGGACATGGCTTCTGAAACAGAAAACGGCAAAAAATTAGACCGCACTTTGTTGAAAGAAGTATTAGGTGAACGACAAGCGCGTTTTGATAAACAAGGCGATCGTTTTTATGATTTGATTTCTGCTTTACATAAATCAATTCGAGGTTCAGCAGCAGATGCAGCACTTTATTGGTATGCACGAATTATCACAGCCGGTGGAGATCCCCTTTATGTAGCACGACGTTTATTAGCGATTGCCTCAGAAGATGTAGGTAATGCTGACCCAAGAGCAATGCAAGTTGCACTAGCGGCTTGGGATTGTTTTACGAGAGTGGGCGCTTATGAAGGAGAGCGAGCTATTGCGCAAGCCATTATTTATTTGGCTGTAGCACCGAAGAGTAATGCGGTTTACAACGCATTTAATGCGGCAAAACAACATGCAAAAGAGTTTCCTGATTTTGATGTGCCACCTCATTTACGTAATGCGCCAACGGCTTTAATGAAAGAATTAGGCTATGGCGCTGAATATCGCTATGCACATGATGAGCCAAATGCTTATGCCGCAGGAGAAAATTACTTTCCACCGGAACTGAAAGATACCCAGTATTATTTCCCAACTAATCGAGGGATGGAAATTCAAATTAAAGAAAAGCTTGAACGTTTACATGAACAAGATAAAAACGCATCAAAAAAACGCTATAAATAGTTTTTCTACACATTAAATGTAAAAAAGAGCGGTCAATTTGACCGCTCTTTTGATTATTACTTAAAAGCGCATTATTTTGCTGCTTTTAACTCTTGGTAATACTGTTCATAGTATTGGATTGCATCACCTACATCATCTTGCCAGTAGCTTTTTTGAAGGATTTCTGCTGGTGGATAAATTGAAGGATCTTCTGTAATTTCTTTTGGAAGCGCTTTTTTCGCTTCAAGGTTAGCTGTTGGGTAACCGATCGCTAAAGTCAATTTTTCCGCTGCTTTTGCACCTAACAAGTAGTTAATTAACTTGTGTGCACCATCTGGGTTTTTAGAGGTTTTAGGAATCGCTAAAGTATCAACCCAAAGAACAGGACCTTCTTTTGGGAACACCATATTTAATGGCGCTTGTTCTTTTTTCGCGATACGCACAGAACCATTCCATAACTGACCTAATTCTACTTCACCAGAGATGAAAGAGTTTGCAGGGTTATCAGAATTGAAAGAAAGTACGTTTGGACGTAATTTCAATAACTCTTCATAAGCTTGCTTGATAATTGCTGGATCTTTGGTGTTTGGATCTTGACCAATTTTTAATAACGCAATATTGAATACTTCACGCGCATCATCCAATAATTGGATTTTGTTTGCATATTCTGGTTTCCAGAAATCGCCCCAAGAAGTGAAGTCAGAACCTTTATAGGTATTGGTATTAAATGCAATACCTGGCGCACCTAACAACTGAGGAAGTGAGTATTTATTGCCTTTATCATAAGGTTTGTTGAGCCAATCAGGGTCTAATTCTTTGATAACAGGTAATTTACTGTGATCTAATTCTTGTAGCATGCCTTCGCGTGCCATTTTAGATACGAAGTAGTTAGATGGTGCAATAACATCATAACCGCCTGCATCACCTTGGGTTTTCATTTTGGCATACATCGTCTCATTGGATTCAAGACTTGCTACGATAACTTTGATACCAGTTTCTTTTGTGAAGTCATCTAAAAGACCATCTGGTACATATTCAGTCCAAGTATATAAGTACACAGTATCATTTGCTGGAGCCTGTGCTTTTGTTGCATCAGACTTGGCTTCTTTGTCGTTACAAGCAGTTAATGTAGCGGCAACTAAACCGGCAGTAAGCAAACCTGCAAATTTTTTCATTTTTCTTTGTTCTCCGTAAAAGAGGGGTAAAAAACCACCTGCATTAATGCAGGTATAAAAAAACGCCTTGATTGTGCGTCAAGGCGTATTTTATTTGATCTTAAAAGATTTGTGAAACCTTTTTATATCAATGTTTAATGATTATTTTTGCGTGTAACTAATTGGCTTAAAATGACTAATCCTAATGAAAGCACGATCATAATCGTTGCTAACGCGTTTACTTCTGGTGTTACCCCTGTTTTTACAAGTGAGAAGATACGCAACGGTAGGATTTCATAGCTTACACCACTTACGAAAGACGATACGACAACATCATCTAATGAAATAGTAAAGCTTAATAACCAACCTGATACCACTGCAGGTAAGGCAAGTGGTAGGATAATTTTACGCAAAATAGTGACTTCACTAGCACCTAAATCTTTCGCCGCTTCAAGCATTCTTGCATCAAAGCCATTTAAGCGAGAGAAAATCGTTACGGTAACATAAGGTAAACAGAACGTTACGTGTGCCAATAATAATGACCAGAAACCTAACGAAATCCCTACAACCATGAATAAGGCAAGTAGAGAAACCGCCATTACGATATCTGGTGACATCATGACGATAAATAACATACCACTTACCGCTTGTTTACCACGGAAACGATAGCGATAAAGTGCAATCGCGGTTAAACCACCCACAATAGTTGCTAACGTTGCAGCAAAGAAAGCAATAGTGACAGAGTGGAACGCAGCTTGGATTAAGGTATCGTTATTAAATAAACGCTCATACCAGTTCCAACTAAAGCCTTTCCAACTTAAACCATAACGGTCTTCGTTGAAGGAGTTAGTCACCAAGATAATAATTGGGATATACAAATAAGCGTATACCACAAACATAAAAATATTACGTAGTAAACGACTCATTATTCTAACTCCACTTTCTTATTCAACAATTTATTTGCACGATAGTAAACGAAAATCAACAATGCCATTAAGATGGTTAAACCGATGCTGATTGCCGAACCGAATGGCCAGTTACGGGAAATTAAGAATTCACTCTTAATAACGTTACCAACTAATAATACTTTTGCACCACCAAGTAAGTCTGCTACATAGAACATCCCCATTGCTGGTAGTAATACTAATAAACAACCTGCAACAATACCCGGCATGGTTAATGGCAAAATAACGCGGAAGAAACGTTGAACAGCATTAGCACCTAAGTCTCTTGCTGCTTCTAATAAACGTCCGTCTAATTTTTCAATAGCAGAGTAGAGCGGTAGAATCATAAATGGTAAAAGGAGATACACTAAACCAATGATTACAGCTACTTCGGTATTTAAAATACGAATAGGCTCACTCAAAATGCCCATATCCATTAACATGGTATTTAACACACCTTTCACACCAAGGAATACTTTCATCCCATAGATACGAATAAGTGAGTTTGTCCAGAATGGCAATACCACGAGGAATAACAAAAATGGACGATATTTTGGATTAATTTTGCTGACCATAAAGGCAAACGGATAGCCAATGAGTAAGCAAATAATCGTTGCGATGCCAGACATATACAATGAGTTCCACACTACCTGCGCATAAAGCGGATTAAACAGGTTAGTGTAGTTATCTAAAGTAAATGGCAAAGCATAAAAGTCGCTACCATCTCGGGTTAAAAAACTTACGGTTAAAACCAATAAGTTTGGAATTAGCACAAAGAAGATTAACCAACTGAAGATAATTGCAACAGTAATTTTCTGGAATTTATTATTGATTATCTTCATCGTTGAGTACAACCTCCCAACCTTCGTGCCATGTAATACCTACACGTTGACCAACGCTGTGATCCATATGTGGGTCATCTTCGTTAAAGAATTCGCTCACTAATACGCGTTTACCGTTGTGATCAAATTCTACTGTAGACTCAAGAGTCATGCCTTTATAGGTGCGATCTACAATGCGACCAATAATTGCATTTGAGTGCTCATTTTCGTCAAGCTCTTCAATCACAATATCTTCAGGACGTAATAATACTTGCAATTTTTGACCTTTTTCAGCAGAGATACTGGTGTGAATATCACATACACGACCTTCTACGTTAGCAAGTAATTCATCGTCAGATTTACGTTCAATCACAGTGGCATCAAATACGTTGATTTCACCAATGAAGCGAGCGACGAATAAGTTGGCTGGATCTTCATAGATTTCACGTGGTGAACCATCTTGTGCAATTTTACCTTTACGTAATAAGACGATGCGGTCAGACATGGTGATCGCTTCTTCTTGATCGTGAGTAACGAAAATAAAGGTAATGCCAAGTTGACGCTGTAATTGTTTAAGTTCGTTTTGCATTTGTTTACGTAACTTATAATCCAGCGCAGATAAAGATTCATCCAGTAGCAACACTTTTGGCTTATTCACAACAGCACGAGCAATCGCGATACGTTGTTGCTGACCACCAGAAAGTTGAGTTGGTTTACGGTCGGCCATTTCTTCTAATTGCACCATACGCAATGCATCCAGAACACGAGGTTTAATCTCGCTTTCTGCCACTTTTTGCATACGCAAACCAAAAGCCACGTTATCAAAAATAGTCATATGCGGGAATAATGCATAACTTTGGAATACGGTGTTAATGTGGCGTTTTTCCGCCGGAACATTAGTAATGTCCTCACCGTCCAAAATAATATGACCTTCATCTAATTCTTCTAAACCCGCTAATAAACGCAAAACTGTAGTTTTACCACAGCCTGAAGGGCCAAGAATTGTGACGAATTCACCGTTATTAATGGTTAGATTGAAATCATTAATGATTGTGTTGGAACCATAGGATTTTTTGATAGAACGAAGCTCAATAATAGGCTTGTTTTGAACCAGATTTTCCACTAGCTTTGGTTTTCTCCCTAATTTCACCAATTTGATTGGTACTGAGTAGAAATAAACCTGCAAAAAATGATGCAGGGGCGACATAAAATTGAACCGATATGATATAGCGAATTGTTAATGATGAAAAGGATTTAATCGAGTTTTTAGGAAAAATTTATCTAAAATTTGACCGCACTTTTTTCAGAAAATTTTATAACTCTCCACTTTCTTGTTATATATCAAGAACTGTAACGAATTTTGGGATTAGACTAGTGCCGATATAAAGGAGAATTTTAAAATGGAAGAACATAATAACAATGAATTATTACAGCGATTTTTAACTTATGTCGCGTTTGATACGCAATCTAAATCGTCTGCAAAACATTCGCCAAGTTCAGCAGGGCAAATGAAGTTAGCTTTGCACTTACAGAAAGAATTGATTGAACTTGGTTTACAAGATGTCAATGTGACTAAGCATGCCGTCGTCACGGCTTATTTACCCTCAAATCATCCTGATTTAACACAAACCATAGGTTTTATTTCCCACCTAGATACCTCACCACAATGCAGCGGTAAAAATGTTCAACCTGAAGTGATTGAAAATTATCGGGGAGGAGATATTGCGTTAGGTTTAGGAGAGGAGTTTATTAGTCCTGTGTATTATCCATTTTTACATCAGCTTATTGGCAAAACCTTGATTGTGACAGATGGAACTACTTTACTTGGTGCGGATAATAAAGCCGGAATCGCAGAAATTATGACCGCACTTTCTGTCTTACAACAGGAAAATATCCCACATTGCAATATTCGAGTGGCATTTACGCCTGACGAAGAAATTGGTTTAGGAATGCATTATTTTCCATTGGATGATTTTCCTTGTGATTGGGCATATACCATTGATGGTGGGGAAGTGGGCGAGTTAGAGTATGAGAACTTTAATGCCGCGACCGCAAAAATTACCTTTAAAGGTCGGAGCATTCATCCTGGTTATGCTAAAAACAAATTAGTGAATGCGCTTACGTTAGCTTGTGAATTTCAACAAGGTTTTCCAAAAGATGATGTCCCTGAAAAAACATCGGGTAAAGAGGTTTTTTTCCATTTAGATGATTTTAAAGGGGATATTGAGAAAGTTGAGCTACATTATCTCATTCGAGATTTTGACCAAGCTAATTTTGAACAACGTAAAGCGTTTATTTATCAACTCGTAGAAAAATTTAATAGAGAGAAAAGCCTAAAAGATCCCGTAGTATGTGTTATTGAAGACAGTTACAAAAATATGTATGACACAGTCAAAAATGTCCCACAGGCGATTAAGTTAGCTGATGCTGCAATGAAAGCTTGTGGTATTACACCAAATCATAAACCAATACGTGGTGGAACGGATGGGGCATTTTTAGCAGAAAAAGGATTAGCTTGTCCAAATATCTTTACTGGTG
>CABQSN010000107.1:0-6259 GCA_902466845.1 uncultured Haemophilus sp.
TCAAGATTATGCCAAACGTAAAGGTTGGGATGAGAGGGAGATGATGAAGTGGTTGGGTGTGGCGATGAAATAGACGTCTATATTGTTCAACAATTTACCTAAAAATAATAAAATTTTAAAAGAAAAATATGAATCTAAATACAATTTCATCACAGCTTTATCTTACTACTGTAAAAATCGAAACCTCGACTGAAAACAGTCAAGGTTCTGGTACTGGTTTTATCTTTGATTATTCATCAGAACCTGAAACTTCATGTCTTTTTTTGATTACAAATAGACATGTAGTTGAAAATACAAAAGATGGAAAAATTCTCTTTCACGTAATGGAAGAGAATAACCAAGAGCCATCTTTAGAAAAAGGATTTTATCTAACAATTCCTGATTGGCAATGCCTCTGGTTTTATCATCCAAATTCAGAAATCGATATTGCAATATGTCCATTTTTGCCTATTATCCAAAGAGTTAAAGAAGATTTTAAACAAAATTTATTTTTTAAAGCAATTCCAAGGAAAGCAATCCCTGAGCAAGACGAAATAAATTCTCTTAATGCAATGGAAGAAGTTATTTTTGTTGGGTATCCCAATGGAATGTGGGATTCCATCCATAATTTACCTATTTTAAGAAAAGGTATCACTGCTTCACCATTACAGATTAATTTTGAAAATAGACCTCAATTCCTAATTGATGCTTCTGTATTTGGTGGTTCTAGTGGCAGTCCTTTATTTATTGTCAATGATGGGGCTTATTTAGATAAGGGAAGTATATGTATTGGTAGTCGTTTCTACTTTCTAGGTGTTGTCAGTGCGGTGTATTTTAGAACTCAAATTAATAATGTAGAGGCAAGAACTATTCCAACCTCGATTATTCCAGTAGTAGAAAACCAAGAAATGATCGATTTAGGAATCGTCTTTAAATCTCAAACAATTTTAGACACTATAGATATCTTTTTAAAACAGAATCTTCACCAAGAATAAATTCCTACAACGACGCAAGCGTCCTCGCTTGTGCCTCTTAGCTAAAAGTGCGGTCAAAAAATCCAAAGAATTTTGAATATTGGTTCTACCAACGGTTATGGGTAAAATTCGCAATATTTTTATTAAGCAGCACCAGCAAGGACGCTGGCGTTATCTTTCCTTATTAGCACAATCTGTTGATGCACGTTTTCCCGCCCCTCTGATAGCGCACGCTTCCCAGCGTGTGCCTAATACCAACAAAAACACCTGAAAAACTGACCGCACTTTAATTCCTAGGACACGCGTTGGGAAACGTGCGCCGGTATATAAGTTTAGTGAATAATTTTCTCCCTAGTTTTTTTAATCTCTAACACTAATATGAGGAAAGCATATTCTAAAAATAAATAGCAAAATAATTTTTAATTAAGTAAAATTCTTTGAAATTTAACCACTTGTAAGGAACCTATGAAAAAAATTGTCTCTTTGCTTTGCTTAGTATTAGCGGCTTGTTCTAGCAATAAGACCTCATCTTCTCCTGAAGAAATAACATACATTTCAGAATCTTCAGGAATGCACCATATCAGTGATGATATCGTGTATATTCGAGATATTATCAAAACCCCAGATAACAAAATTTATTTACTTGGTGATACCGAAGATTACGAGTTTTCAGGGGCTGAAATAGAATATCTTCGACCTTTGTTACAATCTGAATACATCACGCCGATGTTAAAAAAGGAAGACAAAAATTACGACCTTAGTATAAGTATTTATGCTGATCGCAGCCATAATAATGTCCAGTTAAAATATCGTCTTTATATGCCGGTTAAGCATATAAAAACGTTGCGCCAAAGTATTCAGGGACTAAAACCACGCTGGACTAACTATTACAACGATGGTCGATGCAATACAGATGATTTCTTCTATCCAGCACCTGCTGACTGCAAAGGAAAAGAACGCCCAACTCAACTCGTATTTGAAATAGATGCCAAAGAAGATAGACTTAATGGGAAAATCGTAAAACTAAGTAACCGAGATGATATTCTGAAAAATCCATCTCTTCCTATGGCAATAAGATCGTATGTATATAATTATCGTTTAAAAACAGATAAAGAAATTCAGTCAGAAAAATGGAAGGATACAAAAGATAGTATTAAAGATGGTGTAGGAAAAACTATAACGATTATTACTGCACCAATCTGGTTACCTATGGCGATCGGGTGGGAGCCTGGTAGGGGCAAGTAGTTAATACCATATTTTAGTTTCTTTTAATGGCGCACACCAAGATCTGTGCGCCTAATTTCAATCAAAATGCCTTAAAAACTCACCGCACTTTATCCTTTCTCGATTACTCAATTTCCGCTATTATAGTTTCTTTCTCATTCACTCTACTCTCGGAACTTTATCGATGAATAAATTTAAAATAGCATTACTGACGACTGCATTCGTAGGTTTGTTTTCTTGTACCACAACACAACAACCAAAGAAAACCGTTAAGACCCGATTCCTTAAAAATAACATTAGCCAAGCGGAATTAAACAATCCGAAAGATTACAAACGTTATTACTATTCTTGCCGTAATTCAGAAACGGGCTCAAATTCTTATTTAACCACTTACTTCCCGCTTTCAAGAGAAAGCCGCATGAAAGATAACTTTGGTATTTATTTCCAATTAGACGGTGGAAAAGCGGTGCCGTTTGATCATGTGGAAAATCGCACCTTAAATGCACGCGGAAATCGTTTTGAAGTGATTTATCGCTCTTATGAACCAATTGATGGCAGTTATGTTGATTTAATTGCTCATGAAAATAATTCCGTGTATTACAAAAACAATCAAGGCATGAGAACGGCTTGGTTAAATTGTCGAGAAGGCTAATTCTCACTGAAAGTGCGGTCATTTTTAGACGCATTTTTCCAAACAAAAAAGCACGAGGTTAAACTCGTGCTTTTTCTTTTTTATTTCGATTATGCTTTTGCTTGTGCACGTTTCACGAAAATGACTGAAAGCGTGAATGCCACCACAAATGAAATCACCATACCAATGCTGTACATCGCAAGGCTATCTGGTTTGATCGATGGAATACCTAAGAAACCTGCTGCGCCTAATGCAATGGCTTTTACGTTGAAGAACGCGATAAAGGCACTTGATAAACCTGAACCAATCATCGCCGCAAAGAAAGCCTGACGATAGCGTAAGTTCACCCCGAACATTGCCGGTTCAGTAATCCCTAATAATGCAGAGATACCCGATGGCACCGCTAAACCGCGTACTTTTGGATCTTTTAATGCCACTGCCACACCTAAACAGGCCGCACCTTGTGCGATATTTGACATTGCGGCGATTGGGAAAATAAAGGTACCGCCAGTATTTGCCATTTCAGCTAATAATTGTGTTTCAACCGCAATGAAGGTTTGGTGCATACCCGTGATAACGATTGGTGCATAGAATGCCCCGAAGATCGCACCGCCCACGAAACCTAAGGTGTCATATAACCAAGTTAAGCCTGATGCAATTAATGAACCCGCTTCACGACCAATTGGACCAATTACGGTAAATGCTAAGAAGCCCGCAATAAAGAGCGAGAATAATGGGGTAATGAGGTTATCTAAGTAAGAAGGCACAAACTTACGGAAGGTTTTTTCTAAGGTTGCTAATACCCAAGCAGAAACTAATGTTGGGATAACTGTGCCTTGATAGCCGACTTTTTCAATTTCAAGACCGAATACATTCCAGTATTGGATTTTGCCTTGCGCAAGGGTTAATGCGTAGTTCCAACCGTCTGCTAATGCAGGGTGAACTAATAACATCCCAAGTGCCGCCCCTAAGAATGGGTTACCACCGAATTTACGGGTTGCAGAGAAACCAAGTAATACCGGTAAGAACACAAATGGTGCGTTCGCGATGGTATTAATGAAGTCCACCAAATCCGCAAGACCTGGGTGCATATCAATCACGCTTAATTCATCAACGAAGAAACCTTTCGCTGTAAGCATGGAGTGAATACCCATTAACAAACCGCCTGCTACGATTGCCGGAATGATTGGCACGAAAATATCCGCTAAGCCTTTCACCAAACGTTGCAATAAGTTTTGGTTGCCTGATGCTGCTTCTGCCACTTCGGCTTTGCTCACATCGCCGATACCAAGCAATTTGGTAAGTTCAGCATGGACTTTATTCACCGTACCTGAACCAAAGATAATTTGATATTGACCCGAGACAGCAAACTGCCCTTTCACGCCTTCAATATTATCAATACCTTCTTTGTCCACTTTGCTTTCATCGTTTAACACAATACGTAAACGCGTTGCGCAATGTGCTGCAGTGGCGATGTTTTCTTTGCCGCCAAGTTTATCAATCACTTGTTGGGCGATTTGAGGGAAGTTCATAGTGCTCTCCTAATGGGTTTCTAAAGAAAAAGAAATTGACCGATTGTAACCAAAACAGGGGATAATAACTAGCTATTCAAGTAAATTTTAGGCGAAAAAAAAACCGACTTGATTAAGTCGGTTTATAGTTGGTGCTCTGAGCGAGACTTGAACTCGCACGGCCTGCGGCCACTACCCCCTCAAGATAGCGTGTCTACCAATTCCACCACCAGAGCGTTTATTCTGTTTTTATTCCTTATTGCGGAATATCATTATTTTTATTTTCAACCGCTGGAGCAACTTGTTGTTGCTGTTGTTGAACTTGTTCAGCAGTTTGAGATAAATCGTCAAAGGAGCCTTTTTGTACGTTGCCACGGTGAGAGTTAATATTACCTAACACTAAAGCAATCACAAAAAAGCCAGTTGCTAAGATTGCACTGGTACGAGTTAAAAAGTTACCTGCACCTGCAGAACCAAACATAGTACCTGATGCACCGCCGCCAAATGACGCACCTGCGTTCGCACCTTTACCTTGTTGGACAAGGATAAAGCCGATTAAGGCGATACAAATTAATACATAAACAAATAATAAAATATTGTACATTATTCTTTCTTCTCTAAATTGCGATTTCGCAAGAAAACTGGGAGCAAATGTTATATAAAATTCACGCTTTTCGCAAGCGCTTTCCCATTTTTTTTACTTAATTGTATTAAGTTTAATCAATTTTCAGCGTTTAAATCTTCCGATTTTTTGACCGCTCTTTTTCGTTTCGTTGCTGGTGAGCTTAAACCTTTTGAAATCTGACTTAGACGACGTAATGCGGTGAAATCAACAAAACGCACTAAATCCGGCAACATTTGATTGAGTGTAAACATAAATTGCTGATAACTCGCCTGTTTTTGACTAATATCCGTTAATTGCGCTTCCCAATGTGCCGTCATATCAGGTTGTGTAGCAATATCAGGTAAAGCAGAAATCAGGATCCGCCCTGTTTCTGTGCTGTGAATATTGCGTCCTTTTTTGGTCAAAAAACCGCGCTTAAACAGCAATTCAATAATACCTGCGCGCGTGGCTTCTGTGCCAAGTCCATCTGTTTCACGCAGAATTTTTTTCAATTCTTTATCTTGCACAAAACGTGCAATCCCTGTCATGGCGGAAAGCAACGTCGCATCGGTAAATGGTTTCGGCGGTTGCGTTTTTTTACTCACCACTTCGCCTCGTTCGCAATACAGGATCTGCCCTTTTTTCACGATCGGTAATAACGGTTCTTGATTTTCATCTTCATCTTCTTTACCAAGCAGTTCCTTCCAACCTGCTGTTTGCAAGTTACGTGCTTGAGCCACAAAAGTGCCGCCAGCAATACTTAAGGTAATTTTGCTTTTACGATATTCCGCATCGGGACAGAACTGCAATAAATACTGACGTGCAATCAGTTCATAAATACGCTGTTCATCAATGCTTAGATTTATCGAGCGTGTGTTAGCCGTTGGAATAATGGCATGGTGAGCCTCCACCTTTTTATCATTCCAGCAACGATTACGCTGCTCACTATCCACCACCGAAGGCAAGGTTTGATAAGTCTGACAATGCTGTGAAATCGCATTCATCACTTTATGTCGTTCAGCAAAATGCTCTTCCGGCAAATAGCGACAATCAGAACGTGGATAAGTAATCAAACGATGGGTTTCATATAAACGTTGACAGGTATCCAACACGCTTTGCGCTGACATGCCAAAACGTTTTGCCGCATCAATCTGCAATGCTGACAAGGAATAAGGCAAAGGCGCTGTTTCTTTTTCTCGCTTATCCACATATTCGGTCACTTCGGCAGGTTGTTCCGTAATGCGTTTCACTACATTTTCGGCCAACCCTAAAGATAGTACGCGACCATCTTCATCTTGGTAATCTTCACAAGCCTTACTTGGTTGCCAAAGTGCAG
>CABQSN010000108.1:0-6258 GCA_902466845.1 uncultured Haemophilus sp.
TAGATCAGTTACAAAAAATTACGGAGAAAGACTTGCTGGGTATTTATCGTGACAGCTTAAAAACCATGGGATTGCCAATGTTTAACAGCGGTGCATTGCAAGATTAATTAATCTTCCAAAAACAAAAGTGCGGTGAAATTTCACCGCACTTTTTATTTTCTCTTTCGATTAAAGAATATGTTGATATTGTTCTAACATTTCTTTTGGCCATACGCTTGATTGCACTTCACCAATGTGTTTTTTGTGAAGTAAAAGCATAGCCATACGAGATTGACCGATACCACCACCGATGGTGAGAGGTAATTTGCCGTTTAATAAATCTTGGTGCCAATCCATTTTTAAGCGATCTTCATCACCGGTTAAACCAACTTGTAAACGTAATGCGGATTCATCCACACGAATACCCATTGAAGAAAGCTCAAACGCTTTACCTAACTCAGCGTTCCACACCAAAATATCACCGTTTAAGCCTTTGTAGCCGTTTTCAGATTCAGTTGTCCAGTCATCGTAGTCTGGTGCACGACCATCATGTGGTTTACCGTCTGATAATTTGCCACCGATACCAATTAAGAACACGGCGCCATATTCTTTACAAATCGCATTTTCACGCTCTTTGCTTGAAAGATCTGGGTAGCGTTTCACTAAATCTTCACTGTGAACGAAGGTGATTTCTTTTGGTAAGCTTGATGGGATATCAAAACGAGCTTCTACCGCTAATTCAGTTAAACGGATTGCACGATAGATAGAACGTACCGTTTCTTTTAAATAAGCAAAGTTACGACGACCTTCAGGAATCACTTTTTCCCAGTCCCATTGGTCCACATAAACAGAGTGAGTTTGATCCAATGAATCTTCATCTGGACGTAATGCTTTCATATGAACAAATAAGCCTTCACCTTCTTTAAAGTGGAAACGAGCGAGAGTATGGCGTTTCCATTTAGCCAACGAGTGAACCACTTCATAAACCGCATTTGGGATACATTTCACGTTTACTTGAACAGCTTTCTCAATGCCTGATAAGTTATCTTGCATACCGTTGCCAACTTCACTAAGGATTGGACCTTGTACTTCGATAATGCCAAGTTGTTCAATCAAGTTTTGAGTAAAGGTGTTCTTCACAAAGCTGATTTCTTGTTGTTGTAAAATAAACGTCTTTTTCATATTTATCCTTCTTTTATAATAACTGGTAAGATTTGTTGTGCATTATTCAATAAAATGACAAATTATTTCAAGTAATTTCTTTACATTGTTTTAAATGTTGAATATTATCAAAAATAAAGAAGATATTTTGAAAAAGATCTAATAAGGAGTGTTTTATGAACAATATCGATACACTTGATCGCCAAATTCTCCGTGTACTGACTAAAGATGCTCGTACACCTTATGCAGAAATGGCGAAAAACTTTGGGGTGAGCCCAGGGACGATTCATGTCCGCGTAGAGAAAATGCGTCAGTCTGGTCTGATTGAAGGGACAAAAGCGATTATTGATGAGCGTAAGCTGGGTTACGATGTGTGCTGCTTTATTGGCATTATTTTGAAAAGTGCAAAAGATTATGAAAAAGTGATTAAAAAGCTAGACACCTTTGATGAAGTGGTGGAAGCCTATTACACCACGGGTAACTATTCGATTTTTATTAAAGTGATGACACATACGATTGCTGAATTACATTCTGTGCTGGCGACTAAAATTCAGCTAATTGATGAAATTCAATCGACGGAAACCTTGATTTCTATGCAAAATCCTATTTTACGAGACATTAAACCTTAAATGTCATCGAAACAATAAAGGCGTGTATTAAACACGCCTTTTGTTTTTTTAATTAACGATAACGATCGAGGAATTTGTAATAGAGTACACCGATCTTGGTGGCTAAGTTTTTAAGATATTTTCCACCGTAAAACGAAGGGACTTTCAACCCTTCAAAAATTCTCAAACGTTCGTCATTACCTAAAATTGCTTCTGCAATAATGCGTCCTGCAAGTCCAGTGAGAGCGACACCATGTCCAGAATAGCCTTGTGCAAAATAAATGTGCGGTGATATACGACCGAAATGTGGACTTGCATTGAGTGTCATATCAATCGGTCCTGCCCAGCCATAGTCAATTTTGACATTTTCCAATTGTGGGAAGACATGCAACATATTGCCACGCATAATTTGCACCATATCTTTTTCTGAGCTTGAGTCACTACCAAATAACAAACGGTTATCCGCACTCAAGCGATAATAATCGAGCAAGATATTGTTATCGCAAACAGACATGCCATTGTTGATCACTGAGTCAGCCGTGGCTTGATCTAAAGGTTCGGTCGCAATAATAAAGCTCTCGACCGGTAAGATTTTACGATTAATACCGCGATGAATAGATTTCGGTAGTGCATCAATATAAGCGTTGGTGGCTAAAATAACGTCTCGAGAAATGACCGCACTTTTATCGGTTTTGACTTCAATGCAACCTGATTTTTCCACTAAATCCACAACAGGGGATTGTTCGTAAATTTGCACGCCTAAATCTAAGCAAGCTTTTGCTAAGCCTAAGCAATAGTTAAGTGGGTGTAAGTGGCCTGAGTTGCTATCGTATAAACCGCCTACATAAATATCACTGCCTAGATGTTGTTTAAGTTTGGCTTTATCCCAAAGTTGCATCTTGTCATAGCCAAAAGTCGCATGGCTGGCTTTTTCCATTTCAATGAGATCGTCCATACGACGTTCATTTAACGCCAATGTGGCATAGCCTTTTTTCCAATCACATTGAATGCCATATTTCGCAATGCGTTCATCAATAATATCAATGGCTTCTAGCGACATATCCCAAAGTTTTTTCGCTTTATCAAAGCCCATTTGAGTAATATATTCATCAATGCCTTCTTCAAAACCGTTGATGGCTTGACCGCCACTTCTGCCGGATGCACCAAATCCCACTCTTGCACCTTCTAACACAATGACTTTCTTGCCTTTTTCTGCTAATTCAAGGGCGGATGATAAACCGAAGAAACCCGCACCAATAACACAAACATCCGCTTCTTCTTGCTGAGTGAGAGGCGGTAGTTCGAAAGTTTGGTTTCGACTGTCGAAATAATAAGATTTGATATGTTCTTGATGAGCAAATTCGAGCATGATTGATGCCTAATTAACATAAAATTGAAATTGAGGGAATCTTACCCTGATGGGAAAATATGTCAAACCTTTTGCTAAAAAGGTGCTATACTCCCCCAAGTTTATACAAGTAAACGATTACTTAAGGTTTATTTTGATTGTCCTGAGGAGGTCAATAAATTGAAAAAAAATGCTGTTCAATACATTAAATCACTTTGTCTTTCTGCTGTTGCATTTGTCGCAACCTCTGCAGCATTCGCTGCTGAGAAACTTTATGTTTACAACTGGACTGACTATGTGCCATCCAATTTGGTTGCAGAATTTACCAAAGAAACCGGCATTGAAGTGATTTATTCTACGTTTGAAAGTAATGAAGAAATGTATGCTAAATTGAAGCTGACCTCTAGTACAGGTAGTGGTTATGATTTAGTTTTCCCATCAAGCTATTACGTCAATAAAATGGCGAAAGAAAATATGTTACAAGAGCTTGATCACAGCAAATTAAGTAATTTTAAACAAATTCCGGCAAACTTATTAAACAAGGAATTTGACCCAAATAACAAATATTCTCTGCCTTACGTTTATGGCTTAACCGGTATCGGTGTGAATGCGGATGATATCGACCCAAGCAAAATCACGAGCTGGGCTGATTTATGGAATCCAGAATTTAAAGGCAAGGTATTATTAACCAGTGATGCGCGTGAAGTGTTCCACATTGCATTACTTTTAGATGGAAAATCACCAAACACCACGAATGAAGAAGACATTAAAGCGGCTTACGAGCGCTTAGTGAAATTGTTACCAAATGTGGTGACCTTTAACTCTGACTCGCCAGAAGTACCGTTTGTTCAAGGTGAAGCCTCTATTGGTATGTTATGGAATGGTTCGGCTTATTTAGCACACAAAGAAAATCCAAGTATCCAATTTGTGTATCCAAAAGAAGGCGCGATTTTCTGGATGGATAACTACGCGATTCCAAAAGGTGCGAAAAATACAGAGGGCGCTTATAAATTTATCGACTTCTTACTTCGCCCTGAAAATGCGAAATTAGTGGTTGAAAAAATGGGCTTCTCCATGCCAAATGAAGGCGTGAAAGCATTACTTTCACCTGAAATGGCGAATAATCCAACCTTGTTCCCATCTGCTGAAAACATTGAAAAAGGCATTATGCAAGGTGATGTCGGTGAGGCGGTTGATATTTACGAAAAATATTGGAATAAATTAAAGACTAATTAATGATATTTTGATGAAAAGTGCGGTTAATTTTGGCCGCACTTTTGCATTGTAAAGGATGACAAATGAGTTTTCTTGAGCGACTTTTTCACGCAATCTTGTTTGAAACCACGGTGGTGTTGCTTTCTGTTTTCGCTTTGTATTTCTTTACAGAAGAAAGTGTTTCTATTCTTTTTGGGTCCATGGTACTGGTTTCCTTAACTGCCATGCTATGGAACCTCGTCTTTAATTATTTTCTTGATAAAGTTTTTACGGGGCCGCGAGAAAAGCGAGGCGTCATATTTCGTACTTTACATGCCATTTCATTTGAGGGCGGTTTGCTTATTTTCACCATGCCGATCATTGCTTACTTTTTAAAAGTGGATTGGATTACAGCTTTTATGATGGATTTCAGCTTAACGGTGATGGTGACCGTTTATACCTTTATTTTTAATTGGGTGTATGATTACGCACGATTGCTATTTATTAAGCGTGAATGATGAAACGGGAAATAGTAAAAAAAGAATAAAAAGTGCGGTCAAAATCTCCGGTATTATGTAGCAGTTGCACAAAGTCTGAAAATTGACTAATTTACCGCAAAAATTTGAATGCCTTTCTGAGTAAAAATTGTGAAAGGCATTTCTTTTTAATTGGAAAAGTATGTTATAGTAGAAGTAGAAATTTAACCTAAGGAAAAAAAATAATAATGACTACAGCTAAAAATTTCCCTAGCGACTATCCTTCTCATATTCCCCCTAAAGAAGCTATAGAACTTAATATAGAATTATTTCGCTTAGTATCCAAAATACCTCCTGATGCAAATGACTTTATAGCAACCTACAGATTACCCAGTGCAAAAAATAGGAGAGCAAGGTTAGCGCATAAACCAGGGTTCTATGGTGTTTCCTTTTTTAGCACTTACGATGCTATTTTAAGGAAACAAAAAGAAATACCTGCTTTTAAAGATCAAATAATAGCCTATGGTCATATCGGGCCTGAACACGGAAAAGGTATTATAGGGAATAATCAACACGTTGATATGTGGTTATATGAGGGCGTCTATCCAACAAGATTTATGAAATATGAGTGAAAAAAATTTATTTATTGAGAACCGTTTTGGACGGTTGTCATATCATAATGTTTATAGTGTTTATGACATTCCACTTATCTTTAGTGCAAAAAATGAGTATGGTCAGGACTATTTTTGTTACTTTTTAGGGTATGAAAGCACTAATAACACCGAAAAATGGCTTATTATTCCTACCTCAGAAAGCATTATTAACAAACTAGAACAGAAAGATATTTCTATCAGAAAAATATTGATGCCAAATGAGAATTCATTAGGAATATTAACTCTTGTAGACTGTGAGACACTAAATGTAATTTCTGAAAATAAAATAAATATAAAAACTATTGAAGATAGTTTACCCGAGAATGATATATTTATAAGTGAAAATATTAATTACGATGACTCCAGAGATTATACTCACAGAATTCGAATCGCTGTAAAAGAAAAAGCAAACCAAACAGTTATGGTTATTAATAATATTTCTGAACTTTTCAGTGATTTATTACGTAGTAGCATTAGATCTATATCTGATATTACTACAGAATTTATTTTAAGAGATGCTGTTAAAGGGTCTTATGTACAGCGGGTGCAAACTAAACTTTCATCTAAAAATGTAGAAAAAGATAAATTGTATCAATTATTCAATGAAAGCTTATTGAAACTATCTAACAAGAATGATGTATTAGAACTATTAGATAATAATACTATAGACTTAAAGTTAGCTAGAGAGTTAATTGATAAATTATATCACTATAAAGCCAATATTCAGGTTATTGATGAAAATACAACTGAAATAGTTTTAAATTTAGAATATAATTTAGCTAACCAGTTATTACCAGTTCTTGATAAAAAATTAGAAAACTATTTAGATAGTTCAATGG
>CABQSN010000109.1:0-6251 GCA_902466845.1 uncultured Haemophilus sp.
CTCGCGACCCCGACCTTGGCAAGGTCGTGCTCTACCAACTGAGCTATTCCCGCATACGCTGTTAGTGCGGTGCATTTTACGGGAATTTGAAATTCTGTCAATCGAAGATCTTAAAAAAAAATTCAAATGTTGAAAAAATCTTCGTTTCGGTTGAAATTACAGCAAAATTTGACACAAGAATATAATTTTCACAGAGTTTTCAATTTCTACTTTTATCGTGAGTGGCTTTATGACAAAATTGGAACGTTTTGTTCGCCATTAAATCAAGAAAAGTGCGGTCAAATTTTTGCATATTTAGAGGTAAATTATGACACAACAATATTCTATCGATACATTATTAGCCCAAGCGGGAAATCGCAGTGATGAGCGCACGGGTGCGGTTTCTACACCTATTTATCTTTCAACGGCTTATGGCCACCACGGGATTGGTGAAAGCACCGGGTTTGATTATACGCGTACGAAAAACCCAACGCGTAGTGTTTTGGAAGATACCGTAGCAAAATTAGAAAATGGTGATCGTGGTTTTGCCTTTTCCTCCGGCATGGCGGCAATTCAAGTGTTGATGAACCTATTTAAAGGTCCTGATGAATGGATTGTGTCAAGTGATGTATATGGTGGGACTTACCGTTTATTGGATTTTGCCTATAAAAATAACAACAGCGTGAAACCCGTTTATGTGAATACCGCTTCTTTAGCTGAAATTGAAGCTGCGATTACAGCGAATACAAAAGCGATTTTTATTGAAACTCCATCTAATCCATTAATGGAAGAGTGTGATGTGGCAGAAATTTCAAAATTAGCGAAAAAACACAACTTGTTAATGATTGTAGACAATACTTTCTTAACTCCTGTGCTATCTCGTCCATTAGATTTAGGCGCGGATATTGTCATTCATAGCGGTACAAAATATATTGCGGGTCATAATGATAGTTTAGTGGGCTTGATTATTGCAAAAGGGCAAGAACTTTGTGATCGTATCGCTTATATTCAAAATGGTGCAGGTGCCGTACTTTCGCCGTTTGATTCTTGGTTAACCGTGCGTGGAATGAAAACCCTTTCATTACGTATGAAACGCCATCAAGATAATGCGAAGGCGATTGCGGAATTTTTACGCGAACAACCACAAATTGATAGTGTGTTATATCCAAACAAAGGCGGTATGCTGTCTTTCCGTTTGAAAGATGAAAATTGGGTGAATACTTTCTTAAAATCAATCAAATTGATTACCTTTGCGGAAAGCTTAGGCGGTACAGAAAGTTTTATTACCTATCCTGCGACCCAAACTCATATGGATATTCCTGAAGCAGAACGTGTCGCCCGTGGTATTACAAACACATTGTTGCGTTTTTCTGTTGGTTTAGAAGATGTGGAAGACATCAAGGCCGATTTATTACAGGCATTTGCACAGCTTAAATAGTTAGTTTTTATCAATCGGACTAATCTGTGCAATCCAATATACCTTGTGCTATTATGTACAAAATCAATTAACATTAGGTGTTGATTCGTCAGCACTATTCAATAAGGAAACAAAAATGAGCGAAGTATTACATATTAATGATGCAGATTTTGAAACAACCGTTGTGCAATCTGATATCCCTGTATTAGTAGATTTCTGGGCACCTTGGTGTGGCCCTTGCAAAATGATTGCACCAATTTTAGATGAAATCGCACCTGAATTCGCAGGTAAAGCAAAAATCGTTAAAATCAACGTAGATGACAACCAATTAGTGGCAGGTCAATTTGGTGTACGTAGTATCCCAACTTTACTACTTTTCAAAAATGGCCAACTTGTTGCAACACAAGTCGGTGCGTTACCCAAAAATCAATTAGCGGCGTTTATTAATCAACACCTATAATTGAGTTATTAAACATAAAAGAGCGGTCAAAAATAGCAATGTTTTTGACCGTTCTTATTTTTTCTCTCTCCAATAAGTGGCAAAACGAGGTTTTCCGGAGTTGGTTAATCCACGATATTTGTAGGTAATCGAGCTGCCAATAGGTGGTGGATTTTCGCGCTCGCTCAGATTAAATCCTGAACCAATTTTGAATTTTCCACGATGATTTTCACAGGTGAGCGAGCCGAGTATATTTTCGAATTGTCCTTTCCCTTTGTGATGTGCTATCACGGTACATTCTTCATCATAAGTGCTTTTTAACTTTAAAATTTGTGTACTGCGTTTTCTTTCGTAAGGCGCATGAGGATTACGTAATACAATCCCTTCACCTTTTTTCCCTTCAATTTCATGCAAATACTCGAATAAATGTGTTTTATCTCGTATCGGAATTTGCGGAATAATCTTGATATAAGGCGTAGGGTGTTCTTTCAAATAATCTTCTAAGGTTTTGAGACGTTCAAAAAGGTTGCCTGATGCATTAGGCACATCAAAAACATAAAGTGTTAATTTTGCCCAATTATCACCTTTAAAGGATTTTGTGATAGAAGCAATTTCTTCAAATTGATTACGTTCACTAAATAGCTCACCATCAATGGCAAAAGGCGGAAATTGAGCGGTAAAATAGGCGGGCGCGGGTAAGGGTAATCCTTGACGGCTTAATAGCGCTTTGCCATCCCAATAACCTCGTACTCCATCTAATTTTTCAGACATCACCCAACCCTGGATATCTTGGTTCTCATAGGTGCTTAATAGCATTAAATCACTATCATTTGCCCAAGTTATCAGACTGAATAGTATACAAAGTAATAAATAAACTACTCGCATAATCTCTCCTTTTAAATTGTTTGAGTTTAAAAAGTGCGGTCATTTTTTACAGCGTTTTTAATTGAATTTGTGATTCGTATCGCAAAATAATGAGAAGTAAGCTGGAAAATAGAGAGATAAGAAAGAGCGCTAGATTATTTGAAATGAACGCTATACAATGCCAACACTATTTCGAATTTAATTTTTAAGGAGAATAAAATGTATTTTGATCAAATTAAAGCTGAGCTTGTGGAAGCACAAGAGGTACTAAATAAGTTTGTTTCAGATGATAACAACATCAAACTCATTGAAAAAGCGGCTAAATTATTAGCAGAAAGCTTTAAAAATGGCGGTAAAGTATTATCTTGCGGTAATGGTGGTTCTCACTGTGATGCTATGCACTTTGCAGAAGAACTGACAGGGCGTTATCGTGAAAATCGTCCGGGTTATCCCGCAATTGCAATTTCAGATGTAAGTCATTTAAGCTGTGTAAGTAATGACTTTGGTTATGAATATGTTTTCTCTCGCTTTGTTGAAGCAGTGGGTAAAGAAGGCGATGTTTTATTTGGATTATCGACATCAGGCAATTCTAAAAATATCTTAAATGCGATCGAAGCGGCGAAAGCAAAAGGTATGAAAGTGATTGCGATGACAGGTAAAGATGGCGGTAAAATGGCAGGCTTAGCGGATGTTGAAATTCGTGTGCCACACTTCGGTTATGCAGATCGTATTCAAGAAATCCACATCAAAGTGATTCATATTTTGATGATGTTAGTTGAATTTGAGATGGCGAAAGAGGCCTAATTCGCGATAAGTGCGGTTTAAAATTCAATGATTTAAAGATCCCAAAAAGTTTTTTGGGATTTTTTTACAAAAACACTTGCATAATTAATCATTAAAAAGTAATATTTATTCATTCTTAAGAATCAAGAGAGGATAGCAGTAAACTTAGTATGGCGATTAGTGTTAAAAATTTGAATTTCTTTTATGGTTCATCACAGGCATTGTTTGATATCAATCTTGATGCACAAGAAGGCGATACCGTGGTGTTACTCGGACCAAGTGGCGCAGGAAAAAGTACGTTAATCCGTACATTAAATTTATTAGAAGTACCAACCTCTGGCGAATTGCATATTGCGAATAATCATTTTGATTTGTCTCAAGCGAATAATAATCCGAAAGCCATTCGTCAACTTCGTCAAGATGTTGGCATGGTATTTCAGCAATACAATCTTTGGCCACATTTAACGGTGATTGAAAACCTAATTGAAGCGCCGAAAAAAGTGTTAGGTATTAGCGAGGAAGAAGCGAAAAAAGATGCATTAGAACTTTTAAAACGTTTACGTTTGGAAGAGCATGCCGATCGTTTCCCGCTTCACTTATCTGGCGGTCAGCAACAACGTGTTGCCATTGCTCGAGCATTAATGATGAAACCGCAAGTGTTGTTGTTTGACGAGCCAACGGCTGCACTGGATCCAGAGATTACAGCTCAAGTTGTTGATATCATTAAAGAACTCCAACAAACAGGCATTACTCAAGTGATTGTAACCCACGAAGTGAATGTGGCACAAAAAGTGGCGACAAAGGTCGTTTATATGGAACAAGGTAAGATTATTGAAATGGGCAGTGCAGATTGCTTTGATAATCCAAAAACCGAACAATTTAAACAATATCTTTCACACTCAGAATAAGGAAACACAACATGAAAAAATTACTTTTAAGCGCAATGTTAATGGGCTCAGCTTTTGCTGCGAATGCACAAGAAATCACTTTTGCGATGGAGCCGAGCTATCCACCATTTGAAACAACAAATGAAAAAGGCGAAATCATTGGTTTTGATGTGGATGTAGCGAATGCAATTTGTAAGGAAATTCAAGCAACTTGTCACTTTAAAAGCCAAGCATTTGATGCGTTAATTCCAGGCTTAAAATCTAAACGTTTTGATGCAGCGATTTCAGCTATTGATATTACCGAAGCACGTGCAAAACAAGTAGCATTTTCTAATGCATATTATGATAGTTCTGCAAGTTATGTTGCGCTAAAAGGAAAAGCGGATTTAGCTTCAGCAAAAACGGTTGGTGTTCAAAATGGAACAACGTTCCAACAATATACTGCAGCAGAAACCAAGCAATATAATGCAAAATCTTATGCAAGCTTACAAGATGCGATCTTAGACTTAAAAAATGGTCGTATTGATATCATCTTCGGTGATACCGCCGTATTGTCTGATATGATTTCTAAAGAGCCTGAAATTCAATTTGTTGGCGAGAAAGTGACTAACAAAAAATATTTCGGTAATGGTTTAGGTATCGCGGTGAATAAATCAAGCAAAGAATTGCTAGAAAGCTTAAATAAAGGTTTAGAAACCGTGAAAGCAAATGGTGAATACCAAAAAATCTATGATAAATGGATGACAAAATAATCTATGTTTTATGATTATCTTACATTAATTGGACATGCAGCCCTAATGACCTTAGGGCTTGCTATTTGCTCGTTAATTGTCGGTTTATTGCTCAGTATTATTTTTACGGCTTTAGAAGCGAATAAATATGTCTTTATTGCAAAACCAGCTTCTGTTGTGATTGCTTTATTGCGTGGTTTACCGGAAATCTTGGTGGTTCTACTGATTTATTTTGGTTCAACCCAAGTCGTAGAAATGCTGACGGGTGAGTATATCGAATTCAGCGCCTTTGGTTGTGGTGTATTTGCATTGTCTTTGATTTTTGCCTCTTATGCTTCACAAACCTTACGTGGTGCGATCCAAGCTATTCCAAAAGGGCAGTGGGAATCAGGTGCAGCGTTAGGATTAAGCCGTCCTTATACCTTCATCCATTTGATTATGCCGCAAGTATGGCGACACGCTTTACCGGGCTTAAGCAATCAATGGTTAGTCTTATTAAAAGATACGGCGTTGGTATCATTAATTGGTGTCGATGATTTAATGCGTCAAGCAGAATACATCAATACCAATACTCATGAGCCTTTCACTTGGTATGGTATTGCTGCGTTGATTTATTTAGTGATTACGTTGATCAGCCAAGCGGGTATTCGCAAATTAGAATTACGTTTCACTCGATTTGAACGGGGAGTCGAATAATGTTTCAAGAGTATTTAGCTGTTATTGCTCAAGGTATTCCGACTAGCCTGTTGCTTACGGTTGTCGCATTGTTTATTGCCTTTTTCCTAGCATTGGGCTTAACCTTCTTGCTTTCTATTGGCAATAAATTGGTGAAAAGTGCGGTCAATTTATTCCTTGTTTTATTTACAGGCACCCCACTTTTAGTGCAATTTTTCTTAATTTATGCAGGCCCAGGCCAATTCCAATGGTTGGTGGACAGCCCATTATGGGGATTATTCTCCAACGCATGGTTCTGTGCAGCATTAGCTTTGGCTTTGAATAGTGCCGCTTATTCAACCCAATTATTCCATGGCGCAGTAAAAGCGATTTCTAAAGGTCAATGGGAAAGCTGTGCAGCATTAGGTTTAAGTCGTATGCAGACGTTAAAAATCCTAATTCCTTATGCATTAAAACGTGCACTTCCTTCTTATACC
>CABQSN010000110.1:0-6224 GCA_902466845.1 uncultured Haemophilus sp.
ACTATCCAAAATGCGGTTAAAAATGACCGCACTTTCATGGCTCTCTCGCCTTCCGCTGAAAAAACTCCTCGGCTACGCTTTGGGGTTAGGTTTACTCGTCTTGATTGGTTGCTTCACCATTGATCGTACTATTAGTTTCTATGTACAAGATCGCGTTTATGAAGACGTTGAAACGCTCCCACATCGCCACTATGCATTAGTATTGGGCACATCAAAATATATAGCCAAAGGTAAAACCAACAAATATTACGACTACCGTTTAGAAGCATCAAAATACTTAATCGATCAAAATAAAGTTGATTATTTACTGCTAAGTGGCGATAACCGCACGATTCAATACAACGAACCACGTACCATGTTTTTGGATCTACGTAAAATGGGCGTGTCTGAAAGCGTCATGTTTAAAGATTTTGCAGGATTCCGCACCTTAGATTCTGTTGTGCGAGCAAATAAAGTCTTCCAAGTTCCCTCCTTTACGATCATCAGTCAAAAATTCCATTGTGAACGTGCTCTGCTTATTGCGAAACATTACGATATTGATGCTATTTGTTTCACCGCGAAACAGCCTGAAGTTTATTTTGAAACGCGTGTCCGCGAAATGTTTGCTCGCGTAAAAGCCGTATTAGACTTAATTATCGGGGTAAAACCTTATTTTCTTGGCGCCCCAGAACCCTTGCCTATGCCTGCTGAATAGTTAATGATTCTTTAATTTTTACCCTGTTTAATCAAAAAAGATCTAAATTAAAAGATTTTTATACCATTTTTTATCATATTTATTTGACAATTTTTACTTAAATCGCTATTTCTAATAGCCATCATAAAACACAACATCTTACTTTTTTCATTTTAGAGGATTATCTTATGTCTCATTTATCGGTAGCAAAATTTGGTGGTACATCTGTTGCCAACTATTCAGCGATGCAAGCTTGTGCCAAAATCATCATTGCAGATCCTAATACTCGCGTTGTCGTGCTTTCTGCCTCTGCTGGTGTAACAAACTTATTAGTTGCCTTAGCCAATGGCGTAGAAGCTGAAGAACGCGCAAAATTAATTGGTGAAGTCCGCCAAATTCAAGAAAATATTTTAAATGAATTAAAAGACGACAGCCGTGTTCGCCCTGTCATTGAAAAATACTTAGAAAATATTACCGCACTTTCTGAAGCAGCTAGCCTTGCAACATCACTTGCTTTAACTGATGAACTCATTAGTCATGGTGAAATGATGTCAACGCAAATTTTCATTGAAGTATTAAGAGAATTACAGACATCTGCAACCTGGGTTGATGTGCGTACTTTAGTGGCAACTAATGATAACTTTGGTAAAGCGGCACCAGATGATGCACAAACTCAAGCGAACTGCGATAATTTATTGAAACCATTAATCGACCGCGGTGAATTAGTCATCACTCAAGGCTTTATCGGTCGTGAACCTGGCGGTAAAACGACGACTTTAGGCCGTGGTGGTAGCGACTACTCTGCTGCACTTTTAGCAGAAGTATTAAACGCAAAAGATGTCTTAATTTGGACGGATGTAGCGGGAATTTATACGACCGATCCACGTATCGTACCAAATGCACAACGTATTGATACCATGAGCTTTGCTGAAGCAGCTGAAATGGCAACCTTTGGGGCGAAAGTATTACACCCTGCAACATTGCTTCCTGCTGTGCGCAGTAATATCCCGGTTTATGTAGGTTCAAGTAAAGCACCTGAAGCGGGAGGTACTTGGGTTACTCGTGATCCGCAACCTCGCCCAACATTCCGTGCAATTGCATTACGTCGCGATCAAACCCTATTAACGCTTTCAAGTCTCAGTATGCTACATGCACAGGGCTTCCTGGCGAATGTATTCACTATCTTAGCGAAATATAAAATTTCAGTGGATACGATCACAACCTCTGAGGTAAGCATTGCATTAACCTTAGATAAAACTGGCTCAGCGTCATCTGGTGTTGAATTACTTTCACCAGAATTATTAGAAGAATTAAGTCAATATTGCACTGTGAAAGTTGACACAGGTTTATCGCTTGTCGCATTAATTGGCAATGACTTACATCTCGCTTCTGGCGTAGCAAAACGTATTTTTGATACCCTTGAAAGCTATAACATCCGCATGATTAGCTATGGAGCAAGCACCAATAATATTTGTATGCTCGCGCAAAGTGACAAAGCAGATGATGTTGTTCGTTCATTACACAAATCTTTATTTGAATAAAAAATTTACAGAAAGTGCGGTTAAAAATAACCGCACTTTTTACGTTTAAGATTTGAGATTACAGCCAAAAAAGAGTAAAGTAATCGTTTGTCTGATTTATAAACTTACGCAAACTTAAGGCGGAAATTATGGGAAAAAGTGTTGTTGTTCTTGGCGCTCAGTGGGGCGATGAAGGGAAAGGCAAGATCGTTGATTTATTAACAGATCGCGTTAAATATGTGGTGCGTTATCAAGGTGGTCACAACGCAGGTCACACTTTAATTATTAATGGTGAAAAAACCGTATTACGCTTAATTCCATCAGGTATTTTACGTGATAACGTGACCTGTTTAATCGGTAACGGCGTAGTGCTTTCTCCTGCTGCATTAATGCAAGAAATGGGAGAATTAGAAAGCCGTGGCGTAAAAGTACGTGAACGTTTATTAATTTCTGAAGCTTGTCCATTAATCCTACCTTATCACGTTGCAATGGATCACGCGCGTGAAGCCGCATTAGGTAAAAAAGCTATTGGTACAACCGGTCGTGGTATCGGCCCAGCTTATGAAGATAAAGTGGCTCGTCGTGGTTTACGCGTGGGCGATTTATTCAACCGTGAAGCCTTTGCTGAAAAATTAAAAAATATCCTTGAATACTATAATTTCCAATTGGTGAACTACTACAAAGTAGAACCTGTTGATTATCAAAAAACATTAGACGATGTATTCGCAGTAGCTGATATTATTACTGGCATGGTAGCAGATATCACAACTATTTTAGATACTGCTCGTAAAAATGGCGACAACATCCTATTCGAAGGTGCACAAGGCACCATGCTTGATATTGACCACGGCACCTATCCGTATGTAACCAGTTCGAACACCACTGCAGGCGGCGTAGCAACTGGTTCTGGTTTCGGTCCTCGTAACCTTGATTATGTGTTAGGTATCATCAAAGCATATTGTACACGTGTTGGTGGCGGTCCATTCACCACTGAATTATTCGATGAAACCGGTGCTGAAATTGCCCGTAAAGGTAACGAATTTGGTGCAGTAACTGGTCGTCCACGTCGTTGTGGTTGGTTTGATGCTGTAGCGATTCGCCGTGCGATTCAGCTTAACTCAATTTCTGGTTTCTGCATGACCAAATTAGACGTATTAGATGGCTTTGATGAAGTGAAAATCTGTACGGCTTACAAAATGCCAAATGGCGAAATCGTTGAATATGCACCATTAGCAGCGAAAGATTGGGAAGGCGTAGAACCAATTTACGAAACCTTACCAGGTTGGAAAGAAAACACCTTTGGTGTGACTGATGTAAATAAATTACCGCAAACTTGCCGTGATTACATCAAACGTATCGAAGAAGTAACTGGCGTACCAGTCGCTATCCTTTCAACGGGTCCAGATCGTGTTCAAACAATGATTTTACGCGATCCATTTGCGGCCTAAAACAGCATAAAAATAAACCGCACTTTGGCACAACCAAGTGCGGTTATTTTTTAAGGAGTTTTTGATGACTGAACAAGATATTGCTGACTACCTAAAAAATCACCCTGATTTTTTTATCCATCGTCCTGAGCTACTTCAACAGCTTACCATTCCACATAGCCATGAAGAAGGGACAATTTCGTTAGTCGAAGCACAGCTTGCTCAGCAACGAGAACAGATCAAAACGCTTACTCAACTCCTCGAAAAATTTCATCTGCTTGCTCATCAAGAAGCGGATATCTTCTTTGCTCTTTTGCCTTTGCAGAAAAAACTATTTCAAACAGAAGACTTTATCACCATCAATGAAAAGTTAGATGACTGGGCAAAAGGCTATGAGCTAGAAGGTGCCAAAATCTTACTTTTCACAGATAGCTTGCAAAAAAATACGACTATTCCTGAACAATATTGGTTAGACCGAAAAGCCTTTGAACTCATTCGCTTAGAGCGTATGGGCTTACGCCAATTCTATTTAGGCGATCTCTCCAATAAAGAAAAAGCCCTCATGTTCCTTCCAGAAGAACTCCCTATCGGCTCTGTGGCGATTTGCCGTTTGGGTGGAACACCGCAAAAACCAACCGCACTTTTACTCTTCAAATCTCGAGACACAGACCGTTTCCACAACGACCAAGACACCACATTTCTTCGACATTTAGTCGATATTGTGGAGTTACATTTGGGAAGATGGCTTTAAACGTTATTAATATCAAATTATTGATCCTGCTCACAATTTCAAAAAATAAACTTTCTTTATTTTTCAACTCTTTCTACAATACCTTTGTTTTTATTATTAAAAACACACAATTCAATTTAACTTCAGATATCACAAGGGTCTAATTATGAAAATTTTAACTTGGCCTGTGGTTGCAGGTGCTGCACTTGGTATCGTTGCGCCACTTCTCACTTACAATGGCAATCCTGGTAATATGGGATTTTGTGCGGCTTGTTTCTTACGCGATACAGCCGGATCGCTTGGATTACATCACGCAGCCCCATTACAATACCTTCGCCCAGAACTCATTGGATTAGTTTTAGGTGCACTCGCCAGTGCATTCTTATCTAAGGAATTTAAACCTCGTGGAGGCTCTGCCCCACTCGCTCGTATTAGCTTAGGCTTTTTTGCGATGCTTGGTGCGCTCATTTTCTTAGGTTGTCCATGGCGTGCTTATTTACGATTAGGTGGCGGTGATCTCACTGCAATTGCCGGTATCATAGGATTATTTGCCGGTGTATTAGGTGGCATTTTCCTCGCTAATCGAGGATTCTCATTAGGTAAATCGAAGGAACAAAGCCAATCTTCTGGCTTAATCGGTCCAATCTTTGCCGTGATTTTGCTTGTTTTAGCCTTAACCCAATTTAAATTTGGTGAAAATCTCGCGATTTACACCTCTGAAAAAGGCCCTGGTGCACAACATGCGGCTATTTGGATGTCACTTGCTGGCGGATTACTTCTCGGTGTGCTGATGCAAAAATCACGTTTTTGCACCATTGGGGCATTCCGAAACTTTGTCCTCTTCCGTGATGCGCATTTATTAAATGGCGTGATTGCATTGATTGTCTTTGCGGCAATAACCAATGCCTTATTAGGTCAATTCCATTTAGGCTTTGAAAAACAACCTATCGCGCATAATGACTATCTCTACAATTTCCTTTCTATGGCACTTTGCGGCCTTTGCTTTGCATTAGGCGGCGGTTGTCCAGGCAAACAATTAGTCAATATTGGTGAAGGGAACAATGACTCGGCATTATTTGTGCTCGGTATGCTACTGGGCGCAGCAGCGGCACATAACTTTGGTTTCGCAGCAGCTCCTACTGGCGTTCCAATCTTTACGCCTTATGTTTTAATTGCCGGTTTTGCAGTTTGTTTATATATCGCATTCACTAATAAATCGGAAGCTTAATATTCATTCAGAATAAACAAAAAGGAAGTCAATCATAACTTCCTTTTTTCGTTTTAAAAGTGCGGTCTTTTTTATCTGATTTTCATATTAAACTAAAAGGGCTAAGTCCTATTTACAGAACTTAGCCCTTTAATTACTTACTATAAAGTGCGGTTAGATTACCAGAAGTATCCTACTGCTGCACCACCCGTCACTTCACCTTGAGTATTAGCACCCATTGAGAAACGAACACCGTATTTACCGTTATCAGAAAGACGAGAGTACCCCACTGCTACCGCAGATTGGTTTTTGTGTTGACCAACACCTGCTGTTGCCACAGATTGACCCGGTTTATGCGGCTGTAACAAGTTTGCCATAGCTGCAGAAGTCGCCATACCCGCATTCATACGGTTGCCTAATTTATTAATTTGGCCCTGTAACTTATTGCCCATCGCATGTAACTGGCTACCATTTACCGCATCTTTTGAAGTTGCTGAAATTTCACCTGGTGCTACGCCTGTAATCTTAGTTGGTGCGCCTGTCGCTGTACCAACATTGATATTTCCACCATTGTTAGTAATCTTAGGACCATTATCGCCAAACTCAACACTATCAAAGGTTACATTAGAAGCAGTTGCGTAAGTCACTTTACCGTTAGACTCTTGTT
>CABQSN010000111.1:0-6142 GCA_902466845.1 uncultured Haemophilus sp.
AGGTGATCTTGATGCTTTTGAACAACAGCTTTTGGCATTTTTCGAGGATGGTGCAAAAGGTTGCAATATTACTTCGCCTTTTAAAGAACGAGCTTATCAGCTGGTAGACGAATATAGTCAACGAGCAAAACTGGCGGAAGCCTGCAATACTCTCAAAAAACTCGATGATGGAAAACTTTATGCGGATAACACTGATGGGATTGGCTTAGTGACGGATTTGGAGCGTTTAAATTGGCTTCGTCCAAATCAGCTCGTATTAATCTTGGGGGCGGGCGGAGCAACAAAAGGCGTATTATTGCCACTTTTGCAAGCTCAACAAAATATTGTCCTTGCCAACCGCACTTTTTCGAAAGCCAAAGAATTAGCTGAAAGATTTCAGCCTTACGGCAATATTCAAGCTGCCTCAATGGATTCTATTCCGCTACAAACTTATGATTTGGTGATTAATGCGACTTCAGCTGGATTAAGTGGTGGAACAGCTACAGTTGATACTGAAATTTTAAAATTGGGCTTGGCTTTTTATGATATGCAATATGCGAAAGGCACAGACACGCCATTTATCGCATTATGCAAAAGTTTAGGTTTAACCAATGTTAACGATGGCTTTGGAATGTTGGTCGCGCAAGCAGCACATTCTTTCTATTTATGGCGAGGCGTAATGCCAGATTTTGTGGCAGTTTATGAGCAGCTTAAAAAGGAGATGTTATGATTACTCGATGCCCTTGGGTTGGCGAACAACCTATTTATATTGATTATCATGACAAAGAATGGGGTAAGCCTGAATTCGACAGTCAAAAGCTATTTGAAAAAATCTGTTTGGAAGGGCAGCAAGCGGGGCTTTCCTGGATTACTGTATTGAAAAAACGTGAAGCCTATCGGGCTGCATTCCATCAATTTGATCCTATTAAAGTTGCGCAAATGACCGAACAAGATATTGATCGTTGTATGGAAAATACCGGACTTATTCGCCATCGGGCAAAACTGGAAGCCATTGTAAAAAATGCCAAAGCCTATTTAGCCATGAAAAAGTGCGGTGAAAATTTCAGTGATTTTGTGTGGTCGTTTGTGAATCATCAACCGATTATCAATGATGTACTGGATATTTCTGTAGTACCTGCCAGAACTGAAACCTCAAAAGCAATGTCAAAAGCGTTGAAAAAGCGTGGTTTTGTCTTTGTTGGCGAAACGACATGCTACGCTTTTATGCAATCAGTGGGGTTAGTCAACGACCATATAAATGGCTGTTGTTGTAAGTGATATTCCAGTATAATCCCCCTAATTTCATCTGAATAAGAACTGAATTATGAATAAAAAATATACCTTAATTTCAATCTCAATTCTGACCGCACTTTATAGTCAACAAAGTTTGGCAGACCTGCATTCTCAGTGTTTACTTGGCGTGCCTCATTTTACTGGTGAGGTTGTGAAAGGTGATGTTAATAATTTGCCAGTTTATATTGAAGCAGATAAAGCAGAGATTAATCAGCCAACTCAGGCGATTTATCAAGGCAATGTGGATTTGAAACAAGGAAACCGCCATTTAGTTGGTAATTCAGTTGAACTTAAACAAACCAGTGAGGGCAATCAAGCTCAGCGTTGGGCTTATTTGAGAGGAGGATTTGATTACAAAGATAATCAAATTAACCTATTAGGGAATGATGCGAGTTTTAATTTAGATAGCAAAAATGGTAATGTGACCGATGCAGACTACCAGCTTGTAGGACGCCAAGGTCGTGGTAAAGCACAAGAAATTGAGTTAGGTGATAATTATCGCGTAATGAAAAACGCGACATTTACCTCTTGTTTACACGATGATAATGCTTGGGCGGTAGATGCCTCTGAGATTCGTCAGCACATTAAAGAAGAATATGCCGAATTTTGGCATGCACGTTTTAAAGTATTAGGTGTGCCGGTATTTTATACTCCTTATCTGCAATTACCGATAGGTGATCGCCGCCGTTCAGGTTTATTAATGCCAACAGTCGGTCATTCTAGCCGTGATGGTTATTGGTATAAACAACCAATTTATTGGAATATTGCACCAAATTACGATGCCACATTTGCACCAAAATATATGTCTCGTCGTGGCTGGCAATTAAATGGTGAATTTCGTTATTTAACACCCGTTGGTGAAGGTAAACTGGCGGGCGAATATTTAGGACGTGATCGTTACGATGAGTACATCAGTAATAACCGTAAGCGTCATTTATTCTATTGGAATCATAATTCCTCTTTTCTTGAAAATTGGCGTTTAAATGTTGATTACACTAAGGTAAGTGATAAACGTTATTTCACAGATTTTGATTCAGATTATGGTAACAGTACTGATGGTTATGCAAATCAATATGCACGTATTGCGTACTATAAACCAAATTACAACTTCGCAATTTCAGCACGTCAGTTCCAGATTTTTGATGAGGTCGATATCGGGCCTTACCGCGCCATGCCACAAATCGACTTCAATTATTACAAAAATGATTTGGCGAATGGTTGGATCGATTTTAAATTATTTTCGCAAGCAGTACGCTTTGATAATGATAGCGCTTTGATGCCGACAGCATGGCGTTTTCATGTTGAACCAAGTTTGGCAACCGCGATGTCAAATAAATATGGTAGCTTGAATATTGAGACTAAACTTTACGCGACCCATTATAACCAGAAAAAAGGTTCATCTTCTTCTGCAGAAGAGGTACAAAAATCAGTAAATCGTGTATTGCCGCAATTAAAAGTAGATTTACAAACGGTTTTAGCAAGCAATAAAACCTTATTTGATGGTTATACACAAACGCTTGAACCTCATGTTCAATACTTGTATCGATCATATAAAGATCAAAGTAATATTGGTTCAAAACAAGTGAATGATTATCTTGGCTTTGGTTATGATTCAGCGTTAGTCCAACAAGATTATTATTCATTATTTCGTGATCGTCGTTATAGTGGTTTAGATCGTATTTCATCCGCCAATCAAATAACGTTTGGTGGTACAACTCGTTTTTATGATAAGAATGCTGATGAACGTTTTAATTTCTCAGCAGGACAAATTTATTATTTAACGGCATCAAAAATTGATGATAATCCAAATAATCGTACACCAAAATCCTCTTCTTCTTGGGCGTTGGAATCTAACTGGAAAATTAGTGATAAATGGAATTGGCGTGGTAGCTACCAATATGATACGTTGCTAGATAAAGCCTCATTAGCGAATAGCAGTTTAGAATTTAATCCGATGAAGAACAATCTGATTCAATTAAATTATCGTTACGCAAGTAAAGAGTATATCAACCAAAATTTAGGTGCGTCTGCTAACCGTTACCAACAAGATATTAAACAGGTTGGTGTCGTAGCAGCATGGGAAGTCTCAGATAATTGGGCAGTTGTTGGGAAATACTATCAAGATATTGCATTGAAAAAACCGGTTGAGCAATATGTGGGTGTGCAATATAACTCATGCTGTTGGTCTGTTGGTGTCGGGGCGAGACGTTATGTCACGAGTCGACAAAATCAACGTGATGATCAAGTGGTTTATGACAACAGCATTGGTGTTACCTTTGAATTACGTGGCCTAGGTGAAAATGACCATCAAAGCGGTATCGAAGACATGCTGAAGAAAGGTAAACTTCCTTATATTCAAGCATTTAGCTTATAGTGAAATGAATAAAGGCTACCGAAAGGTAGCCTTTTTGTTTAGAAGTGCGGTTAAAAAACATAATGATTTTTTGACCGCACTTTATTTTTTTCGTTTTGCACGTGGGTGAGCTTGGTCATAGACTTCTGCAAGATGTTGGAAATTTAAATGCGTATAAATTTGCGTGGTGGACAAATTGCTATGCCCTAAAAGCTCTTGAACAGCCCGCAAATCTGAACTCGCTTCCAGCATGTGAGTGGCAAAAGAGTGACGCAGTTTATGCGGATTGAGATGGCTGTTTAATCCTTGGCGAATGCCCCAGGTTTCCATTCGTTTTTGAATAGAGCGATGAGTGAGGCGATTTCCCTGTTGGCTCACAAAAAGGGCTTCATCTTTAGGATTAAATAAAGGGCGTACTTTCAACCATTGTTGAATTGCATGAGAAGCATAACGTCCAAAAGGCACAATACGTTCTTTGTTTCCTTTACCAATTACTCTCACTTCACGTACACGGGTGTTAATACTATTGAGGTTTAAGCCTTGCAATTCAGATAGGCGAAGCCCTGAGCTATACATCAATTCCATCATCGCAAGATCACGCAAATCAATAGGATCTTTGCTGTCATTTGAAAGCAATTTTTGGACTTGTTCAGCATCAATATTTTTTGGTAAATGTTTGCCTTGTTTCGGCGCTGAAATACCCGTTGCCGGATTCACTTTCAGTTGACCTTGCTGCACAAGATAGCTGAAGAACTGACGAAGAGCAGACAAACGTAATGCTAAGCTCTTTTCTTTTAAACCTTGCTTACGGCTTTCCGCCAAAATAAGACGAACCACACTAGGATTCACTTGCTGCCAGTGTTGAATACCTTTTTCAGCCAAAATCGTTAAAATCGCATCCAGTTGATGTTGATAATTAGTGAGAGTATGTGGGCTTACTTGGCGTTCAATTCGCAAGTAATCCCAATATTGATTGAGGAGCGTATGCATTAGAGAGTTAATTCAAACAAACTTTTTTTCGTGTTTAGCTTAAATCCTTCGCGTTCTAAAATATTCTGTTGAGCTTGGCTCAATTCCGCCACTAAACGGTTAGATTGTGTATAACGGACAAACTCTTTCGCTTTAGAAATAAGGGCAGCATAAATATCGGTTTGATGTTTATCTTCTTTGACAAAAATATCGGTTAATTGCCAATAGCGTTGTAGTTGTAAAGAGGATAAGCGAGGATAAAGTTGAACAAAACCAATCGCTTGTGAGTTTTCGTTTACAGCAACAAAAAACATGCTTTCATTAAAACGTATACGATTCGTAAGAAAGGTTAAAGTGCGGTCAGGATTTTCACTCATTCCGTTGGCAAGTCGATAGGCTTCAAAGAGTGGAGCAAGCACTTCTATATTCCATTGTTCGGCTTTGAAAATTTTCATTGTTACCAGACCTATTTTCCGTTTATTTATAAAATTGGTTATTTTTTATCGGTTCCGTACAGTAGATTGTAGCTTTTTAGCACAAAATAATCATCATTTACCCAAAAAAATTTTCAAAATGTGATTTTGCACAAAGAAATCTGCCTAAAGTTTGGTATAGTAAACACACTTTTTATTTATTCAATATGGAGAAACAAAAATGGCACGTCGTCCTTTAGTTATGGGTAACTGGAAATTAAACGGTTCCAAAACGTTCACCAAAGAATTAATCGAGGGATTAAAAGCAGAATTACATGATGTAACAGGTTGTGATGTGGCAATTGCCCCACCAGTGATGTATTTAGGTACGGCTGAAGCAGCACTTTCTGGTTGTGGTTGCAGCTGTGGCGGTAAAAGTATAATTCAATTAGGTGCACAAAACGTAGATATCAATGTAAAAGGTGCATTTACTGGTGATATTTCTAGCGAAATGTTAAAAGATTTCGGTGCAAAATACATCATTATCGGTCACTCTGAGCGTCGTACTTACCACAAAGAAAGCGACGAATTCGTAGCGAAAAAATTTGGTGCATTAAAAGAAGCAGGCTTAGTACCAGTATTATGTATCGGTGAAACTGAAGCTGAAAACGAAGCAGGTAAAACTGAAGAAGTATGTGCGCGTCAAATTGATGCAGTCATCAACGCATTAGGCGTAGAAGCATTTAACGGTGCAGTGATCGCATACGAGCCAATCTGGGCGATTGGTACGGGTAAATCTGCGACCCCAGCACAAGCACAAGCTGTTCACGCATTTATCCGTGGTCATATTGCAGCAAAATCACAAGCTGTAGCAGATCAAGTGATCATTCAATACGGTGGTTCAGTAAATGATGCTAATGCAGCAGAATTATTCACTCAACCAGATATCGATGGTGCATTAGTGGGCGGTGCTTCACTTAAAGCGCCTGCGTTTGCAGTAATCGTGAAAGCAGCGGCAGCAGCGAAAAACTAATTCTTCTTGCGTTAAAGAAATAAAAAAGAGCGGTTAAAATTGACCGCTCTTTTTGTTTTTGATTAATGTTGATCGCGTTCCCACAAATCAGCATACTTCACA
>CABQSN010000112.1:0-6069 GCA_902466845.1 uncultured Haemophilus sp.
GTGACGAGTTTGATAATTTTCAAACGAAATTGATAAGAGTAGGACATAATCTGCATCTTAAATTAGATATCCAGGTTTTGAGGGTAGATCACTTTTACCTTCTTAAATTTAAAAATTAAAACAAATTCTTGATTTACCATTGACTTTTTGACCTATAGTCCTTACTTTACGTATTGATGTTTCATCAACTTTATTCTTTGTAAAATAAGGAGCTTTTATGCAATCTCGCATTGTTGTTAATTCACAGGAAGAATCACTACTTAGCACACATAAAGTGCTACGTAATACCTATTTCTTATTGGGATTAACGATGGCATTTTCGGCAGTTGTTGCTTATATCTCTATGAGCTTAAACTTGCCTTATCCTAACCTTATCGTGTTACTTCTGGGTTTCTACGGTTTACTTTTCGTGACAAACCGCTTAGCAAATAGTGCATGGGGAATCTTAGCTGCATTCGCGTTTACTGGGTTTATGGGTTATACCATCGGGCCAATTTTAAACATGTATGTGGCGAGAGGAATGGAAGATTTAATTATGCTTGCTTTCGCAGGTACAGCAATCGTCTTCTTTTCGTGTTCGGCTTATGTGCTCACAACGAAGAAAGATATGTCTTTCCTTTCTACCGCGATTTTCTCATTATTTATCGTGTTATTATTAGGGATTGTGGCAAGTTTCTTCTTCCAAATTCCAGCACTAGCGGTCGGGATCAGCGCATTGTTTGTGGTGTTTTCAACAATGACAATCCTTTATGAAACCAGCAATATTATTCACGGTGGCGAAACAAACTATATTCGTGCAACAGTGAGTATTTATGTGTCAATTTACAACTTATTCATTAGCTTATTAAGATTACTTTCTATCTTCTCAAGCGATGACTAGTCAGTATTAAATTTAAAGACGCTCCTTATTAGGGGCGTTTTTTGTTTTGAACTAATTTTGTGAAGAGAAGTCTTAGCATACAGGTTCGCTTGTCGAGCCTATTAATAACAAAACAGGAGTTTTTATGAAATCTTTAAAATCACTTTTAACATTAACATCACTCGCATTAGCGGTATCAGGTTCTGCATTAGCAACGAATACTTCCGTATTGCCAACAAAAGAAGATGTTGTAACCAATTCAAAATCAATGGTTGAAAGCACAAAAGCTGACGTGAAAAATGCGGCAAATGATAAGCTTAAATCAATGACTGATAGTGCGAGTTCAACGAAATCAAATGCATTAGATAAAGTAACTGAAGCTAAAGAAAAAGCAACATCTGCGAAAGATGCAATGAAAGATAAAGCCACTTCTGCAAAAGATGCGGTAAAAGAGAAGGCGTCCGCTTTAAAAGAAAAGGCGACTGAGAATAATCAACCGTCAATTAAAGACAAAGCCACTGAAAAATTCAATTCAGTTAAAGATAATGCGAAAGAAAAAGCATCTGAAGCAAAAATAAAAGCCGCAGATAAAGTAAAAGAAGTGAAAGAAAAAGCGGCTTCTACAAAAGATGCAGCCAAAGAGAAAGTGGCTTCTTCTGCAAAAGTAAATATCAATAAAGCGGATGCAGAAACCTTACAAAAACTTTCTGGTATCGGTGAGAAAAAAGCACAAGCGATTATTGATTACCGTAACAAAGTGGGCAAAATCAAAAGTGCTGCCGAACTTTCAAATATTGATGGTATCGGTGAAGCTACAATTGAAAAAATTACTCCATTCTTAAGTTTCTAAGAAAACTCGGATAAAACAGACCGCACTTTATGTGCGGTTTTTTTATTGAAGTAGATCACAAAATTATAACAAAGTGTGATTTGGAGGATTATTTCTTTTTTTATCCTATGTATAATGGGCGGACAACATCATGTAATACAAGGGGTAGATATGCAGCATTACAATGCCTTTGATGAATGGTTGGCTTCAACTGCTTTAGGTGGGGCGAATCAATCGTATATTGAAGAGTTATACGAAAGTTATTTAGAAGATCGATCTTCAGTCGATGAAAGTTGGCGAGCTACATTTGATGCATTGCCGAAAACAACCGCAGTAGAACAACCACATTCACTAGTCCGTGATTATTTCCGTCGCTTAGCGAGAGAAAATACAACAGAAGCCGTGACGGTTATTGATCCTGAAGCCAGCGCAAAATTAGTCAAAGTCCTCCAATTTATCAATGCTTATCGCTTCCGTGGTCATTTAGAAGCGAAACTAGACCCAATCAATTATTATCGTTGGAAAGTCTCCACCGTACCTGAATTGGATTACCGTTATCACGGTTTTACCGAGCAGGATCTCAATGAAACCTTCAATATTAATCACTACGTCTATCATCGCGATAACATTAAATTAGGTGATTTAGCTGAAATGCTGAAAGAGACCTATTGTGGCTCAATTGGTCTTGAGTTTATGCATGTTCAAGATATGGAGCAAAAAAGTTGGCTACAAAGCAAATTAGAAAGCCAATTAAATAAATCGCTCTTTACCAAAGAAGAAAAAATTAATTTATTAAGTGAATTGACCGCTGCAGATGGCTTAGAACGTTATCTTGGTGCGAAATTTCCGGGGGCAAAACGTTTCTCTTTAGAGGGAAGTGATGCCTTTATTCCATTGATGAAAGAAATTATTCGTCATGCGAGCAAACAAGGTGTACAAGATGTGATGTTTGGTATGGCACACCGTGGTCGTTTAAACATGTTAGTAAACGTGCTCGGTAAGAAACCAGAAGATCTTTTCGACGAGTTTGCGGGTAAACATTCAGGCGAGCGTACAGGTGATGTGAAATACCACCAAGGTTTCTCTTCTGACTTTGCGGTCGGCGATCGTCGCGTGCATTTAACCCTTGCATTTAACCCATCCCATTTAGAAATTGTTAGCCCAGTAGTTATTGGTGCGGTACGTTCTCGTCAAACCAAAAAGAACGATACAGAACGTAATCAAGTATTAGCGGTTACTGTTCATGGGGATTCCGCGGTAGCGGGACAAGGTGTCGTACAAGAAACCTTGAATATGTCTAATGCACGTGGTTATACCGTTGGTGGCACAATCCGAATTGTGATTAATAACCAAATTGGCTTTACCACCTCTAACCCAAATGACACCCGTTCAACAGAATACTGTACTGATATCGCAAAAATGATTCAGGCACCGATTATTCATGTGAATGGTGATGATCCTGAAGCGGTTGCTTTTGCCGCGAGAATGGCGGTGGAATATCGTAATTTATTCAAACGCGATATCTTCATTGATCTGATTTCTTATCGTCGTCATGGTCATAATGAGGCTGATGAACCATTAGCCACTCAACCAATGATGTATAGCATCATTAAAAAACATCCAACGCCACGTAAAGTCTATGCAGATCGTTTAATTGCTGAAGGGGTGATTACCGAAGAAGAAGCCATTGAAATGATGAATCTCTATCGTGATGCCTTAGATAATGGCGATCGCGTAGTGAAAGAATGGCGAGAAATGGATACGGCCCAAATGGATTGGTTGCAATATCTCAACTATGACTGGACATCCCCTTACGAAAGTAAATTCCCACAAGAACGTTTCCAAACTTTAGCGGAGCGTGTCAGTGAATATCCAGAAACCTTGCGTGCACATCCTCGTGTAGAAAAAATCTATGCTGATCGCCGTGAAATGGCAAAAGGCGAGAAATTGCTCGATTGGGGTATGGCAGAGACTATGGCATACGCAACCTTATTAGATGAAGGCGCTAATGTTCGTTTATCGGGTGAAGATGCAGGACGTGGTACGTTCTTCCACCGCCATGCAGTTGTGCATAACCAAAATGACGGGACAGGCTATGTGCCATTAACACATTTACATGCCAACCAAGGTCGTTTTGAGGTGTGGGATTCAGTATTATCCGAAGAAGCCGTATTGGCTTTTGAATATGGTTATGCGACGACAGATCCAAAAACATTAACCATTTGGGAAGCACAGTTTGGTGACTTCGCAAACGGCGCACAAATCGTGATTGACCAATTTATTAGTTCTGGCGAACAAAAATGGGGCAGAATGTGTGGCTTGGTGATGTTATTACCACATGGTTATGAAGGCCAAGGCCCAGAGCACTCATCCGCTCGTTTAGAACGTTATTTACAACTTTGTGCAGAACAGAATATGCAAGTGTGTATTCCATCTACTCCAGCCCAGGTTTACCACATGTTACGTCGTCAAGCGATCCGTAAAATGCGTCGTCCATTAATTGGTATTTCACCAAAATCTTTATTACGTCATCCACTTGCAGTCTCAAGCTTAGATGAATTAGTAAATGGCACATTCCAAACGGTAATTGGTGAAATTGATAATATCGATCCAAAACAAGTTAAACGCGTAGTCCTATGCTCAGGTAAAGTGTATTACGATCTCTTGGAACAACGTCGAGCGAATAACCAAACAGATGTGGCGATTATTCGTATTGAGCAGCTTTATCCGTATCCACATGAAGATGTGAAGAAAGCCCTAGAGCCTTATTCTCATGTGACAGATTTTGTGTGGTGTCAAGAAGAGCCATTAAACCAAGGGGCTTGGTATTGCAGTAAACATAACTTTGACAGCTCAATTCCTGAGCATGTGAAGTTAAAATATGCAGGTCGTCCTGCCTCTGCTTCACCAGCGGTAGGTTACATGTCTTTACACACCAAACAGCAAAAACAATTGGTAGAAGATGCACTGACACTGTAAAAGTGCGGTCAAAATTTTAGTAATTTTTAAAGAAAGAATAATTTAAAGGAAAATAAAATGACAATCGAAATTCTTGTTCCAGATTTACCGGAATCCGTTGCGGATGCAACTGTTGCAACATGGCATAAAAAAGTGGGTGAGACAGTAAAACGTGACGAAGTTTTAGTGGAAATCGAAACAGATAAAGTGGTACTTGAAGTGCCAGCATTAAGTGATGGCGTAGTGGCTGAAATTCTTCAAGAAGAAGGTGCAACCGTGGTAAGTAAACAGCTTTTAGGTAAACTTTCTACCCAACAAGCGGGCGATATTTCATCTGAAACAGTGAAAGACAATGAACCAACGCCTGCGGATCGTCAAAGAGCATCAATTGAAAATAGCCATAACAATTCAGCGGATCAAGGCCCTGCTATTCGTCGTTTATTAGCTGAACATGATTTAGATGCAGAGAAAATTCAAGGCTCTGGTGTGGGAGGCCGTATTACCCGTGAAGATATTGCTCGCGAAGTAGCAAGACGTGATGCTCAAAAAGCGAAACAAGATGTAGCGACAGAGCAGAATACCATTAGCACCGTGGCATATAGCTCTCGTTCTGAAAAACGCGTACCAATGACCCGTTTACGTAAACGTATTGCAGAACGTTTATTGGAAGCAAAAAATACCACCGCAATGCTCACTACATTCAATGAAGTGGATATGCAGCCGATTATGAAATTACGTAAAACATACGGCGAGAAATTTGAGAAACAACATGGTGTACGTTTAGGCTTTATGTCTTTCTACATTAAAGCAGTGGTTGAAGCATTAAAACGTTATCCTGAAGTGAATGCTTCAATTGACGGTGATGACATTGTGTATCACAACTATTTTGATATTAGTATTGCCGTTTCAACCCCACGTGGTTTAGTGACTCCAGTATTACGCAATTGCGACAAACTCAGCATGGCGGATATTGAGAAACAAATTAAATCACTAGCAGAAAAAGGCCGTGATGGTAAATTAACTGTTGAAGATTTAACAGGCGGTAACTTCACCATTACTAATGGCGGCGTATTTGGTTCTTTAATGTCTACACCAATTATCAATCCACCGCAAAGTGCAATTTTAGGCATGCACGCGATTAAAGAACGCCCAGTTGCGGTAGATGGTCAAGTGGTGATTCGTCCGATGATGTATTTGGCATTATCTTATGACCACCGCTTAATTGATGGTCGTGAATCAGTAGGCTTCTTAGTGGCGATTAAAGACTTATTAGAAGATCCAACTCGTTTATTATTAGAAATTTAAGTACATAGGCTTTTTCTCTTTTGAGGGAAAAAGCCTTTTATTTTTCCGTATTGAAATAAAGTAAGAAGTGCGGTCAAATTTTTGTTTGTTTCGCTAAACAACATCAAAATAGGAAGGA
>CABQSN010000113.1:0-6025 GCA_902466845.1 uncultured Haemophilus sp.
AGAGGATAGGAGAATGGTTGGGTATATACTTACCATCTAAATAAATAATGATTTTAAAAATATTAAAATTTTTTATATTTGTTACATTCCTATGTTTCTTAGCTATGGTGATTGCTGAATTAGATGCAGGGCAGAAGAATTTACAATATGTACTCCTTATGAAAGAGGCTTTACTTATGTCTCTAAAATTCCAGGTGGTTGCTTTGCCTATTTATCTTCTCTTTTTTAAACGAGATTAGAGTGATTGAAAATGAATAAAAATAAGGATAGAAAATGAAGAATATTATTTTAACTTTACTATCTTTCTTTGGAGGTGTTATTTTATTTTTTATTGTACTGCTGTATGCTCAAATGGATGTGGGGATAAAAAATATCCATTATGATTTATTAATTGAGGAAGCCTTTATGATGTCTCTAAAACTGCATTTTATTATTTTACCTATACATTTTCTAATATCTAGAAGGAAATAATAGAGATATTTCAAAAAGTATGTCAAAAATATCAATATCTTAGTTTTTAGATTTCTCAAGAATTGAGCGCATCTTTGTATTTTCAACGATACTTATATTAAGCAAGCTGCAATCGGTACTGGTGTTAGTGTAACTGCATAATATTCAGTAAACGAAGAAATAAACTATAATGATGCAATAAAAGCAGGCTTTATGGCACCTTATACGTTAAATACTCCGATTGGTATGACTGTGTTAATTAGTTCTTTTGCTGGACAGTTAATTAATCAATCAATGTAACAAGGAATTAGAAAAAGAAGGTGAGAAGTGAAGATACTCATTAACTTTGTAAAAAAAGCATTTTATTTTACATTACTCATTCAAGTGTTTTTTTGGTTTAATGCGTATTACCGCACAGGAAAAATTGATCAAATAAGTCTTTTTTTTAACGTTGATCATGCTTTATTTTCTATAAAAGTATTTTTTATTTATTTGTTTTTGTATATTGTTTTTTATTTACTTTATAACTCTTTTAAAAAATAACAGAAATTAAATTTAAGTATTGATTGTGACTTAATAAATTAATAAGGAGAAAAATAATGGATATATTTAATTTTTTTGAAAATGTTGTTTACCCTAGGGTGATTGAAAAATTCGGAGTTGTTCAAGTTGATTTTGAGCAAGAGGGAGATTTTGGTTATTTAACTAGATTTGACTTATATTCAAATAAAAAAACAGCAACTATTGAGCTCTGGAGTAGTCATTGGGTAGGGTTGGAAATATATAAATTAGAAAATAGAGATATAGATATTATATATAACAAAATGATTTCTCCTGATGAAGTATCGGAAAAAGATTTCTTTGAGTTTATGGAGGTTTTATTTAATGGTAATTAGCGAAAGTTTGCTTTTATAGCCTGGAGATATAAAGTGCGGCCAAATTTCAAAGAGTTTTAAAACCTCTCAAAAATTGACCGCACTTTTGTATTTTTGATATTTCTTCTGTCAAATATCTCCTTCCTATTGCAATCCTGCCTGCAACACCATTCCTATGTCCGCTTGTTATATTGAGAAAATTGGATAGTTCAACTCGCTTGTTCAATTACTCTAAGAATCAGTATGTTTATGATACTTTGATATAAAATTATCAAATAAAAATATTTTTGTATAAATTTGATAAAATTTTATCGATTTGTGACTTTGATCACAGTATTGCAGAAAAAAATTCAGTACTATGCTTGCAACTCGATGATAGATGTTTTTAGTAGCGGGTTAATAATCATGGACTTTAAACCTAACATAATAGGAGATTTATTATGGCATACTATCCAGCAGAACCGTTCCGTATTAAAAGTGTTGAACCTGTTTCAATCTTACCAAAAGCAGAACGTGAAAAAGCAATGAAAGCGGCAGGCTTCAATACCTTCTTACTTGATTCAAAAGATGTTTATATTGACCTTTTAACCGATAGCGGTACGAATGCAATGAGTGATCGTCAATGGGCCGGTATTATGATGGGTGATGAAGCTTATGCAGGTAGCCGCAACTTCTATCATTTAGAAGAAACAGTTCAAGACTTATTTGGTTTCAAACATATTGTGCCAACTCACCAAGGTCGTGGTGCTGAAAATATTCTTTCTCGTATCGCGATTAAACCGGGTCAATACGTGCCAGGTAATATGTATTTTACGACTACACGTTTCCACCAAGAAGCTAATGGCGGTATTTTCTACGATATTATTCGTGATGAAGCGCATGATGCGACATTAGATATCCCATTCAAAGGTGATATTGATGTTAAAAAATTAGAAAAATTAATTAACGAAAAAGGCGCTGAAAATATTGCTTATGTGTGCTTGGCGGTAACAGTAAACTTAGCAGGTGGTCAACCGGTTTCTATCGCAAACATGAAAGCGGTTCGTGAATTAACCGCAAAACACGGCATTAAAGTGTTCTACGATGCAACACGTTGTATTGAAAATGCTTATTTCATTAAAGAACAAGAACCAGGCTATCAAGATCGCTCAATTAAATCAATCGTTCAAGAAATGTTCAGCTATGCAGATGGTTGTACAATGAGTGGTAAAAAAGACTGCTTAACTAATATCGGTGGTTTCTTATGTATGAATGATGAAGAGTTGTTCATGAAAGCGAAAGAATTGGTTGTTGTGTTCGAAGGTATGCCGTCTTACGGTGGTATGGCTGGTCGTGATATGGAAGCAATGGCGATCGGTTTGAAAGAAGCAACTCAGGAAGAGTACATTGAACACCGTGTTAAACAAGTACGTTACCTCGGTGAAAAATTAAAAGCAGCGGGTGTACCGATTGTAGAACCAATTGGTGGTCATGCGGTGTTCTTAGATGCACGTCGTTTCTGTCCACATTTGAAACAAGAAGAAGACTTTCCAGCACAAGCATTAGCTGCAGCAATCTATGTTGAATGCGGTGTGCGTACAATGGAACGTGGTATTATTTCAGCTGGTCGTGATATCAAAACTGGCGAAAACCATCATCCAAAACTTGAAACTGTACGTATTACTATTCCGCGTCGTGTTTACACCTATGCACACATGGATTTAGTTGCTGATGGTATTATCCACTTATTCAAACATAAAGAGGATATTAAAGGGCTTCGTTTCGTGTATGAACCAAAACAATTACGTTTCTTCACTGCACGTTTTGAACAAAAATAGGCCTACCGCCCTTACCTCAGTAACGGGGTAAGGGCTTTTTGTATCTAAAAAATATTTGGTTAATGAGAAAAATGCGAAAACATTCTAATGACATTGTAATTTGATGTATTGTCAAGTAAGGAAGTGACTAGCCTTTCTACGATAATCGGAAAGGAGAAAACTTATGAACAAAACATTGGGAAGTACCTTGATTACCTCAGGGACGATGATTGGAGCTGGGATGCTTGCCATGCCTCTCACCTCTGCAGGAATAGGTTTCACGTTTACAGTTGTTCTACTTGTTCTTTTATGGATTCTGCTCACCTATAGCGCATTATTATTTGTTGAGGTTTATCAAACCGCTGAACATGATGCCGGTATTGGTACACTTGCTGCACAATATTTTGGCCGACCAGGACGAATTGTCGCAACTAGCGTATTAATGATTTTCCTTTATGCATTGCTTTCCGCCTATGTGACCGGTGGTGGTGCAATTCTTGCTTCAACTTTACCTGATTTTGCTGCTCCTGATTTGAAAATGAAAGGTTCTATCCTTGCATTTACAATCTTATTTGGTGTTTTCGTAGCAATTGGTACAAGCTTTGTGGATGCGCTAAATCGCTTCTTGTTTATTGCGATGATTGCCGCTTTATTTATCGTGCTTGGATTGATGATCCCCGAAATTAAAATCGATAACTTAATGGCCATACCAATTGATAAAGCCTTATTAATTTCAGCTAGCCCAGTTTTCTTTACCGCTTTTGGTTTCCATGGTTCGATCCCTTGCTTAAATAAATACTTAGAAGGTGATGTAAAAGCCTTAAGATTTTCGATTATTGTGGGCTCTGCAATCACATTAGTGGGTTATCTTTTATGGCAATTTTCTACTCACGGTGTGTTAAGCCAAAGCCGATTCTTAGAAATCCTTAATCAAGATCCAACATTAAATGGATTGATTGAAGCGGTTCGTGTGATTACAGGCAGTACTATTATTGCTGCTATCGTGAAAATCTTCTCTGCCTTAGCACTGATTACCTCGTTCTTAGGGGTGGCACTCGGTTTATTAGAATGTATTGACGACTTGTTAAAACGTGTATTCAATTTTTCGGCAAACCGTTTAAGTTTAGGTTTCTTAACCTTCCTTCCGCCATTGCTCTTTGCATTCTTCTATCCAGAAGGTTTCATCCTTGCATTAGGTTATGCAGGACAAATGTTTGCTTTCTATGCAGTGGTATTGCCAGCAGCATTGGTTTGGAAAGCTCGCCATCAACATCCAAACTTACCTTATCGTGTACCGGGTGGTTCAGGGGTCCTACTCTTTGTCTCAATTCTAGGGATTATTATCGTGAGTATCCCATTCCTAATTAAATTAGGTATATTGCCTGAAGTAGTGGGCTAATAACACGATTAAAATAAAAAAGTGCGGTTAAAAATCAGTGTGTTTTTAACCGCACTTTTTTATGCTTTCTCTTTAATTGCTTTAAGATAGCGATATACGCTAGGTTCTGAGATTTTCAAATATTTCGCCACCATCGGAATGGCACCCTTGATATTGAAAATACCCTTATCAAATAAGACTTTAATGGCATTTTCCCGTTGTCTTAAGCTGAGTGGTTTATCGGAATGTAATAGGGTGAAATCAAGGTATTCACAAAGGATATCTTCGATGGAGTTTTCGAGTTTTTCTTTATTAATTATTTCAGCCTCTTCCACTTCGGCAAAGGCAGCATCAATACCTAAAATATTGACGAAGTTTCCAAGGTTTTCCAGTGAAATTAATTTGGTCATCACATCAACCAACTCAGAGGTATCATGATTAATACAAAGGATGCCTTCTAATTTATCCCCATTTTTAATGAAATAAGTTGCACCTCGAATGACCTTTTCGGAATCTGCCACCGCTTTGTAGTTAAAGACAAAATCCTTATCTAAATATACTTTATCCTGCAACAAACTAGAACCAAAAGAACTAAGTGGAGAGGAAAGGGTCCGTCCGCTAACATGGCTATTCGCAATGGCTTCCATATGAGCCTTATTCTTATCAAAAGAATGAAATACGACTTCGTATTTAGGGCCGAGAACATTTCCCAAAAAATGGGTCAGGCCAATAAAATATTTCTTTTGTACGTTATTCATACCAACTTAATCTCATTAATTTCAGCTTGCTATAGGTATTCTATAACCGCTTATTTTTTATAGCAAATATATTGTAAAAAACGGCAGGTTATCTATGGTTTTTTACTTTGAACAAATCTTATAATGTCATACTCATCTAGAATTTTTGTTCGTGTATGGTTATACCTTATACAGATGGTTTATCATCAGCAACGGTAGGTATGCCAATATCCCTGCTACAGGTTTAGGAGTTTTAAGTGATTGATATAAAGATAACGATAAGTGTGATATAGCTAAAACTTATTTTTCTAGATAACTCTTTAGGAAAGAGTAAATTTAATACAATTGGTCTTGTAGTAAGAGAATCCATTGTTAATACATATGATAGATTTTATGAAAGTAAAATAGGGAAAAAGATGAATCTAAATGATTTTATTAAAGTACTTAAAGTTTCTATTTTAATAGATTTAGGAATGTATTTCATGGTTCTTATAAAGAATGGATTTAATTTTTATAATGTGGATATTTTAAATATACTAAGTTCGTTTTCGTTAGTATTTATATTTTGTGTATTTATCTTTTATTTAAAAAAGTTGTAGCAGGTTATAATTTTCTCGGCATACGATCTGAAACAAGATATAAAGTGCGGTCAATTTTCAAAGAGTTCGGTATTATGTAGCAGTTGCACAAAGACCTAACCACTTGAAAATACTAGAATCTCCATTGAAATTTTAACTCAATGGAGATTTTTTATTATGGCAGAATCCCACCTTATCTCGCAACTGGCGA
>CABQSN010000114.1:0-5965 GCA_902466845.1 uncultured Haemophilus sp.
AGAGAAAAAAGAACGTATTGTGGTGGAAACCGAGCATTGGGTTGCGGTGGTGCCTTATTGGGCAGTGTGGCCGTTTGAAACCTTATTATTGCCTAAAGCACATGTAAAACGCTTAACAGAATTAACTGAAGCTCAAGCTAAAGATCTTGCCGTGATATTGAAAAAACTGGCAACGAAATACGATAACTTATTTGAAACGTCTTTCCCTTATTCGATGGGCTTTCATGCAGCACCATTTAATGGTGAAGATAACGAACATTGGCAGCTTCATGCGCATTTTTATCCACCGTTGTTGCGTTCTGCTACGGTTCGCAAATTTATGGTGGGCTATGAAATGCTGGGTGAAAGTCAACGAGATTTAACTGCTGAACAAGCAGCAGAAAGATTACGTGCCTTAAGCGAAGTACATTATAAAGAACGTTAAGAAATCCTTTCCCTCTTGAGTTAAGAGGGAGTGTGAAAGATAAAGGAAAATAATATGACTCCAGTCCAAAAATCCCAACACATTTTTACGCAAAAATATAACAAGCAACCTGAACTGACCGTATATGCACCAGGTCGTGTAAATATTATCGGCGAACATACCGACTACAATGATGGCTTTGTAATGCCTTGTGCGATCAATTATGGTACAGCTATTGTAGGATCAAAACGTGCTGATCATATTTGGAATGTTTATGCCGCAGATCTTGATCTTGAGGATACCTTTTCTCTTGATGAAGATTTCCCTCAAAGTGAGCAAAAATGGGCAAATTATGTGCGTGGTGTTGTGAAATTTATTCAAGAACGTTGCCCGCAATTTAAACAAGGCGCTGATTTGGTGATTTCCGGAAATGTGCCACATTCTTCTGGTTTGAGTTCCTCTGCTGCTCTTGAAGTAGCGACGGGTAAGTTCTGCCAACAACTCAGTGATTTACCTTTAACACATACAGAGATTGCTTTAATTGGTCAAAAAGCTGAAAACAAATTTGTTGGCGCAAATTGCGGGAACATGGATCAATTAATTTCCGCTTTAGGACAAAAAGATCATCTCTTAATGATTGATTGCCGTAGCTTAGAAACACAACCAACACCAGTGCCGAAAGATGTAGCCGTCATTATTGTGAACTCAAATGTACCCCATGATTTGGTGACGGGTGAATACAATACACGCCGTTGGCAATGTGAAAAAGCCGCAGAATTCTTTGGCGTGAAAGCGTTACGTGATGTGTCAGTAGAAGAATTCCAAAAAAGAGAAGCAGAATTGACCGCACTTAATTCTTTAGTGGCTAAACGTGCACGCCATGTGGTGACTGAAAACCAACGCGTACTTGATGCGGTTGAAGCGTTAAAACATAACGATTTAACAAAATTAGGCGAATTAATGGGGCAATCTCACGAATCAATGCGTGATGATTTCGAGATTACCGTGCCACAAATCGATTATCTTGTTGAACTTGCTCAATTAGTGATTGGTAAAACCGGTGGTGCGAGAATGACAGGCGGTGGTTTTGGTGGTTGCATTGTTGCCCTTGCACCTCATGATAAAGTTGAAGAAGTGCGTAAAATTATTGCCGATAATTATGAAAAACAAACGGGTTTAAAAGAAGATTTCTACGTTTGCACAGCCTCACAAGGAGTGAGTCTATGCTAGAAAAAACGGCGTTCAATGCACCAGATGGACAGCCTTATCAACTTGTTCAACTCACCAATTCAAATGGCATGATGGTGCAGTTTATGGATTGGGGAGCCACTTGGCTTTCTTGTAAAGTCCCTGTGAATGGTGAGTTGCGAGAAGTGTTACTCGGCTGCAAAGTGGAAGATTATCCTCATCAAACTGCTTATTTGGGTGCAAGCGTAGGACGCTATGCGAACCGTATTGCTAACGCTCAATTTGAATTAGGTGAGCGAACAATCCAGCTGGTTGCGAATCAAGGTAAACATCAATTACATGGTGGCAAAGAAGGTTTTGATAAACGCCGTTGGAAAGTAGAAGAGTGCGGTCAGAATTTTGTGCGTTTTTCCCTTGTGTCTCCCGATGGTGATCAAGGTTTTGAAGGTAATGTACAAGTTACTGTGATTTACACGCTGACCGATGAAAATAGCGTAAAAATTGAATACGAAGCCGAAAGTGATAAAGATACCGCGCTTAATTTAACAAACCACGCTTATTTCAATTTAGAAAATGCTGAGCAGGGCAGTGATGTGCGGAATCACACATTACGCCTTAATGCGGATTTCTATTTACCAGTTGATGGCGAAGGCATCCCAAATTCACCACTTAAACATGTGGTGAATACCAGCTTTGATTTTCGTGTGGCAAAACCAATCGCACAAGATTTTCAGCAAGGCGATCAAGTGGTGACAAAAGGTTACGATCATTCTTTTATCGTCAATAAAGCATGGCAAAAGCCTTGTGTATTATTGACTTCCCCTAATGAAGATTTAAGCCTTGAAGTGCTCACATCCCAAGCCGCGTTACAGGTTTATACGGGAAACTATCTTGCCGGCACTCCAACTCGTGAAGGTGGCGCTTATCAAGATTTCAGCGGCATAGCCCTTGAAACCCAATGCCTTCCCGATACTCCTAACCACCCCGAATGGCAAAATTATGGCGGTATTCAAAAAGCAGGTGAACGCTATTACCAGTGGACAGAGTTTAGGTTTAAATAGGTAATTATTGAAACTGCGGTTAAAAATAATGAAGTTTTTAACCGCACTTTATTTTCAGCCATTTAGCTTAAGTTTTTTGCGATTTTTGTCAAAATATGCTACTTTTTACGCAGTCAATCCGACAGTAACACATTTAATTTTATGAACGAAGAACATTCGAGTAATCAAACTGAAACAACTAAAAAGCCTTTTTTCCAATCACTTATTGGCCGCTTTTTCCAAGGTGAGCTGAAAAATCGTGAAGAACTCGTGGAGGTGATTCGCGATTCAGAACAAAACGATTTAATCGATCAAAACACTCGTGAAATGATTGAAGGAGTAATGGAAATCGCTGAGCTTCGTGTACGCGATATCATGATTCCTCGTTCGCAAATCGTATTTATTGAATCGAATCAAGATCTCGATGCTTGTTTGAATACCATTATTGAATCTGCTCACTCTCGTTTTCCTGTGATTGCAGATACGGATGACCGCGATAATATTGAAGGTATTTTGCACGCAAAAGATTTGCTTAAGTTTTTACGTGAAGATGCAGAAGAGTTCGAACTTTCCAAGTTGTTACGTCCAGTCGTGATTGTGCCGGAAAGTAAACGTGTCGATCGTATGCTAAAAGATTTTCGTTCTGAGCGTTTCCATATGGCGATTGTGGTAGATGAGTTTGGTGCGGTATCAGGTTTGGTGACCATCGAAGATATTCTCGAACAAATTGTGGGTGATATTGAAGACGAATTTGATGAGGAAGATGTCGCAGATATTCGTCAGCTTTCTCGTCATACTTATGCGGTGCGTGCACTAACAGATATTGATGATTTTAACGCGCAATTTAACACGCATTTTGATGATGAAGAAGTGGATACTATTGGTGGTTTAATTATGCAAGCCTTTGGTTATCTGCCTAAACGTGGTGAAGAAATCACCTTAGAAAATATTCAATTTAAAGTGACCTCTGCCGATAGTCGCCGTTTAATTCAGGTACGCGTAACCGTGCCGGATGAACATTTGTCGGATATGGAAGGTGTAGAAGAACAAGCTGAATAAGTTATTCAGTTTGACCGTATTCTTAGCCCCCCTCTTTGCTGAAGAGGGGGAATATTTTTTTATAGTATGGATAAAATGAATAAGTTAGTGATTTATCTTATTGCTCTGATTTCTGGTGTGATTGGCGTGTTTGCCTTTTCGCCGTTTGATTATTGGGGATTAGCCTACGTATCCTTGGGCGGATTGCTTTTTGTGGCGAAAAATACCAAAAAATCAACCGCACTTTTGGCCACCTTTTTGTGGTCGATGGGCTTTTTCTGTTTTGGTGTAAGTTGGTTAAATGTCAGCATTCATCAATTTGGTGGCGCTTCCCTTGGCGTGAGCTATCTCTTGGTCGGCTTGCTTTCTGCCTACCTAGCACTTTATCCAATGCTTTTCACTTATTTCGTGCAGCGTTTTCAGGTGCAAAGTGCGGTCATTTTTGCCGCGATTTGGACATTGACTGAATTCTTGCGTGGTTGGGTGTTTACCGGTTTTCCTTGGTTACAATTTGGTTATACCCAAATCGACAGTCCGTTTTACGGTATCGCGCCGATCTTTGGTGTCACGGGGATGACATTCTTTACCGTTTGGGCAAGTGCGGTCATTTTTAATCTTGTTTTTTCACTATCGAAAAAACAATGGAATTTAGTCAGTGTGAATGCATTGCTATTATTGGTTGTGGGTGGATTAAGTGCTTATGCTGGTAAGGTGAATTTTGTTCAACCCAAAGAAGGTAAAGGGCTAACCGTCACACTTGCACAAGGCAATATTGAGCAAAATTTAAAATGGGATCCTGAATATCTTTATGCCACGGTAGACATCTATCAAAAACAAATTTTGGCGCATTTAGGCAAGTCTGATTTGATTATTTTGCCCGAGTCGGCATTGCCTACTCTTGAAAATGCGATTACGCCATTTTTTGAAGCTTTAGATAAAGTCGCAAAAGAGAAAAACACGGAAGTAATGATTGGTACCGTATATCGTGATGAGCAAAGTGGTAAATTATTAAATTCCATTGTGACGGCTGGAAATCCTGATTTCCCTTATGAGTTGACGACAAAAAATCGTTACAGCAAACATCATCTCGTGCCATTTGGTGAGTACGTGCCATTAGAAAGTTTGTTACGTCCACTTAATTCCGTATTTAATTTGCCAATGTCTGCATTCCAAAGTGGCGATGCAGTACAGCCATCTTTTATGGCAAAACAACATGCTTTTGCGCCAGCTATTTGTTATGAAATTATTTTTGGTGAGCAACTTCGTGAAAATCTGAAAAAAGAAACGGATTATTTGCTGACTATTTCTAATGATGCATGGTTTGGTGATAGCATTGGCCCTTGGCAGCATTTACAAATGGCTAGAATGCGCGCGCTTGAATTAGGAAAACCATTAATTCGTGCAACGAATACAGGGATTTCAGTGTTTATTGATGCAAAAGGCAAGATTGAAGCACAAGCGCCTCAATTTGAGGAAACCACACTGACCCATAAAATGGTGCCAACAGAAGGCAAAACGCCTTATGCAGCATTAGGTAATTTACCTATTTATGTGTTGTCATTGATTTTTGTGTTATTACGTGGCTTCACGACGTTATTAAAACGTCGCTTGAACCTTTCACAAAAATAGCAGTCAAAACGACCGCACTTTTTTAACGTGAGAGAAAAATAAATTTCTTCTTATAAAACCAATGAGATTTTAATGAATAAAAATCTAATCGAAGTCAAAAACCTGACCTTTAAACGAGGTGAGCGTGTGATTTACGATAACCTGAATTTGAAAGTCCAACAGGGCAAAATTACGGCCATTATGGGGCCATCAGGGATCGGGAAAACCACGTTGCTGAAATTAATTGGTGGTCAGTTGCATCCTGAACAAGGCGAGATTTTGTTTGATGGACAAGATATTTGTCGTCTTTCAAATCGAGAGCTTTATGAAGTGCGTAAACGCGTGGGAATGTTATTCCAATCAGGTGCATTATTTACGGATATTTCAACGTTTGATAACGTGGCATTTCCGATTCGCGAGCATACGCGTTTGCCAGAAAGTCTAATTCGTCAAATTGTGTTGATGAAATTAGAAGCGGTGGGCTTACGCGGTGCGGCAGATTTAATGCCTTCGGAGCTTTCTGGTGGGATGGCGCGTCGTGCAGCATTGGCTCGAGCGATTGCACTTGACCCAGATTTAATCATGTTTGATGAGCCGTTTACAGGGCAAGATCCAATCAGCATGGGCGTGATCGTGAGCTTAATTAAACGTTTTAATGAAGCACTGAATTTAACCTCTATTGTGGTTT
>CABQSN010000115.1:0-5922 GCA_902466845.1 uncultured Haemophilus sp.
ACTGCCGATTATTGGCACAACTGCGGTGACGCTATCGGCGATCATTTTGGGATCCAATATGATTGGCTTGATGCTTTATGACCGCTTTAACCCCGCTGAGCCACTTAAATCACAAGGTAAAATTGATTCTCGTTGGCACTCCTTAATTGACTCACTCAAACTTTCCGGCACGGTAGTGATCGGCACCCTTTGTGGTTTCTTATTCAAATCCTATCTCATGTTGCCTACTGGAATTAATCTGTATGTATTGATCGTACTGATTTTCTTTGTGGGGATCCAACTAAGAAATAACGGTATTTCCTTAAAAGAGGCCCTTTTCAATAAACGAGGTTTCCAAACAGGGATGGTGTTTACTTTTACTTCATTATTAGGTGGTATCATTGCTGCTTTCGTTTTAGCGATGCCAATTACCCAAGGACTCGCTTTTGCCTCAGGAATGGGCTGGTATTCATTATCTAGTGTGGTATTAACTAATGCGTGGGGACCAGTGCAGGGTAGTATTGCCTTTTTTAATGATTTATCCCGTGAAATTGTGAGTTTATTTGTCATCCCATTATTTATGCGTCATTTCCGTTCGACTGCAATTGGGATTACGGGGGCGACAGCAATAGATTGCACTTTGCCAATTATTCAAAAAGCGGGAGGGATTGAAGTCACGCCAATTGCGATTTCATTCGGCTTTGTGACGAACATTCTACCACCGTTACTACTGGTTTTCTTTTCCAGTATTCCGCTATAAAAATCAATATAAAAACAAAAGAGTTAATCGTCACTTTTCGATTAACTCTTTTTCTTATATTTAATATTAGGGATTATCAGTTTCTATGCATGGCAATAACCGCCTGACCTAAACTGAGTCCGCCATCACCCATCGGTAATTTATGAGCGCTCAGTACATGGAATTCGCTCAAATTTTCTTTTAATAAGCGACGTAGTAGTTGGTTATGCATCACGCCACCAGATAGCACGATGGTACGGCATTGGTGTTGGCGAACTTGGTTTGCCGCAAGTTCAGCAAAACCTTGGGCGAGAGCATAATGAAAGGCAAAGGCTTTATCTTCAACAGAAGCATGATAATTTAACCAACTTTGCCAGAAATAAGCCAAATCCAGTTTATTGTCGATAAGCGGCATTTTTACTGGAATATTGACCGCACTTTGTGCTTGGGTAGCCAAAGATGAGGTGTTTGCTAGCGCTTCGAGATGGCAAGCCGCTTCACCTTCCCAAGAAACAATGGTTGGTGCAATGCCGAGATCATAAGCTACGGCGTCAAATAAACGACCTGCAGATGATATAGGTGGGCAATTGAGTCCACGTTCAATGGCGTTGACTAATATTTGCCAATTCGGTTCGGTACAGGTTTTGGTGAGAATTTCTTGCCATTGTGGTACAAATTGATGCAGGTGAGCCAGCCAGTTGCGCCAAGGTTGTTTAGCTGCAAGATCGCCTCCTGGCAGAGCCACAGCAGGCAGACCACCTAAATATTGACTATGTTGATAGTCAACGAGTAGACATTCGCCCCCCCAAAGCTGTCCATTTTCCCCCATGCCAATACCGTCTAGTGCAAGACCGATTACAGGTTCATTGCAATGATGTTCGGCCATCACGCTGACAATATGAGCATGATGATGGAGTACTTCGATGGGGGGGATTTGTTGCTGTTCAGCAAGTTGTTTCCCAATGGAAGATGAAAAATAGCCAGGGTGAGCATCGACAGCGATAATGTCTGGTTTAAATTGATAAATATTTTGAAATAATTCAAGATTTTCACTCAATTGTGACCGCACTTGTTCATTTGCTGTATCGCCAATATGTTGGCTCAGTACGGCTTTATTGTGACGTAGTAAGCAGAATGTATTTTTCAGATCGGAACCTAACGCCAACACATTCTTCACACTTTGTGTTTCAAGTGGTATTTCATCTGGCACATAGCCACGAGCACGGCGTAATGTTTCTAATCCATCGAAGGCAACGCGAACAAGGCTATCATCGGCACGTTGTAGAATATCGCGATTGTGACAAAGATAAAAATCCGCTAAATCAGCTAATTGTTCCACTGCATATTCATTTTTCAATACAGGAGGTTGCCCACTGGCATTCGCAGAGGTCATCACGAGCGGACGATTAATCGCGCGTAATAACAAATGTTGTAGTGGATTACTTGGAAGCATGACGCCGATTTCTTGCAAGTTAGGTGCGATGTTATCAGCAATATTGGGTACTTTATGTTTTGCTAGTAGTACAATCGGTGCTGCACTGCTGGTTAGCAATTCTGTTTCTTGAGAACTCAAATTCTGTAAAAACTGCAGATCTGGCACCATAATGGCTAATGGTTTTGTGGGACGATGTTTCCGTTGACGTAATAAATCAACAGACTTTTGGTTATTTGCATCACAGGCTAGATGGAAACCGCCTAAACCTTTAACGGCGACGATATTGCCTTGTTGCAATAAAAGTGCGGTTTGTTTTAGCGCAGTTTCATGAGTAGCAAGCGTTTGTTCTCGATCTTGTAACCAAATATGGGGGCCGCAAACAGAACAAGCATTGGGTTGAGCATGAAAACGACGATCAGCGGGATCTGTATATTCTTTTTCACATTGTGGACAAAGTGGAAAAACAGACATCGCCGTGTTTTTTCGATCGTAAGGAATTGCCTTAATGATAGTAAAACGTGGGCCGCAATGGGTACAATTGGTAAAAGGGTAGTGATAACGTCGATTGTTGGGATCGAATAAGTCAGCTAAACAATGTGGACAGGTTGCTGCATCGGGAATAATTTGCGTGTCCATTTGATTGTTTTCGCTTTCCCGGATAGTAAAGCTTGTTACTGTGGCTGCGTCAGGCCAATCTATGGCGCGCTGAGTAATGTCAGTAATTTGCGCTAGAGGTGGGAGTTTATTTTGTAGGTCGGATAAAAATTGCTCAAGTGCATTTGCTGGTGGAGAGACAAAACGAATTAACACGCCTTGTCCATCATTATTGACATCTCCATTTAATCCATATTGATTTGCCAGAAGCCAGACAAAAGGGCGAAATCCCACGCCCTGAACTTTTCCTTTTATGCGTAATTCGATCCCTTGCATAACGCAATCCTGTTTATTTTTGATTTAAGCCAAGAAAATCGCCGACTTCGTGTTCTAGCTGGCTCATCGCAATTAAGGCTTCTTGAGTCTGTTTGGCTTCTTCTTCATCAATAATTGTCATGGCAAAACCCACATGTACGAGAACCCATTTGCCAACTAGAGGTTTTGGGTCATCCTGACAAATTAATGAAATATTAACTTCTCTTTTTACTCCGCAGACATCGACTACAGCAAGCTGTAATGCGCTGTCAGCTACTTGAATGATCTGTCCCGGAATACCTAAACACATAATCTGTCCTTAGTTAGAATGTTTATGAGATGAATCGTTTATTGTGTTTCAATAAACGTACTGCGCGTGTGAAATTTTATCATGTAACCACCTAAATTTGTATAGCCATATCTTAAATAAGGCTACTGCATTTTTGTTTAAAATCTGTTCACATTTTTAACATAAAATTATTATGTTTCACTGTTATTTAACAGGTGTATCACAGTAATAGAAAAACAATGAAAATCTTTTGATCTTAATCACAAATTTTCGAATTAGTTCTTGAGCTTTACTTTTTTACAGGAGTATCCTTACTTCTAGAGTGGTTATTGTAAAAAACGTTATTTACATACAAGGAGGGGAATGTATGAATCGTTTTGTAATCGGTGATCCGAAGGATTGCATTGGATGCAACACTTGTATGGTCGCTTGTAGTGAAGTGTATAAAGCTTTCGGATTACCGAACAAGATGACAATGCCGTAAATGCAGGCTTGCTTTATTTCTTTATTGCGCATGCCGGCACCGAAGTTCAGCCTATCCACGAATTAACGGATTTTGAAGCCCCACGGCCAAAACTACCGAAATCTTATCGTGCAAATGGCGCAATTTATATTAATGACATCGCAAGTCTCTTTGAAGAAAAACGCTTTTTTATTGCCCCAATGCGTTTTTATTTAATGCCAACTTATCGTTCTATTGATATTGATTCCACACTTGATTTGCAATTAGCAGAAAGTTTAATTTCAAAAGAATTCTAAAAAAATTGGCCGCAGGTTGCGGCCTTTGTTTTTTGATAAGCATATTTGCTTTTTCCCAATAAAAACGCGCCTAAAACTCACCGCACTTTTGCTTGCTTCTTACGCAAAAAAAAGCAAACGTTTGCTATTGTTTTTTATTACACATTGATAAATGTAAATTATCGTAAAGATTGTATTTTTAAATTGAATTTCATGATTAAGTCTGTATAATTTTTCCACTTTATTTACGCCTTACTTCTTTTATTAATTGAATAAGAGATTAAGGGGATTTTTTAACATCGTTAGAGAGACATTTATGAATAAAATCTTCCGTATCGTTTGGAGACAAGCAACGCAATCTTGGGTGGTCGTTTCAGAATTAACCAAAGCACATAAAAAACAAAGTTCATCAAATTCACAAGGAAGTGCGGTTAAATTTTCAGGCAATTTTATTAAATCTTCAGCCATCGCCTTGACGTTATTAAGTGGTAATGCGGCTTATGCAGCTAATGCCGCAGAACTGTTGATTCAGATTAATTCAACAGGGGGGGTGGCTACTGCAAGTGGTAGCGACTCTATTGCTATCGGTAAGAGTTCAAAAGCGACAGCGGACAGTGCTGTAGCCCTTGGTGAAGCGGCAAATGCGAATCAGGCACGTGCTGTTGCTATAGGTAAAGGGGCAACAATTAGTAGTGGTCAAGATACAATTGCGATTGGTACTGATACTAATGTACAAGGTCACACCAGTATTGTCATCGGTAAAAATGCTAAAACTACAAATACTGCGGAAGGTACCGTGGTTATTGGTCGTGATGCATTCAGTGAAGGATCGGGTAATGGGGGCCGTCCTAACACAGTGGTTGGTCGTGGTGCCTACACGGCATTTGGTGAAAAAGGGACATATCGTTTAAATGCGGCCACGGCTCTGGGTTTCCAAGCTGGTATTCGTGTTGATTCTAAAAATAATAATAAATTAGTTAATAATGAAACCAATGCGGATAGTAATGAAAATGTACTGGTAAAAGCAGGCTATGGGCTTCAAAATATTCAAGATGCAGCTCAAAAGGTTGAGATGGATAAAACCAAAGCCTTTTTACAAGCTGGGTTTGCACATAATGGACTTGATAAAACGGGGGATAGTGGAAAAAGTACTGATATAGCAAACGGTTTAAGTTTCTATCGTAAAAATCATATCAATGAAGCGACTGCTATAGGTGCAGAAGCTCGTGCTATTGGTGACCAATCTATCGCTATCGGCGGTCAAGTTGTTGCTGGTGACGGTGTTGTTGCCTTAGGTGGCAATGATACAGATGCATTGCGTAGTAATAAATATCAAGTGGTAACAGCCGATGCGGTGAACAGCACTAAAGTAGGTACCATTGATGATTTTAATTTGGCTTATACAGAAAGCAATAGAGATGTAGCTGGTCAGTATAACTACTTGGTAGGACGTCCAATGCCAACTGGATATCGATCTACGTATGGTCAATCTGGTTCCGTAGTGATTGGTATGGAAGCCCACTCTACTACAGCGTTGGGTACAGCCATCGGTACTAACTCTGTAGTTCGTATGGGTGCTTTCGGTGCTACAGCTATCGGTGCGGGCTCTACCGTACAACCAAATGCAGAAGCTGCGGTAGCCATCGGTATGGGTTCCGTAGCGAATGGTGCCTATGCCTTGGCAGGTGGTACAGCATCTTGGGCAGATTATGGTGATATTGCCTTAGGTTACCAAGCAAAAGCTACTGGTAAAGATGGTGCCATTGCAATGGGTCGTGCAACCAATGCACAAGGCGATTCCTCTATTATGATTGGCGGTGCAAATATTGAATC
>CABQSN010000116.1:0-5864 GCA_902466845.1 uncultured Haemophilus sp.
AAAATATCCAATGTGAAATATGAGTTAAATAGTTTACTGGACTTAACGAGAATTAATGTATTCTTATCAAAAAGTCAAGATAATTATGTAAACTTATACGCTTGCGAAATTAATGACATAGATGGAATCAAACTTCCAACTTTTGACGATACAATTCAAGATATGAATAACATTATGGATGAAATTGCGTTCTCTTCAGAAATTTAGGTTTTAGTATGTTAGAGTACATAAAAAAGGTAACCAGAAAGGAAATAATTGAAGCGCCTTACATAAAAGATGGGAAAATCTGTTTGCAATTATTTGAGATGGATGAGAATGAAAGGTTGTTGTATACTTTTACTTTTTTAAATGTTCCTCAAGAGAGCATTCTAATTAGACTGGATGAAAAATTCTTAGAAACTAGGAATATTTTTATTAGCTCTAGTGATGATGAATGCAAAAATAAAAAAGATTTTGAACATTATTTATGCAAGAAAGCAGATTATCTTCTAATTGATTCAGAAAATAAGACTATATTTATAATTGAACTAAAATCTTCATCTCATAGTGAAGAACATATTATTGCTCAATTAAAAGGTGGCTTTTGTATCCTTAAATATATTGAAGTTATAATAAGTAATTTTTCTAATTTGTTTAGACATAAATCATCTTTAAACCTTCCTTTTGATGGTTTCTCATATCGTTTTATATCAATTAAACATATTGACAATGTAACCAAAGGAAATAAATTACAAAACTCTAAAAATTATGAAGATTTTTCATCTGCTGAAAAGTTTTTACATCTAAGAGGTAGAAATAAGATTATATATGCTCATTTAATATAATTGTATAAAACGGCAAGCATCTTCTTCAACTTTATCTAGTTGGTTTGCTATATATATTAATTATGCTAATCACTGCTATCGGTGAGGCAAATTTTGTCATTTTTTCAATCGTAATTAGAGCAGTATAAGACAACGCCGAATCGAATAAATTTGGTGAAAATCCTATAATAGGATTACGAAGAAGAGTGGCAATAAATAACACTCGGAAGCAACTTCAAAAGAGGTTGCTTTTTTGTTTGACGAAAACACTTTAAAGGACTACATTTAACTGAGTTTACAAGGAAGTTTTCCCTGTAAATGATACAACTAGCCAAAGAATGCAACTTTAAATGTAGCCTCACCCCTGAATGGGTGTGTGCGAATGTGTAGGCAGCAGGATTTTTCTGTTTTTAACACTCGCAATTTATCTCATTGTTAAATGAGCTTTTCCACAAGTTCCTTGTGGGTAATACGGTATTCGAGGCATAAACGCTTTGAGCCGACTTGAGATTTTCAGGTGGGCGATTTTTCGTGTCTGGCGTTTAGCCAGTCTCGAATACCTTGTACTACACAAGGAAATTCGCAATGGCTCAACATTATTTACTTTCAAGCAAATCAAAAAACATCAACTTAAAAGATATTTTACGACTTACAGAAGAAGATGCTTTTCACCTTTTAAAAACTCACCGTTGGGGAAACCCTGATAATATTTGTGATGTATGCTGTCCGCATTGTGGCATTCGTCACGAAGCCTACTTCCTTGAATCTCGTAAACGTTGGTGCTGCAAGCATTGCGAACGCCATTTCTATATCACTACAAATACTGTTTTCGCTTTTCATAAGGTTAAATTAGTCGATATTCTTGCGGTCCTTGTGATGATGGTAAGTTGCTCAAAAGGCATCAGTTCGATTGATGTTAGTCGCCTTCTCCATTTGAATTACAAAACGGCATTTGTACTTTGTGGGAAAGTTCGCGAAGCCTTATTTAAAACGCGCGATTTAAGTTCATTGTCAGGCGAAGTTCACGAAGATGGAATGTGGATTAACTTTACCCTACGCCCAACTAATTTCCGTAAGAACAACCACAAACAACGCCAACAAGCGGACGAAAAAGGACGGAAATTTCCCAAATTTAGACCGACTAAACGCTGCATTATTAGCCTAAATCAACGCTCTGCTAATGATGAACAAATGTGGGGTTCAAACCGTACTATTGTGGCAATGGATTACAACGAAAATACCGATACAGTTTTTGCATTGAACCAACGTTTTGTAAAAGCAGGTAGTGATATTATGTGTGATGAAAACCCTGCCTACAACAATCTTGATTTTCATTACACACGCTGGTCGGTAAACCATCAAGAAGCCTTTAGTGCCAAAGGCATAAACAATAATCTTGCAGAATCCTTTAACGCACGTTTCCGCGATTTACATCGTGGCGTACATCACAAAACCGATAATAAATACGCCTTACATTACGCCAATCAAGCGGCATTTATGTCAGACAATCGTAGAAAATCGAATGGTGAATTATTCTCCGACGTGCTTCAACGCTGTCTATGGGTATTGCCACTCAAAGAGTGGGTCGGTTACTGGCAAGGAAATCACCGTCAAGGTGAGTTAATCGGAATGAAAGCCTTTGCCCCCGAAGAAATTTCACAAAACTACTTCAAGCGACTAGAAGAACAAATGAAGTACGATGAAATGCTGTTAGCTGCGTAGATTGCAATAGCCTTAGCGATATTTCATCAAATTTAAATAGAAAGGGATAATTAGCTTACCGAAATCACGGTCGAGCGGATTTATCACGTCTAAAGTAACGGAAAATGAAGAATTTGCGTGAAAAATCGCGTAGAATTTCAGGAAAAATAAATGCCTTTCGCAAGATCATCTAGGAAAGGCACTTAATTTGGAATGCGGTTTTAGTCAATTTTCGGACTTTGTGCAACTGCTACATAATACCGAAAGAGTTTTAAAACTTCTCAAAAACTGACCGCACTTTTTGTGTTTTTAATGATGCTTATTTTTAAGCAAACCTTATAGTTTCACATCCAACTTAGCGTAAGCTGGTTCTACTTTTTCCAATGCTTTTTCTACGTAAATATCGTGAGCAAGCAATACACTTAAATGGTGATGACCATTGATTCGTCTTTGCAGAAAATGTGCATGTTTCTATTAAAGGCAATCTTAATTTAGAAAGCCGCCAAGACAGCAATCACTACGACAGCAAACAAACGCAAGCCGGAGCGGGCTTTAGTGTGGCAATTTATGGCAGTGGTTCAAGTGCTTCAGCGAACTATTCTCAAAACAAAGCGAAAGTGAACTATGCCCAAGTGGAAGAACAAACGGGCTTCCATGTGGGCAAAGGTGGAATGGATGTTAAGGTTGCGGGGAATACGCATCTTGCGGGCTCTGTGATTGACAGTGAAGCTGACCAAGATAAGAACAACTTCAAAACAAAATCGCTCACTCACACTGATATTGAAAACCGCAGTGAGGTTGAAGTGAAAAGCGTGAGTGCGGGGCTTTCAACGGATATGGCACAGAATGCTAAAAATGCGATGGCTGCCGCGGCGAGTGCTTTAGGGAATAAACATGAAAGTGCTACAAGTCAAACGCAATCAGCGATAGGGTCTAATATTCAAATTGACACAGAAACACCGGAAAATCTGACCGCACTTTCCAGAGATACACAAAATGCCAATCATAAAGTGAAAGCCTTTGACCATAACGAAGTGAAAGAGCAGCAAGAAGCGGCACAAGTAGCAGGTGAGTTGTTTGCAAAAGTCACGGGTGACCTTGCGAAAAAATTTGAATTTGAAGACGGCAGCAAAGAGAAGATTGCGATGCATGCCCTTGCAGGTGCATTGGCGGCGAAGATGTCAGATGGCAATGTGGCGACAGGTGCCGCAGCAGGAGCGGGTTCAGAGTGGTTGAACACTTATGTTACAGATTACTTAAATGAACAAGCGAAAGACCTCAAGCTAGATGATGGGCAAAAAGAGAAGCTTAAACAAGCGGCACAGCAAATGACGGCATTGGTGATTGGTGCGGCAGCGGGTGCAGTGAGTGGTGGCACGAGTGAAACCATGAAACAGGGCGCGTTGACATCTTACAATGCGGAGACGTATAACAGACAGCTTCATCAAAATGAGAAAGAGCGTATTAAGTTACTTGCAAATGGCGATGAAGAAAAGGAACGTCGTTTAGAAATTGCGGCTTGTGCGTTGGTGCATTGTTCAGCTCAGATTCCTGAGGATGACCCTCGTTATGCTGAGACTTATGAAAAAGCAAAAGCATTGGAGCAGTTAGGTAATACAGCTGAATATTCTCAAGAAAGAGCACTATTAAGAAAACAAACCGAAATGTTTAGTGACTCTTGGGCTGCTGGTGTTGATAATAAGTTATTTGAATATAATGATGCTTATAAAGCACTGGATCATGCTAACAAAATAGACACTAAATATGGTGTAACGACCAGAGTAGGAGGGGTTGCACAAGCTGTCGGTGGGGTTGCTGCTATGGGAGTTGGAGTAGGGCTCTGTGAGACTGGATTTGGTTGTGTTGCGGGTGTGCCTGTAGCTGCATATGGTGCGGATAATGCTTATACTGGGGCAAAAACGGTGGTGACAGGTGTTGGTCAATATACGCTGGGTAGCCAAGTTTTAAGCCAAATGACAGGAGTAAGCCAAGATACAACGAATTTTATTTATAGTTTACCTAGTTTTTATACTGGAGCGAAACCATTGCTAAGTGCTACAACTAAATTGGGTAATCAAGTCGTTACAGAAGGAAGTCAAATGGCATCTGCTATGGGGTATGTAGCAGGAGAGGTAGGCAAGGATGTTGCGGCTGGTTATAAGGCAATCCCTCGTCCATATAAAGTTGCATTTGGTATTGAAGTAGGGATAAATACAGCTGCAGAAACGATTCCATATGCTACCGGGCAAAGAGAAATCAATAGTCATAATGTTTTACAAAGTACAAAAAATGTTTTGGTTGATTCTACATATTCTGCAATAACGGTTAAAGCTGGTGATGGTACAGGGGCCGCTTTGGACGCAGCTAAGGGGCTAATAGAAGGTAAATCCCTCGATGTGGTAGTGAGTGATGTAGGGGCATCTGTTTGGCTATCAAAATCAGTAGGTCAATTTGTAAAAAATGAGGATGCTAAAAGATTGATAACCTCAGGTGCTAAAAAAGTCATTGAATCTATCCAAAGTAAAAGTGAAACTCCAAATAATGAGGTAAAAAATGAAGCTAAATAAATTTTTTAGGATGGTAATAGCCTCTGTTTTTTCTGTTAGTTTTATTTATGTTACCCTTGTGCTAAGGGGAGCTATAACGCCAAGTTTAAATCATTTCTTTTATAATTTATTAATATGGGGGCCATTTTTTATTTTTGTTCTTTTAGGGGCTTCTTACTATCAAAAAATTTATGATGAAGAATCTTTAAAAAAGATTGAAAAGGGTAAAAAATTAAAAGAAATGAAGAAATTAAAGAAAAGGAAATCTTAGATATATCGTCCTAGTACGGTAGAGCAGATAAATATCCAAGCTGACTTCCTAATGTGTCACATATTTTGACATGATGTTATTTCGTTTTCTTCGGTAATTTATCATTTGTTTCCTCTTCTTGCTCTTGGAAATCGAAAACAGGTAATCCCCAACCAAATCGAACTGCAAGTAAGCGCAATGCAAAACCACTGAATAACGTGAGTAAAATTGAAAGTGTGTGTTCTACTTGAATGTGTTGTAATGCCATATACATAGCCGCGGAGAAGAATGACACGCTGGCATAAAGTTCTTTTTGGAACACAAGGGGAATGCGGTTACAAAGTAAATCACGTAATACACCACCAAATGCCCCTGTCACCGTTGCCGCAATGGATGTCACGGTAAAGCCATAACCCATATCAATGGCAATTTGCGCACCGATAATGGAATATACGATTAACCCTAAGGCATCTAATACCAAGAAAATCGTGCGGAAGTAGCGCATGAAATGTTTGATGAAGGGGGCGATAAAAACCGTTAATACAGCTGCACCAGCCACCATAA
>CABQSN010000117.1:0-5707 GCA_902466845.1 uncultured Haemophilus sp.
TTCGGGGGATAAAGAAAAGGGCAGCGTTTGCTGCCCATTTATTTGAAAATAGATTATTCAACCCAAGTAACGATTTCTTCAATTGGTCTACGAGATTTTTTGGTAATGTCTCTCGCACGATAACCAAATGTTGCTGCCACAGATACGCCCCATTCATTTGGATCAAAGAGACCTTCAGCGGTTAAAGTTTCATTCATTTTATCGTAGTTAAAGCCTTCAATAGGGCAAGAATCTACACCGATAGCGGCAGCACCAGTTAGCATATTGGCTAATGCAATGTAGGTTTGTTTGCTTGTCCAGTCAAATAATGCACGCTCGCTTTCTGCGGTTTTCATTTCAACTTCTTGTAAGCCTTTATATTTTTCCAAAGCTTTTTCTAATTGCTCGCCTTGTAAACCTCTACGCACCGCAACATCACGGAAGAAAGGCGTGTCATATCGAGCATTTTTCTTCGCAAGAATGATCACTAAATGGCTACAATCATCTAATTGATATTGCATGCCCCAGCTAAAAGGTTTGAGCTTATCGCGTAATACTTTATTTTGAATAACTAGGAATTTCCATGGCTCAGAACCGACTGAGCTTGGTGATAAACGAGCAAATTCTAAAATGGCTGCGAAATCTTCTTGGCTAATTTTTTTATTCGGATCGTAATAACGTGTTGAACAGCGATTTTCGAATACTTGAAGCATTTGTTCGCGTGTAATTTGACTCATGTTTTCTTCCTCTTAACATTATCCAATTTGTAATCTTTTGACCGCACTTTAGCGCTCTTTCCAATATCCAATCCACTCTTTGAGTAATTGCATATTTTTCGTAATTGCGCCACCTTGCGGAATAAAATGCATCATATTAAGTCCGTAACTGTCGGGTGTAATACCTTCACCTACGCTCCCAGGTAACACATCAAAGCCTTGTTGTTGGAACAATAATTTTGCACGTTGCATATGCCATTCATTGGTGACTAAAATAATTTTGTGAATACCTTCTTTTTCCAACATTTGTTTGGTGAAAAGTGCATTTTCTTTGGTAGTAAGTGCTTTAGGTTCAATCCATTTAGTTGGCACATTAAAGAAGTTTTGGAGTTCTTCCGCAGCGATTTTTGCTTCAATGGCGCCAGTTGGACTCGCCCCTGTAATTAATAATGGCAAGTGCGTTTCTTTTTGCAAGAATGCGGCATAGCGTAAGCGTTCAAGTTGAATACCTGTTGACGCTAATGGCGCATAAAGCTCTTTACTATCACGTAAACCACCGCCAAGTAAAACGATCGCTTGAGCTTGTTGATAATCTTGCAGTGTTAAATGATCTTCAGTAATGAGACTGTCTTTAAGTACTTGTGCAGTGTAAGGAATGCTTAAAAGATAGAGTAGAGAGAAACCAAGTGCGGTCGAAATTCGGCTTAATTTTTTGAAATTGAATTTAGCTAGAATAAGTGAAAGTCCCCATAAAATTAAAATATTAAATGGGGGAAGAATCATGGCTGTAATCAGTTTTTTCAATTCAAACATTATTTATCCAATTCAACAAAATCTAGCTCTTTGGTCCATAATTTGGCATAGCTACTATTTTTACCATAAGAGTTATCGCAAACACGATTTGGAATTTCTAACAAGCAAGAGAAAATATGACCATGTAAGCGAGTTGTGGTGACTTTATCATTCGCTAAGAATACTTGTGCAACACGTTTTACAATGCGTTGAGTATAGGCATACCAAAACTGATGGCAAAGATCTTTCAGCCAACCCAGACCAAATTTATTGGCTATTTTACTCATTCGCCAGCTTAATGCTAAAACCACATCATCTTCTGTTGAAAGAATATCTTCCCAGTCTTTTACATTGCTGTTAGCAGGCAGTTGAGCAAGGATATTTTTCTCGATATCACTTGCTTCAATATCTTTACGTAGGAAGTAAAGTTGCTCACCAGTTTTGCCTTGTTTCGTTTCCATGGTGCCATAAAGCTGATGAGCCATGTCCGGTGATAAATAAACATGATCAGAAAATTGAGCAAATAGATTCGCGGTTCTTTCGTCACGAGCCAGTAAATGACAATCACTGTGGCTACGGAAAAGTGCGGCTGATTTTTGCAGATTTTCTTCGTGTTTAAAATAAGCAGTTTGTGGCAACACAATAATGCGATTATTCGGGAAATGCGTCACCATTTCTTCACGGATTTTTTGATGCTGCGGATAAAGATCGCCAAAATTACCGCCACCATGTAAAAGGATGGTGGTGTTTGGTGTAATTTTCGCTTTAACTTCTTCAAGATCTAAATCATATTCGCAACGTTTTAAGGTCACGTTAATGTGGTGATCTTTAAAAAATTGCTCGGTTCCGTGATAAATCAATAAATCGCCCACGTTCAAATGAAGCGGGTAGTCGAAATAAAATACGTCGTTTTTATCTTTGATCAGTTCGACAATAGGATTCAGTTTGTTTTTTAAATCAATAAGGAGTTGATTCATTTTTTACTCTTTTCTTTAAATAGCTAAACAAGAAATTTTTTTCTGCTGTGTTTAATCCGAAGATTAAAATGACACAGATTAATACCATTTCTAAAATGATGGATTGTCCAATAAATTCCAATAAAGAATAGCTGCGGGTGGTGTCTGATATATAGATGATACCTAATAGCAGGCCAAACACCACGCCCACATTCATTAAATATGAGACAAATTCTTTGTGGTTAAATTTAATTTTTTTATTAATAAAATATAATCGATAGATTTGTGAGATGACCATCGTACTAAATTTACCCACAAAGGCAAATACTGGATTATAACCTAGTGTGAACAAATAATAAGCCAAAGGCACCGTACAAAGATCGATTAATGCGACGATGATATTGTATTGTTTTACGGTGGATGTGCCAATGGCTAATGCACTCATCCAAAATGCCCCTGCCATCGCACTGATTAATAAGCAAGCAATAATAGCTTGTACAAGTTGTTCAGTATATTGTGGAAGATGATCACCTAACCAAAATGTCAGTAAGGTATGGGTGAAATACAATACAGGCGCAGAGAGAATCGCCATTAAATAAAGTGAATATTTTGAAATACTAAGAATTAATTGGCGATTGCGATCGTAATCTTTTGCTGCATAAGACTGAACCAACTGCGGATTAGCTGCCATTTGGAAATTATTCACAAAGCTATAAACGGCACCTTCTACTTGTGTCGCAATGGCGACAGCGGCGTTGACTGCGACACCAAAGAATAAGTTAGATACCATATTTAAGCCTTGGGTCGAACCCACATAGGCAATTTGCCCCATGAGCATCCAACCGGAAAAACTCACCATTTCTTTGGTTTTGCTTAAATCTTTATATAAACGGAAATGCGCAGCCTCTTTGAAATAATATTTAGTGAATAACACATAAAGAGAGAGCACAATTAAGCTGACTGAAAGCAATAAGCCGCCATAAGTAATCAACTTATCGTAATGTGTGATGTGGCTTAAGATAAAGACAGAAGTCAGTTTTAAGATGGTTTCACCTAATCCCAACCAAGCATAGAATCCCATTTTCTCGTGTGCAACAATCATGGCATTGAATGGCACCTTGATGATTTCAACAAGGGCAATAATTAATGCTAATTGGTAAACGATATTTGCAGCTTGCAAGCGTTCAGCGGGGATAACTAATTTGTGATTTAAAAACCATAAACCGACGGTTTCGGCTAACACGAATACGATAAAAATAATGAGTAGGTGATTTAAGATGCTAATATTAAAGACTTTATTGACACGTTGAATGTCATTTGAGGCTTTTTCTACGTTAATAAAACGCTGAGTGGTGGCGGTCATTGTGCCATTAAAAAAGGAAAATAAGACCACGACACCCATCACAATGTTGTAGATACCAAAATCTTTTACACCCAATACCTGTAATACCACACGAGAGATATACAGCATCGCCCCCATATTGAAGAGCATTCGGATATAAAGAAATAGCGTATTTTTAGCAATGGTTTTATTTGACATTGTGAAAATGAAATTAGAAAAATTGGGGGAATTATAGGGGGGATTGGGGTGTGTAGCAAGCCTTGAGAGACTTCTTATAAGTTCAATTGTATTTAGTAAAAAAAGAAAAGGCTAAATATAAATTTAGCCTTTTATTATTTAGACGATGCAGACTGCCAAATCTAGTTGCTTATTATGGAACTGATGCAATGTGCCACGATGACCCACGCTCAGAATGATCATATTGGGTAACCGCTCTTTAATTGTTTTATAAAGGAGGTACTCGGTTGGCTCATCAAGTGCTGATGTGGTTTCATCTAAAAAGACCACTTCAGGTTTCGTCAGTAAAATCCGAATAAATGCCACGCGCTGTAATTCACCTGGCGACAAAATTGCCTGCCAATCGTTATCTACATCTAAGCTATGAAGATATTTATCCAAACAACAGTCAGCCAGTGTTTTTTCCAATTCAGGATGATAAGGATCAATATCCGGATAGCAAATCGCTTCACGTAACGTACCTTGTGGCATATAAGGACGTTGCGGTAAGAATAAACTGGTCACACAAGGATGTTCCACCAGACCAACTGTTTCAAAAGGATAAATTCCTGCCATCGCTTTTAATAGCGATGTTTTCCCTGTGCCAGATGGACCTTGAATTAATAAAGCATCACCATTTTTTAATTCAATATTTAAGTTATTAAGCAACAATCTACCTTGCTCATCTTTAATACCAAAGTTTGATAATGCAACACGGTTAGAACATTTCATTGGTTGATGAACCTCTGAATGATCTAATTCATCCAACTTGGTCATAAAACCATAAAGACGATTTAAACGCGCTTGGTAGAGCGTAAATTCTTCATAGAACAAACGGAAGAAGGAAAGTGCGGTCATTAATCGGTTAAATGCTTGCACAGTTTGGTGCATATCGCCCAGTTTGATTTGTCCAGTGAAAAAACGAGGGGCTTGCAGCATTAACGGTAAGAGTTTCGCCACTCGTGTGACGCTTCCATTAAAGCCGTCTAATCCCAACATTCTTAATACAATTGCCCAACGGTTATGAATAATTTCGGCAAATTTGTTTTTCAGTAAATGCTGTTCTTGCTGTTCACCTTGATAGAATGCAATACTTTCCGCATTATCTCGCACTCGAATTAAAGAATAACGGTAGTCACCATTGAGTTTTTCTTTATTGAAATTTAACTTGATTAAAGGATGACCAATCCATACAGACATTAATGTTGCCAGGATAATAAAGGCATAAATAAAGAAAACGACGCCTTTTTCGATATTCAAACCGAAAAGACTTAATATTCCAGAAAGTGACCAAAGAATGATGGTGAATTCAATGGTAGTCAGAATAGAATTAATCATACCGCGCACAATTTTGACGGTACTACTGATAAATTCACGTGCATCTTGTTCAATACGTTGATCAATATTATCGGGCAGATCTTTTTCGTATTTGAGGCGATAGTATTTTTTATTTTCTAACCATCGTTTAACAAGGACTTTATTCAAGTTTTCCAACCAACGGATTTCAAATACTTGTTGCAAGAAATAATCGGCGATGGAGTGGATAACTTGTACCAATACTAAGAGGGCATTCAGTTTTGCAAAGAACCAAAACTTATCCGCATCTAATTCCTGCATGGAGCTATAAAGCCCATTATAGAAAAAAGAGTTGAGTACGCTGAAGCGCACTTCTAACAAAATCATCGTAAACAACACCAGTAGCATAA
>CABQSN010000118.1:0-5483 GCA_902466845.1 uncultured Haemophilus sp.
TGTGATACGCCTAATCGTTGTGCCAATTTTCGAGTACTTGGATACTGAGCATAAAAAGCACGCAATACACTCGCCTCATATTGTCCCATGATCTCATCCAGGGTTTGCTCACCAAAATCATCCGCAGAAATGACCGCACTTTGTACAGGTTTTAAATTTAAACTTTCAATATCAAGCTGGTTATTTTTGGCTAAGGAACAGGCACGATACAAGACATTGTAAAGCTCTCGCACATTACCTTGCCAAGGCTGCCCTTTTAAATAATTCAGAAAATCAGCACTATATTGCGGTATTGAAATCTTAAGCTGTGTGCTAATTTCTTGTAAAAAACCGTCCGTTAAAGGTTGAATGTCCTCCACTCGCTCACGCAATGGCGGTACATTTAGTGCTAAGACATTTAAGCGATGGAATAAATCACTGCGCAATTTCCCTTGTTCTAACAGCTTTTCCATCGGTTCTTGTGAAGTACAAATCACTCGAACATTTGCATGATGTTCTTTTTCTTCACCCACTCGACGGAAAGAACCATCAGTTAAAAAACGCAATAATTTTGCCTGTAAACTTAATGAAAGCTCGGCAATACCATCCAGTAACACAGTGCCTTCGTTAGCATATTCAAAAAAACCGATAGTTTCACTGTCACCCACTTTCCGCCCAAACATTTCACTTTCCGCATCTTCATCCGGTAAGCCTGCACAGTTTACAGCAATGAACTTTTTCTCACGACGTAAGCTAGCAAAATGGCAAGCTTTTGCTAATAAGTCTTTACCTGTACCTGTTTCACCTTGAATTAAAAGCGGCACATCAAACATCGCAAAACGTTGTGCATTTTCGACCGCACTTTTCATGGAAAGGCTTTGAGTGACAAAGCAAGAGAAAGGATCTTGTGGATTAAATGTCAGCATAAAATAAGCTCAATTTTATTGAATGATGCCGATATGATAGGAAGTTTATTGATATGTGTAAAGATTAATTTACATATAAAAAGGGCAATCCTTGACTGCCCTTTTTCATGATTTTTTGTATTATTTTTTCACTGCACGATCAAGTTCTTGTGCGATGATTTCCATGCTTTCTAAACCACCAAATGCAAGATACCAATTGGCTGCATCAAGATACACAATGTGTCCATCTTTATACGCTTTGGTTTGTTTGATGATATCGTTATCCAATACTTTTTGTGCATTGTTGGCTTTTTCTGTAATAGCCGCGGTACGATCCACTACGAGTAAAAAGTCTGGATTTTTTTCTAAGATATATTCAAAACCAACGCTTTGTCCATGCGTAGACGATTTGATGCTGTCATCAATCGGTTTAAAACCAAATTTTTGATACACCATGCCATAGCGAGAGCCATCACCAAAGGCACTGATTTTACTTTCATTAACCAATACCAATAAAGCTGTTTTGTCTTTCGCATCTTTGGCGACTTGGTCAACCTTACTTTCCAATGCTGAAAGTTTTTCTTTCGCGACACTTTCTTTACCAAAAATCTGTCCAAGTGCGGTCACATTTTGTTGAAAACTTGTGTAGTAATTATTGTAGTCATTTTCAACATTAAATACTGGCGCAATTTCTTTAAATTTGTCGATCATTTTTTCTTGACGTTTAGACGCGATGATCAAATCCGGATTGAGTTCGTTAATTTGCTCCAATGATTGTTCTTTCAAATCACCAACATTTTTATATTTTTTGTCTGCAAATTCTGAAAGATAGTTTGGAATTTTTCCGCTTTGTGGGAAGCCCACAATTTTATCTTGCACACCTAATGCACGAAGCGTATCAGCTGCACCAAAATCGAGAACCACCACACGTTGTGGATTTTGTGGTACAACCTGTTTTCCAGCGGCATTTTCAACGGTAATATCTGCAGCTTGTGCAATACCGGTAAATGCAAAGAGTGAAAGTGCTAAAGTTGATAATGTTTTTTTCATGAAGATTTCCTTATTTATCTAAAATAAACGGCAATTTTATGGTCGTCGATATCCTGAATCGGAATTGTCATATCATAAATATCTTGTAATACGATTGATTGCATAATGTGGTTAACTTCACCTTGTTGGACTAATTTTCCATTTTTCATGGCAACAATGTAGTCTGAATAACAAGAGGCGAAATTAATATCATGAATCACAATCACCACGGTTTTGTTGAGTTCTGTCGCTAATTTACGCAAAACTTGCATGATCTGCACTGAATGTTTCATATCCAGATTATTTAATGGTTCATCCAACAAAATATAATCGGTATCTTGTGCAAGTGTCATCGCAATATAAGCGCGTTGTCGCTGCCCACCACTTAAGTTATCGATATATTGATGACGAATATCATCTAAATTCATATAGGCAATGGCATTATCAATAAAAGTGCGGTCAGTTTGGGTTAAGTTTCCTTTGCTATAAGGAAAACGGCCAAAAGCGACTAAATCTTCAATGGTTAGACGCAAATTAATGTTGTTAGTTTGCTTTAAAATCGCAAGTTGTTTCGCAATATCGCTACTTTTCTTACGATTGAGCAATTCACCGTTGAGATAGATCTCGCCACTATCAGCATTCAACAAACGGCTCATAATAGACAGCACTGTACTCTTCCCCGCGCCATTCGGCCCGATAAAAGACGTAATTTTCCCCGTAGGAATGGTAACGGACACATTATCCACCACCTTTTTGCTTCCGTAACTTTTAGTAATATTGCGAATTTCTATTGCCATTTTTTGTTTGCTCTTAATAACAAATAAATAAAGTACACGCCACCGACAAAATTAACGATGATGCTTAATGTCGTGCGGAACGTAAAAATATGCGTCACCAATAATTGCCCTAAAACCAAGGTTATGATGGAAATTAACATCGCAGCAGGAATGAGGACTTTGTGGCGATAATCTCGAATAAATTCAAAGGTCACATTCATCACCAATAGCCCAAGGAACGTAAGTGGGCCAACAAGTGCGGTCGACACTGACGTTAAAATTGCCACGAGAATTAATAGGACTTTTAAGGTCTTTTGATAATCGATACCTAAGTTAATGGCATTTTCTCGCCCTAACGCCAACACATCAAAGCAATGCCAATATTTCAAACTGAAAACAATGGTCGCCACTAAAATGGCTAATGCAACCCACAAGATTTGAGTATTAATTCGGTTGAAACTTGCAAAGCCAATATCTTGTGCGATCTGGAATTCATTTGGGTCAATCAACACTTCCATAAACGTCGTTAAGCTACCAAAGAAGGTGCCGAAAATAATCCCGACAAGCAACAAGAAGAAAATATTTTGGTTTTCTTTCTTAAACAGGAAGTGATAAAGCACTAATGAAAACGCCATCATTAATCCCGTACACAAGACAAACAATGCAATGGAATTCATTGAAAGCAATGTGCTTGAACCGAAAAGGAAAATAATCGCCGTTTGAATCAGTAAATACAGCGAATCTAATCCTAAAATACTCGGCGTGAGAATTCGGTTATTCACGACCGTTTGGAAAATCATCGTAGCAAGTGCAATTGCCGCGCCTGTAATCACAATCGCAATTAAGGATAAGGCACGATTTTCCAAGGCATATTGCCAACGGTTTGGTAAGTTGTAGCCTAAATAAAGTGTAAGAGAAACAATGGCTAACAACGACAATACAATCAGTTGAGAAGAAGATTTCTTAGCCATTTCTATACCGCTTTAATAATAAAAATAAGAAGATACCACTGCCAAATACGCCAACCACGGCATTAATGGAAATCTCATAAGGATAAATCACACTTCGACCTAAAATATCGCAGAATAAAACAAATACAGCGCCTAACAAGGCGGTATGAGATAGCACTTTCTTCAAGTTATCCCCTAAATAAAGCGTGACGATATTCGGAATAATTAACCCCAAGAAAGGGATCACGCCAACAGACACGATAATAATCGAAGAGACCACTGCCACAATGAGCAGACCGAGATAAAGTACTTGGTTGTAATTTAGACCGAGATTAACCGCAAAATCTTTCCCCATCCCGACAATAGAAAAACGATGCGCAAATAAATAAGCCACGATGAGTGTAGGAATACTGAAATACAACAATTCATAACGACCAGACATTACAAGAGAAAAATCCCCTTGTAGCCACCCAGATAAGTTTTGCAATAAATCTTCTTTGTAAGCGATAAAAGCAGTAATTGAACTGATGATATTACCAAACATAATCCCCACTAAAGGCACAAAAATCGTGTCCTTGAATTTCAAACGGGACAGAATCGTCATAAATAACAATGTGCCAAGGAAAGACACGATGACCGCAATGGCGGTTTTTAACAACATTGAAGCTGTTGGAAAAAACAGCATCGCCATTAAAATGCCTAATCTTGCACTGTCCATGGTGCCCGCGGTGGTAGGCGAAACAAATCGGTTTCGGCTGAGTTGCTGCATCACTAAGCCACAAATACTTAAGGATGCACCTGCAATCAAGATACTGATTAAGCGAGGCACGCGACTAATGAAAAAGATCTGCCATTGATTACCTTCAAAATTCAGTAACCCTTGCAAATTAACGGTACTTACCCCGAGAAAAAGTGAAACAAAGGAAAGCACGATCAAAAGAAAAATCAGATAACGTCGCTTAATCATAAAAATGAGAATAATTCTAAAATGCAAAGAGAATAGCATATTGAGGAAAAAGAGAAAAGATGAAGTGCGGTTAGTTTTAAGTTAATTTTTTAGGCATATAAAAAATGCGGTCAAATTTGACCGCATTTTATTCACTATAATTTTAATGTTCTTTCAACTTCTTTCGCTCGGACTAAGAATTGCTTACGCTCTGCAGTTGCCATACCGCTGCTGGTACCTGGTAATTTCACCGTAAGCGGGTTCACCGCTCGCTCATTGATATGAAACTCGTAGTGCAAGTGTGGACCGGTTGAGATACCCGTATTCCCTGTTAATGCAATACGCTCCCCTTTCTTCACAGCCTGCCCTGCTCGAACTAAAGCACGACTTAAATGCATATACACCGTTTGATATTCACGACCATGGCGTATCACCACATAACGTCCTGCACCACCGGCTTGATAAGCCACTTTTTCCACCACACCTTCTGCTGGCGCAATAACTGGCGTACCTGGTGAAACAGCAAAGTCTACCCCTTTATGCGGACGAACACGTCCCGTTACCGGATGGCGGCGATTTGGGTTAAATGGGGAAGAAATACGCGCTTGACGTTGTAATGGATAACGAGCAAAGCCTTTACCAAGAGTTTCACCTTGTTTATCGTAATAACGGCCATTCGCCGCTTGAATACCATAATAGCTCTTACCATCTGCCATAATGTGAATGGCTTCAACGTTACCTTGCCCCGTTAATTTATCGCCTAAATATTCGCGAGACACTAAAATCGCAAATTTAGTCCCTTTACTGAGTTTTTGGAGACTCCCCTGCCACTGTAACGCAGAACTTAATTGGCTGATTTGACGACCATCTAGACCTAAATCACGCAAACTTGATGCAA
>CABQSN010000119.1:0-5408 GCA_902466845.1 uncultured Haemophilus sp.
TCATCAACACGAACGCGTTTACGTAAATCACGACGTTGACGACGCTCTGCTACCGGTTTCTCTGCTTTTTCTTCTTGACGATTATCATCAGAAACATTAGCAAAATTAACCGCACTTTCAGACGGCACTTCTTCATTCGCGTTACGACGATTGCGACGATTATTTACACGCTCGCGAGTTGGACGTGCATTTTCTTCGTCTGTATTTTTCGCATTGTCACTATTTTCGTTGCGAGAACGACGATTATTACGACGCTCTTGATTACGGCGATTATTACGATTTCCGTTGCGATTATTACGATTGGTTTGGTTTTTCTCTTCTTCTTTTGGTTCAGAAGCAAATAAACCTTTAATTGCAGCAACAATTTTTGCAAACAGTGAAGGACCTTCTGATTTGCGCTCAACTGGTGCAGGCGCTGCCGTTGGGATCGATAGCGATACTGCAGCACTTTCCATCACTTGTTCAGAGGTCACAGCTGCCGTTTCGATATTGCGAGAAACTAGAGACTCTTCTGGTACGAATGCATCGTCTTGTGCTTCATGGAATTTTGCTAAGTTGTAGCTTAATTCGTTCAGCTCTTCACCTTCACGTACGCGGAACACGCTGAAGTGCGGGGTTTCCATCGCTTCATTTGGCACCACGATAATCTCTACATCATGGCGTTTTTCGATGCTGCTTACTGCTTTACGTTTTTCGTTAAGTAAGTAAGACGCAATTTGTACCGGCACGATAGTGTGTACTTGTTTGGTATTTTCTTTTAACGCTTCTTCTTCGATTAAACGTAAGATTGAAAGTGATAAGCTTTCGTTATCACGTACTTTACCCGTACCTTGACAGCGTGGGCAAACATGGTGAGAAGACTCACCTAATGATGGGCTTAAACGCTGACGTGACATTTCCAACAAGCCGAAGCGAGAAATACGGCTGATTTGAATACGCGCACGGTCTTGACGCACGGCATCACGGATACGATTCTCTACTTCACGTTGGTGACGAACAGGTGTCATATCAATGAAATCGATAACCACTAACCCACCTAAGTCACGTAAACGTAATTGACGAGCAATCTCATCTGCCGCTTCAAGGTTCGTATTTAATGCCGTTTCTTCAATATCACCACCACGAGTTGAACGCGCTGAGTTGATATCGATCGCTGTTAACGCTTCTGTCACATCGATCACAATCGAACCACCAGAAGGTAAACGTACTTCACGTTGGAAGGCGGATTCGATTTGAGATTCAATTTGATAGTGGCTAAATAGCGGCACTTCGCCTTGATACAGTTTCACACGATTGATGAAATCTGGACGCACAAGTTTGATGTGCGCTTTCGCTTTTTCAAATACTTTCGGGCTATCAATTAAGATCTCACCGATATCACGACGCAAGTAATCACGGATCGCACGAACGATCACATCACTTTCTTGGTGAATTAAGAACGGCGCCGGACGGCTTTGTGAAGCTTGTTTAATTGCTTCCCAATGATGTAAAAGTACTTTTAAGTCCCATTGTAATTCTTCTGGTGATTTACCTACACCCGCTGTACGCACGATAAGACCAACGCCTTCTGGTACATCTAAAGAACTCAATGCTTCTTTTAATTCGATACGTTCATCGCCTTCAATACGGCGAGAGATACCACCTGCACGTGGATTGTTTGGCATAATCACCAAATAACTACCGGCAAGGGAAACAAAAGTGGTTAAGGCTGCGCCTTTATTGCCGCGTTCTTCTTTATTCACCTGAACGATCACTTCTTGGCCTTCGGTCAAAATATCACGGATATTTGGACGACCTTGGAACACATAATCAGCAGGGAAATACTCGCGGGCAATTTCTTTTAAAGGAAGGAAGCCATGGCGCTCTGCACCATAATCCACAAAGGCTGCTTCTAAACTCGGCTCTACGCGAGTGATTTTCCCTTTGTAAATATTGGCTTTTTTCTGTTCATGACCCGGACTTTCAATATCCAAGTCGAATAAACGCTGGCCATCGACCAACGCAACGCGCAACTCTTCTTTTTGAGTCGCATTGATTAACATTCTTTTCATTGTCAATTTCTCGTTTTGAATTATCTAAAACACCTTGAAAATTAACCGCACTTTACAGATTTACTGACCTTAGCCATCGACCTCGTGTTTCTCGCGAACAGTCAATCTCACGACTGTGTGTTGCTGGGTGCATTGATAGCATACTCAATTGTTATCTAAGACAATTTTCGTAAAACAATGCGGTGTGTTAATTACGCATTGCAAGGAAGCGTTAACCTTCAAGAAAAATATGTTGATTATCAATGTCTTATGCCATTTGCCGCATTGAGTTTTGACCAACATACAAAATTACTTTCTAAATGCCAAATTTGAGGCGCAGAAAGACGTTCTATTATCCACATTCAGGGCTAAATTAGCAAGGCATTCTTGCTATTATCACCAGGGATATTGTGATATGATTCAGCCCAATTTTTAAAGGACAGATTCAATGACTGAAAAACAAGAAAAAATCATCAATCAATCCGTCAAAATGCTCACGATTTCTGAGGATGAAGCAGGACAACGCATTGATAATTATTTATTGGCAAAATTAAAAGGTGTGCCAAAAAGTTTGATTTATCGCATTCTGCGTAAAGGCGAAGTACGTGTGAACAAAGGGCGAATCAAACCTGAATATAAATTACAAAATGGTGATGTGGTGCGTGTGCCTCCAGTTCGTGTTTCTGAAAAAAATACTGCCCCAATTTCTAAAAACTTGAATAAAGTCGCTTCCCTTGAAAGCCATATTCTTTTTGAAGATGATTGTTTATTAGTATTGAACAAACCTTCTGGCATTGCGGTTCATGGTGGGAGTGGCTTGAATTTTGGTGTGATTGAAGCCTTACGTGCATTACGTCCTGAAGCCCGTTTTTTAGAATTGGTTCACCGCTTGGATAGAGATACATCCGGCATTTTATTAGTCGCCAAAAAACGTTCTACCTTACGCAACTTACACGAACAACTTCGTGTTAAAACGGTACAAAAAGATTATCTCGCGCTCGTGCGTGGACAATGGCAATCTCATGTAAAAGTCGTGCAAGCCCCTTTATTAAAAAATGAATTGGCCAGTGGCGAACGCATCGTTAAAGTCAGTGAGCAAGGCAAACCTTCTGAAACGCGATTTGCCATCGAAGAACGCTATCAAAATGCGACCTTAGTAAAAGCGTCGCCTGTAACGGGAAGAACCCATCAGATCCGAGTTCATACTCAATATGCAGGTCACCCAATCGCGCTGGATGATAAATACGGTGATAAAGAATTCGATAAATATATGCAAGATCTTGGACTCAATCGTTTGTTTTTACATGCATTTTCTATTCGCTTTGAACACCCTAAAACGGGCGAAACATTACGTTTCAATGCACAACTAGATGAAAAAATGAAAACAATTCTGAAAAAACTGCGTGAAAGCAAAGAGATAAACCCATAGACAAGAAAAATGTTTATTGCTATATTTGGTGATGGAGACAACTCGTTTCTATCATTAATTAACATATAACAACAAAGGATAGCAAAATGGCAAAAGGACAATCATTACAAGATCCTTATTTGAATGCGTTACGCCGTGAACGTATTCCTGTTTCGATTTATCTCGTTAATGGGATTAAATTACAGGGTCAAATCGAATCATTCGACCAATTCGTGATTTTATTAAAAAACACTGTTAATCAAATGGTGTACAAACACGCTATTTCAACTGTGGTTCCAGCACGTTCTGTTTCTCACCACAATAATAACGGCAGTCATCATGCAGCACAAACTTCTGACGCTGCAGCGGAAGTAGAAACACAAGCAGAATAATTCTGTTCAATGAATGATTTCATCAATTTAAGTGCGGTTGAAAATTCACCTGAAATTTCAACCGCACTTTCGTCATCTAAAACAGTCGACAATAGCCAACCGACAAAAGATAAAGCTGTCGTCGTGCATGTTTTCTTTTCTCAAAATAAAAACATTGAAGATCTACAAGAATTCCAACTTTTAGCGGAATCTGCCAATGTTGAGATTTTACAAATCATCACCACAAGCCGTGCCACGCCACAAGCGAAATATTTTATCGGTGAGGGGAAAGCACAAGAAATTGCTGATGCAGTGAAAGCCTTAGATGCTAATGTTGTTTTGGTGAATCATCAATTAACCCCTGCACAAACCCGTAATTTAGAAAGCATCTGCCAATGCCGCGTAGTGGATCGCACTGGGGTGATTTTAGATATCTTTGCCCAACGAGCCCGCTCGCACGAAGGGAAATTGCAAGTTGAATTAGCCCAACTCAAGCATTTATCCACTCGATTAGTCCGCCGAAAAACAGGTTTAGATCAACAAAAAGGTGCGGTTGGATTACGTGGTCCAGGGGAAACGCAATTAGAAACGGATCGCCGTTTAATCAAGGTGCGTATTGCGCAGTTGCAAAATCGTTTGGCGAAAGTCGAAAAACAACGCAATCAAAATCGCCAAACTCGACAAAAAGCGGATATTCCGACCATTTCCTTAGTAGGCTACACCAATGCGGGGAAATCGACCCTCTTCAATTTCATCACGCAAGCCAATGTCTATGCGGCAGATCAGCTTTTTGCCACCCTCGATCCCACATTAAGACGTTTGCAAATTCAAGATGTTGGTACGGCAATTCTCGCCGATACTGTTGGTTTTGTTCGCCAACTCCCCCATGATTTAGTGTCCGCTTTTAAATCTACCTTGCAAGAAACAGTAGAAGCTAGCCTGCTATTACATGTTATTGATGCTGCAGACGCTCGAAAGATCGAAAATATTGAAGCCGTGAATTTAGTGTTGGAAGAAATTAAGGCTGACAAAGTACCAGTATTGCTGGTATATAACAAAATTGATTTATTGGAAAATGTGGTACCCCATATTGAATATGATGACGAGAATAAGCCCGTTGCCGTTTACCTTTCCGCACATTCAGGTGAAGGATTAGATCTACTGCTTGAAGCCATTAAAGTGCGGTTGAAAAATGAGATACTTTCTTTCACCCTCACGCTGCTCCCACAAGAGGGCAAAATCCGCCATGCGCTCTATCAATTAGATAGCATTCGTCACGAGCAAATTTCAGATGAAGGTGAATTTATCCTCAATGTACAAATTGATAAAGTCGAATGGCTCAAACTTTGTAAACAATTCCCTAAACTGTCAGAAATTATTTACTAATACCGTATTGTTTTAATTTATTGGCAATCGCCGTGTGTGATACGCCTAATCGTTGCGCCAATTTTCGCGTACTTGGATACTGAGCATAAAATGCACGCAATACTCTCGCCTCATATTGTCCCATGATCTCATCCAGGGTTTGCTCACCAAAATCATCTACAGAAATGACCGCACTTTGTACGGGTTTTAAATTTAAACTTTCAATATCAAGCT
>CABQSN010000120.1:0-5358 GCA_902466845.1 uncultured Haemophilus sp.
TTTGTTCACCTTCCGCAATGGTATTGAATAACACCTCTGTTTTTACAGAGCTCAATAAACCTGCAGTAGAAAGGAAGAAAGCCACCACCATCCCAACAATCAATACCGTCGTAAAACGATCCACAGCTTTAGTGGAAAGCCACACGAAAGCCGCAAGAATAAAACAAAAAATTAAGGATCCAGAAGTACGTCCAATATCGACCGCACTTTCTGCGGAACCCAAAGCTTGGTTGAGCAAGTTTTGTGTAATACCGCCGCCAGAGGTGATATAAGCATAAGTTAAAATATACAAGACGAAAGCAACGGAAAGACCATTGATAATATTCCAATCTTTTCCTAACAAATCTTTCACGATAGTGTCAAAGCTTGAGCCGGTAGGATAATGTAGGTTGGCTTCTAAGATCATCAAACCTGATGTGGTCATACAAAACCAGGTGTAAACCAAAGCCAGAATAGAGCCAATAAACCATACGCCAGCCGTTGAGGTTGGGTTTGCAAGCATACCTGCACCAATTGCGGTACCTGCAATAATCATGGCGCCGCCTAATAAAGAAGGAGATTTTTTTATTGTCATAGTAAAGTCCTAGAATATAATTTTGCACTATTATAATAGTACAAAATCAAAAGGCAATCTTTTTATATCGACAACAATAAAGAAATTTATATAATATCGGCATTTTAACCAAAAAGAACTTAATTATGAAAAAACAAATTAAAAGCTTTGCTTTTGCTGCGTTAGCGGGTGTTGTATTAACTTCCTGTGCTGATTCAGCCTCTATCAATCAACAGGCTGCAAGTAGCTATACCCAAGAAATGGGTAATATGCGTGCACATGGTGTAATTGATACTTCATCAAAAACTGCAAAACGTGTTCATGCAGTGTTTAATAAAATGGTCCCTTATGCAGACCAAGCGAATGAAACTGGACAACAATTTAACTGGCAAATTAATGTCATTAAATCTAAAGAGCTCAATGCTTGGGCTATGCCTGGCGGGAAAATGGCTTTCTATACAGGTTTAGTGGATACCTTACAACTGAACGATAACGAAATCGCCGTTGTAATGGGCCATGAAATGGCGCATGCTCTAAAAGAACACGGTAAAGCGAAAGTGAATTTTGGTATGGCTACTAATATTGCAGCAAGTTTAGGTCATGCCGCCCTTTCTACTGTTATTGGCTCAAGCGCAAGTGAATTAGCAGTAGGTTTAACCAAAGACTTTGCTTTAGATAAGCCTTACTCTCGTAGCGCTGAAACTGAAGCCGATGAAGTGGGTCTCATGTTAATGGCGCGCTCAGGTTACAATCCTGAAGTTGCACCAGGTTTATGGCAAAAAATGGCTAAAGCCTCTGGTGGTTCTAAAGGTGCACTTGATGTGTTAGCTTCTACTCACCCGAGTGATGAGTCCCGTCAAGAAAACTTACAACGCTTATTACCTGAAGCGATGGAACTTTATAAAGCGGCAAAAAATAAAAATGGTTAAATAAAAACGGTTAAAAATTTGACCGCACTTTCATAAATAAAAAGCGAACATCATGTTCGCTTTTTTAATACTGAAAAGAAAACCGCACTTGAAAAATCAAAGTGCGGTTTGTTTTTATAGTATTTTCAATTAATGTTGTTCGTTAATGTGACCTTCAATGGGTTTTACATTTTCATCAAACACTGGTAACGGTTTGTGTTCGCTTGCAATGTAAGAATAAATCACTGGCAACACGAACAAGGTAAACAATGTACCGATTGCCAAACCTGCCACGATAACGATACCAATACTGAAACGAGATACCGCACCTGCACCTGTTGCATAAAGCAACGGTACAAGACCTGCAATCATCGCTGCGGTTGTCATCAGAATTGGACGTAAACGTACTTTAGCCGCTTCGGTAATCGCTTCAACACGCGTTTTACCGTGGTTTAACTGCTCTTCTTTCGCTACTTCACACATCAAAATACCGTGTTTCGTAATAAGACCAACCAGGGTAATCAAACCCACTTGTGAGTAGATATTGAGTGTCGTTCCAGCAATCCCTACAAATCCAAAGGCATTTAAGGCTAACAATGCGCCACTCACGGCTAAGGGTACGGAAATCATAATCACGATTGGATCGCGAATTGATTCAAACTGAATTGCCAAGACTAAGAAAATAATCACTACCGCAAGTAAGAACGTTACAGCAAGTGCATTACCCTCTTGTACTAACTGACGCGCTTCACTTTTAAAGTCATAGTTATAACCCTGTGGTAAAGTATTTTTCGCATTGTCCTGTAACCATTGGATCGCATCACCAATTGAAGTACCTGGCATCGGTACAGCACTAATCACCGCAGAGTTTAACTGGCTGAAACGAGGCAATGTACTTGGTTGTGGTTCCAATGTAGCCGTCACCAAGCTGCTTAATGGAATAGAGGTACCATTTGCTGCGGTGATGTAATACTTATTAAAACTTTCCGGCGATAAACGATTGTCACGTTTTACTTGGGAAATAATTTTGTAAGCTCGACCATCAATATCCACACGTTCAATGGTTGCGGCAGATAAGAAGCTGCCTAACGTACGGCTGATTTGTTGCATCGTAATGCCGTAAGTCCCTGCTTTTTCACGATCAATCTTAATGCGCATTTGAGCGGTATCAAATTTAAGATCGAGATTGGTATAAACGAACTTACTGGATTTTTGCATATCCTCTAAGAATTTACCGGCTACATTTGCTAAATCGCCGTAATCTTGTGATGTGCTGATCACAAAACCAATCGGAGGTCCTTGCTCCCCTGTATCAATTTCTGGGAACGAGAAGCCTTGTACAGATACCTCAGGAATTGATTTCGCTTTCGCATTTAATTCATTTAAGATCTCAGTTTGGCTTTTTGAACGTTCTTTCCAGTCTTTTAACGTAATGACGTTTAAAGATTGGTTAGAACTTGGCGCACCTGAAATTGTCATGGCAAACTGCACTTCTGGCGTATTTTTTAAAATCTCTTGATAAGGTGCCATCGCATTTTGCACATAATCCACGTTTACGTTAGACGGTGCTGAACCAATCGCTAAAAATGCCCCTTTATCTTCTGCTGGTGTTAATTCACTCGAAAGCGATTTAAACAACACGGGTAAGGTGGCAAAGATAATCGCCGCAAACATCAACATACATTTACGATTAACCATCACCAAATCAAGGACATACGCATAAGCTGCATTCACTTTACTAAGGGTATGCTCTACTCGTTGTTCCAATTTACTTGGAGCCTCATTGGATTTTAGCAATTTACTGGTCATCATTGGTGAAAGCGTTAATGCTACGATACCGGAAATAAATACTGCTCCAGCAAGGGTTAAAGCAAACTCTTTAAACAACGTACCCGTAATACCGCCCATTAACGCCATTGGAGAATATACCGCAATCAAGGCAATGGTCATGGAAATAACCGGAACGGCAATTTCACGCGTACCAATAATCGCCGCACGGAATGGCGTTTCACCTAACTTAATGTGGCGGTCCACGTTTTCCAATACCACAATCGCATCATCCACCACTAAACCAATGGCCAAAACCAATGCCAACAACGTCATCAGGTTAATAGAGAAATCAAATGATTGAAGCAACATGATTACCCCAATTAATGAAATCGGAATGGTGATAACCGGGATTAACATCGCACGGAATGAACCAATAAACATGGTAATCACCACCAACACGATTATCGTTGCCTCAACAATCGTTTTGATTACTTCATTAATTGAGTTATTAATCGCAATTGTACGGTCATATAAGATGTCAGATTCAATAGCATCCGGCAGATTATTTTTAATACTGTCATACAGTGGGCGTACTTTCGCAGCTACAGTTAATGGGTTTGCTGACGAGGTTGGGTTAATCGCTAATACAACAGAATCTGCGCCATTCGCTACCGCACGTGAGCTATCGCTTGATTTATTTAACTCAATATCAGCGATATCGCGTAAACGTACTAACTTATCACCGCTAGACTCTACAATTAAATTACCTAATTCTTCAACCGATTTTGTTGTGGTTTCTACTTTGTTTTTATAGGTTACAAAATAGCCATTATCATTACCAGCCGCCGTTTGAACGTTATTCGCTGATAATGCAGACATCACTTGTGTGGCAGAAAGGTTTTGAGCCGCCATTTTTTCTGGGTCTAACCAAACACGAAGTGCGTACTCTGATGCACCAAAGATCTGTACGCTCGCCACCCCTTCTACGGTAAAGAACTGAGGTTTGACTACGCGTTGAATATAGTCAGTCACTTGGCTTGCATCAAGTTTGTTAGAACGGAAACTAATATACATAATTCCCGAACCACCTGTAGAGGAAGAAACCGTTGGATCTTCAATACCACTTGGCAATTCAGAACGAACCGAGTTAACTTTAGCTAAAACATCTGCCAAGGCCGCATTCGGATCCGTATTTAATTTCATTTTTACGGTGACAGTTGACGTACTTGGGCTAGAGCTTGAAGACATATAGTCCACATTATCTGCTTGCGCTACCGCCTCTTCAATTTTGGAAGTAACAAACGCTTGAATTAAGTTCGCATCCGCCCCTGGATATGCAGTGGTCACCGTAATCACCGTCGTGGTCATTTTCGGATATTCGCGCACAGCCAATTTCGAGATCGCTTGTAATCCTAAAATAATGATTAACAAGCTAATCGAAACCGCCAAAACAGGACGACGAATAAATATATCGGTAAATTTCATTCGCTTTTCCTAATTAAAGATTCGTTTTATTCGCAGGTTGTTCAGTACCCACGCCCGCTTTATCTGCAACAGAGACTAATGCACCGTTACTTAAGTTTTGCTGACCGCCGGTCACAATTTTATCGCCGACTTTAACTTCATCGCCTTTTAATTGTGCATAAATACCTTGACGATCTTTCGTAAATACAGTGATTGATTTTGCACGGTACATATTCGCTGCTTTCTCTGCGCCGCCTAATTTCTCAATATCTTCATCAGAAAGTGCGGTCAAAATATAAAGCGATTCGCCATACATGTTGTAGCTCACTGCCACTTGTGGCACAACGATTTGATTATGCTCAGTTGGTAAAGCGACATTTAAGCGAGTAAACATACCGGATAATAATTTTGCGCCATCTTCTGGTTCAAACGTTGCTTGAACATCGACTAAACCCGTTGAAGAATTAATTGCTGGCTCAATTGCAGTAACCTTCGCGGCAAAAGTTTCACCTTTACGCGCATCTGCCGTAGCCGTTACTTTTTGACCAATATGCAATTTATCTAATAGGTTTTGAGCAATCGCAAAATCCACTTTCATAGAAGAACGATCTTCCACACGCACAATTTCAGTACCGTTTGAAACGTACTGACCGACATTCACTT
>CABQSN010000121.1:0-5302 GCA_902466845.1 uncultured Haemophilus sp.
AAATCGTCTTGTTATTAGGCGGTGCCAATAAACTGGTCGGCACAACCACATCTATCGCAGCCAATCCTTGGTATAGCGAAGTATATCCAAATATCAAAAACGTACCGGTATTAACCAACGGTGAAACCATTCAAACAGAAGAATTGTTGAGTCATAAACCTGATGCAGTATTGCTCTCGAAAAAATCCATGTTAACTGAAGTGGAACAAGCGGGCTTAAAAGGCGTGCGAGTGAGCTTCCAAGATTTTGATGGTTTGAAGAAAACCGTGCGTATTACCGCTGATGTTTTAGGTGATAAAGCTCCTGAAATCGCAGAAAGCTATATCAAAGAATTAGAAGACAATATTCAATTTGTGGAAAATCGTCTCAAAGGCCTCAAAGATGAACAACGCCCTACGGTGTTACATATCACTAAAGGCTCTGACTTATTGATGATTGACGGCGGAAAATCCATGATTGGTGAATGGATTAAATTAGCTGGCGGTAAAAGCGTGTTACCTGATGAAGCCAATATGGTGACCGTGACGGTAGAAAGCATTATTCAAGCAAATCCTGATGTCATTATTATCGGAAGCAGCGGTAATAAAGTGCAAGCAGCAATCGAAAAAATTAAAGCTGACCCAGCATGGCAATCAATAAGTGCGGTCAAAAATAATCGTATTTATGCTAACCCAACCGGCACGTTCCCATGGGATCGCTATAGTGCAGAAGAAGCCTTACAAATTCTTTGGGCGGCTCAGCTCTTCCATCCTGAACAATTTAAAGATTTAAACATGGTGGAAAAAACACAAGCCTTCTATAAAAAGTATTACGGTTATGAGTTAAGCAAAGAAAATGCTGAGCAAATCTTGAAAGGTTTATCACCTATTAAGTAGTATTTTCAATTTATATATTTATCTATATAATACCCACTCTTTTTAACTTAAACATAAGGAAATGCTAAATGAAAATTAGTGCAAGAAACCAACTTAAAGGTACTGTAAAATCAATCGAAACTGGTTCTGTGAACGCAATCGTACACATTGATATCGGTAACGGTAACATCATTTCTTCTACCATCTCTATCGATGCAGTAAAAGAATTAGGTTTAGCAGTTGGTAAAGAAGCATATGCGATTATCAAAGCGACCTCTGTAATGGTTGGTGTTGAATAATCTCAACTAAACTGTTCAGAATCTATATAACCGCACTGGATAAAGTGCGGTTATTTTTTTGTCTTTTTTTCTCTAATCTCTTTATTCCCTTCTTAATAAAATGCATTTTATCCTTAACTAAAATGAAACAATCTTTGCTTTATCTTGCCGTTTACTGAGTTTTATTTGATTATTATGTGTAATTTATACATATTATCAATTTTTAGTTAATAATCTGGTTTCGGATTATTCTGTTAAACTTAGGAGAGCAAATGACAAACCAACGTTTTATTACCATTTTAGGCTATGCCGCAACATTTATTTCTGTTTGTATGTATGTGTCTTACTTACAACAAATTGGTCTAAATTTATCGGGTCAAAAAGGTGGTTGGTTACAACCTTTTGCCACGATGATCAACTGTAGTTTATGGGTAGCTTATGGTTTGTTAAAAGAAAAACGTGATTTGCCTATTTCATTAGCTAATACACCAGGTGTGATTCTAGGCTTGATTACTTTCGTCACTGCCTTATAACACTATAAAACCTCATACAAAAAAGACCGCACTTTTAGAAATCTTAAAGTGCGGTCTTTTTGTTTATTAATTTAATTCATTTAAAACCTGAAAATTATGAACTTGTATAATCTTTTATTCTATTGCATTCTATTAATGAACAGACGTTTAGACGTCTAAAATAAACAAAACAATAGAAGGATTAATTATGACAACATTTCATTTAGCAGGATTTCCGCGCGTAGGCGCAAAGCGTGAACTTAAATTTGCTCAAGAGCGTTACTGGCGTGGCGAAATTGCGGAAGCGGATTTATTAGATATTGCAAAAAGATTACGTGAACTAAACTGGCAACACCAAGCCAAGGCAAATGCTGATTTTGTCGCGGTGGCTGATTTCACACTTTACGATCACATTTTAGATTTACAAGTGGCAACAGGTGCGATTCCTGCTCGCTTTGGTTTCGATAGCCAAAACTTAACACTCGATCAATATTTCCAATTGGCGCGTGGTAATAAAACCCAATTTGCGATTGAAATGACAAAATGGTTCGATACCAACTATCACTATCTTGTACCCGAATTCCATAAAGAGACACAATTTAAAGCCAATCCCGAACATTATGTGACACAAATCCGTGAAGCTAAAGCACTTGGGTATCAAGTTAAACCAACAATCGTTGGTCCACTCACTTTCCTTTGGTTAGGGAAAGAAAAAGGCGCTGCATTTAATCGCTTTGATTTATTAGCAAAACTCGTGCCAGTTTATGTTGAAATTTTAAATGCGTTAGCTGCAGAAGGCGTAGAATATATTCAAATTGATGAACCCGCTCTCACCTTAGATTTACCGGCTGAATGGATTGCCGCTTATAAAGCGGTTTACGCCACTTTTGCTGAACAAGTGAAAGCGAAATTATTGCTTGCGACTTATTTTGGTTCTGTGGCAGAACATGCTGATTTGTTAAAAGCCTTGCCTGTTACAGGTTTACATATCGACTTAGTTCGTGCACCTGAACAACTTGTTGCCTTTGCGGATTACGACAAAATCTTATCTGTCGGCATCATTGATGGCCGTAATATTTGGCGTGCAAACTTAAATCAAGTGTTAGATGTAGTTGAGCCATTAAAAGCGAAATTAGGTGATCGTTTGTGGATTGCGCCAAGCTGCTCTCTCCTTCATACACCTTATGATTTAGAAGTCGAAACACAGCTACAAGCCAATAAGCCTGAGCTTTATCAATGGTTGGCTTTCACGTTACAAAAAATTCAAGAATTACGCGTTATTAAGACTGCACTAGAGCAAGGCCGTGAAGCGGTTCAAGCTGAATTAGCGGCTTCTCAAGCTGCTGCGGATGCACGTAAAAACTCACATGAAATTCACCGCACTTGTGTCGCAGAACGATTAGCAAATCTACCAAAAAATGCTGACCAACGTAAATCGCCATTTGCGGAACGCATTAAATTACAAAATGCGTGGTTAAATTTACCACTTCTGCCCACCACAAATATTGGTTCTTTCCCACAAACGACAGCAATTCGTCATGCACGTGCAGCCTTCAAAAAAGGCGAACTCAGCTTAGCTGATTACGAAGCTGCAATGAAAAAAGAAATTGAATTTGTTGTACGTGAGCAAGAAAAATTAGACTTAGATGTATTGGTACATGGCGAAGCAGAACGTAACGACATGGTGGAATATTTCGGCGAACTACTCGATGGTTTTGCTTTCACCAAATTTGGTTGGGTACAAAGTTATGGTTCACGTTGCGTGAAACCACCAGTGATTTACGGTGATGTTACTCGTCCAGAACCAATGACGGTACGTTGGTCGCAATATGCCCAAAGCCTTACCAATAAAGTGATGAAAGGCATGCTGACTGGTCCAGTCACGATCTTACAATGGTCTTTCGTGCGTAACGATATTTCTCGTGAAACGGTCTGTAAACAAATTGCGGTAGCGCTTTCTGATGAAGTATTAGATTTAGAAAAAGCAGGCATCAAAGTGATTCAAATTGATGAGCCGGCTATTCGTGAAGGTTTACCGTTAAAACGTGCAGATTGGGATGCTTATTTGAAATGGGCGGGCGAAGCCTTCCGTTTAAGCTCAATGGGTTGCCAAGATGATACCCAAATTCATACGCACATGTGTTATTCCGAATTTAACGATATTCTACCGGCTATTGCAGCCTTAGATGCCGATGTCATTACTATCGAAACCTCGCGTTCTGACATGGAATTACTCACCGCATTTGGTGATTTCAAATACCCGAATGATATTGGCCCAGGTGTATATGATATTCATAGTCCACGCGTACCTGCAGCAGAAGAAATTGAACATCTTCTTCGCAAAGCATTACAAGTTGTGCCGAAAGAACGTTTATGGGTGAACCCAGACTGTGGATTAAAAACTCGCGGTTGGCCAGAAACAATTGCGGCATTAAAAGTGATGGTTGATGTCACGAAAAAATTACGTGCTGAATTAGCATAAAATCAGTAAAAAGAAAGGCGAACATGAGAGATTATCTCTGTTCGCCTTTTCTTTTAATTAAAAACTCATTCATTTTTGACCGCACTTTACAGGCTAATATATTCCATTTTCACCTTGCAGAGGCTCTTCAATAACTGCTCTGCCATCTTGCGATGACTTAAACGAAAAGGCTTCTCTGCAAATACTACACGCTCAATTTTCGATACATCCAATTGATTTAAATAAGCAAAATTAATTGCTGTTTGCATAGCGGGTAAGCTTGGGTTGAATGCCGCATTTTCTGCATATCGACCACAAATCATTTCTCCATTTTTAAATAAAATGCCTACACCATGAGGGCTTTTAGAATAAGGTGAATGTGCTCGGTTTGCCCCTAAAATTGCTTTATTTGCCACTTCATCTTCCGTCGTCAAAGTGAAACCTTGTTCTTCTTTGTTTAATAGAAGCAAATCAACACCTAAATCTTTCGGGCCAAAGCTATCGGGTAAATATTGAGGAAGTGGATTATTTTGGCTATGTGGCAAATGGATTTTCAAATCATCCGCTTGATAAAGCTCATTCATAAATTGACGGCAGTGACCGCAAGGCGTGTAATTCACTACGATATCCGTGATGCGAGGCTCATTACGTAACCATGCATGGCTAATCGCACTTTGTTCAGCATGGATGGTTTGAGCCATGCTACTACCCTGAAATTCTTGATTCGCACCAAAGTAAAAATCACCACTTTCACCAATCGCAATCGCTCCAACATGAAATTCTGAAATGGGTGTGTGGCTATAACAAGCTGCTACAGGCAAAAGTGCCAAACCTAATTGAACAGGCGTAAGCTTAAATTCATCACAAATTGACCGCACTTTTTCAGCCGGTAAAAAACCTTTCCATTCTTGTTCTTCTAATGCAGAAAGAATTGCATTTGAAAGTGGCGAATCGGCTAATGCTTGTTGAATTTTTTGTTGCATGTTAAATCTCCTTATTTTTATATGCCTATTCTACGCTATTCGATAAAAAAAACTAAACGCTAAAAGACTTTCAGAATATGTTTATCAACACCTTAAAACAAAAAATAGCAAAAAAACAACCGCACTTTTAAAGTGCGGTCATAAATTAAGATGTTTTATTTTATCTGTTTACAAGAAGGACGGTGCAACACCGAGTAATTTTCTGGTGTAATCC
>CABQSN010000122.1:0-5267 GCA_902466845.1 uncultured Haemophilus sp.
TCTTCGTTTCATTGGGCGTGCTAGGCAACACATTTTGCTTTAGAATGCCATTAAATCCAGCCTTTTGAATAATGGTTAAAATATCTTGTTCTGAAGCCTGAGATGAATCAAATACGACATGCGCTTCCTCCGCAGCGAAATTCACACCAGCTTCAGAGACAAAATCTTTTCGATTCAACACCTTTTCAATCCGGTTAGCACAGGACTGACAGGTCATCCCCTCGATTTGAATGGCTATTTTTTTATTCTGTTGCATCGAAACCTGCGTCTTCAATTGTTTCAATTAATTGTGGAATACTGACCGCACTTTCATCAAAGGTAACCACTGCTTTACCATCATCAAGTGTTACAACAGCTTTTTCTACGCCATTAAGTTCTTCCAATACTCGAGTGACGCTTTTCACACAACCACCACAAGTCATTCCTGTTACATGTAATGTAATTGATTTCATATTTACTCCTTAATTATTGATATAGATTGAAATTAGGCTTACTATAAACCTTAACATAAGGTTAAGGTCAAGGATTTTTTATGAACATTAGTGAAGTAGCAAAATTAGTGGGTTTATCAAGTAAACAAATTCGGGATTATGAGAAGTCCGGCTTATTAAAGCCAGCACAGCGAAGCCTTTCTGGTTATCGCCATTATGAAGAAAAGGATTTAGAACGACTACGTTTTATTCGTCACTCTCGAGATGTTGGGTTTTCACTCCAACAAATTCACCAACTTTTGCAATTACAGGATAATCCCAATCGCAGTAGCCGAGAAGTTAAAGCACTCACGACGCAGCATATTAAAACATTGAATGAGCAAATTCATCACTTGCAAAAAATGGTAGAGGAATTGGAGCGATGGCATAACGCTTGTCAGGGCAATGACTGCCCTGAATGCAGTATTTTGGAAGGGTTAAAAGGATAAAATTAATATTCCCAGCTTTCAGGATCGATGCCTAAATCACGCATAATCTCTTTGGCATTTTCAGGAATCTCATCATGGCGTTCTTTCATTAAATCTGCATCAGTCGGTAATGGCTGACCAGTAAAAGCATGCAAGAATGCCTCACAAAGCAATTCACTATTTGTTGCATGGCGCAAACTTTTTAACTGACGACGAGTACGCTCATTTGTCAGAATTTCCAATACTTTAATCGGAATAGAAACTGTAATTTTTTTGACTTGTTCGCTCTTTTTGCCATGTTCTGCATAAGGGCTAATATATTTGCCATCCCAATTTGCCATAATGCACCTTAAATAACCTGATAATTTGTCTGTATTTTAATGAAAAATAAGCAAAATAACAATCTAGACGGCTAAAAGTATAGCAATCTAGATAAGATAAATAAAAACCACCTTTCGGTGGTTTCAATCAATTATAAGGTTTTTGCAAGATCTTTTAGGAAAGCTTTAAACTCTTTGCCTAATTTATCATGACGAAGACCATATTCTACAAAAGCTTCCATATAGCCAATCTTATCACCACAGTCAAAGCTTCTTCCAGTCATATGGAATGCTTCAACGATCTCTTTCTCTATAAGCATATCGATCGCATCCGTTAATTGGATTTCATCCCCCACACCAACAGGTGTTCTTTCTAATAAATCCCAGATTTCAGCAGAGAATACATAACGACCTACAACCGCAAGATTTGATGGTGCCTCTTCAACAGAGGGTTTTTCAACAATGCTGTTAATTTTGACGCTATCACCACCTTTTAACTCTACGCCACCACAATCCGCGATACCATAGCTACTCACTTCATCAGCGGCAACAGGCGCTACCATAATTTGGCTTGCTTGTGTTTCTTTAAAACGTTTAATCATTGCTGAAAGATTTTCTTTCTTTTGATTTGCCGTAAAATCCGCTAAAAGCACATCAGGTAAAACCACTGCAAATGGTTCGTTTCCAACGACAGGACGACCACATAACACCGCATGACCTAAACCTTTAGCATTGCCTTGACGAACATGCATAATAGTTACATCTTTAGGGCAAATAGAACGAACCTCTTCCAAAAGTTGACGCTTAACACGTTTCTCAAGCATGGTTTCCAACTCAAAAGACGTATCAAAGTGGTTTTCAATTGCATTTTTAGAAGAATGTGTGACTAACACGATTTCTTTAATTCCTGCTGCGACACACTCATTCACAACATATTGAATCAGTGGTTTATCCACAAGCGTTAACATTTCTTTTGGAATCGCTTTTGTTGCGGGTAACATTCGAGTACCTAAACCTGCTACGGGAATAATGACTTTCATTGATTTTCCTTTTTGTTTTAATATGGAATGACCACACTTCTATACTAAAAGTGCGGTCATTATTTATTAAATTTTGATAGATTTAAGTTGGAAAAGTTCCTTCTCTACCCTTTATCACTGAAATTTCCGTTATTTTAAATTTTACAAACCAATGGGTTTAATTTTTGAAAAAACGTTAATTAAATTATAAATAGAATGTAAAACATTCATAAAACTCGTCGGTCTAAGATGCCCCATCTATATGTTCATCTTTTGACTGCAGAATTCGTTGGTAAATTTCCTCTCGGTGAACAGATACTTCTTTAGGCGCTTGCACACCGAGTTTGACTTGGTTTCCACGTACACTCAAAACCGTGATAGAAATATTCTCTCCAATGAGAACACTTTCGCCAACTTTTCGAGTTAAGATTAACATCTTTTATCTCCTTAGTTTGCATTTATTAGATATCCCTATCAATCAAGTAAAGATCGGCATCCCACCGACCTGCTTGTACTACAGATTATTGCTTAACCAGTTTTGTGCGACAGTTAATGCTAGATTCACATTTTCTGGTTGGGAGCCTCCTGCCATTGCCATATCAGGGCGACCACCGCCTTTCCCACCAACTTGCTGAGCCATTAAATTCACTAGCTCACCAGCCTTCACTTTAGTAGTTAAATCGCTTGTTACGCCAACGACGAGGTTGACTTTATCATCTAAAATAGATGCAAATACAATTACGCCTGAACCAAGTTGATTTTTTAAATCATCAACCATCACACGTAACGATTTAGTTTCAATTCCGTCTAGTTGATGTACGATTACAGAAACATCATTAATTTTAACCGCACTTTTCACTAAATCGGACCCCGCTTGCATTGCGGCTTTTTCTTTTAATCCTTGTAATTCTTTTTCTGCTTTCTTCGCTTTATCTTGAAGTTGCTGAATTTTCTCAACAAGGGTATTAACGTCAGATTTAAATAAATCTGCACTTTGAGTAAGAATGCGTTGTTGATTATGTAACCAATTCATTGCATTTTCACCCGTTACCGCTTCAATACGACGAACACCTGCTGCAACTGCAGTTTCCGCCACAATTTTAAATAAACCGATATCACCGGTACGTTTAGCATGAATGCCACCACAAAGTTCAACGGAGAAATCTCCCATTGTTAAAACACGTACCACATCAGCATATTTTTCACCGAATAACGCCATTGCACCTTTTGCTTTTGCCGCTTCGATATCCATCACGTCCGTTTGAACCACAAAATTCTCACGTACTTTTTGGTTTACCAACGTTTCAATTTCGTTAAGCTGTGCTTTGGTAATCGCTTCCGGATGAGCAAAGTCAAAACGTAATGCTGTATCAGATACCAATGATCCTTTTTGCACTACATGGTGACCTAAAACTTGACGCAATGCGGCGTGTAATAAGTGTGTTGCAGAATGGTTAAGTGACGTTTGATGACGTCTTGCTGCATCCACAACCGCATTGACTGTTTGTCCGACTTTTAAAGTACCTTGTTCTAACTCACCAATATGACCAAATACTTGACCATATTTTTGAGTATCTTTTACATTAAACTGAATACCTTGAGAGGTTAAATAACCACTGTCACCAATTTGACCACCTGATTCTGCATAGAATGGGGTATTTTCTAAAATAACGACAGCACTTTGACCTGCAGTAATACTCTCTACTGATTTACCATCATGGAAAAGTGCGGTCACTTTGGCTAAAGATTCTGATTCAGTATAACCTTCAAATTTCGTTTCACCTTCTACACGAATAACATTGTTGTAATCCATGCCGAATTGGCTTGCAGATTGTGCGCGTAAGCGTTGCGCTTCCATTTCACGCTCAAAACCAGCTTCATCAATTGCAATATCACGCTCACGACATACGTCAGCGGTTAAATCAAGTGGGAAGCCATAAGTATCATAAAGTTTAAAGGCAACTTCACCTGACAACACACCATCTTTCACTTGAGCTAGCGCATCGTCTAATAAGCTTAATCCGCGTTCTAATGTACGAGCAAACTGTTCTTCTTCTAAACGAAGTAATTTTTCGACATTCGCTTGTTTTTCTTTAACTTCTTTTCCTGCTTCAGCCATGACTTCGATTAAAGTCGGCACAAGTTTATAGAAGAACGCTTCTTTTGCCCCTAACAAGTGACCATGACGTACTGCACGACGGATAATACGACGTAATACATAACCACGACCTTCGTTTGATGGAATTACGCCATCTGCAATTAAATATGCACAAGAACGAATGTGGTCTGCAATTACGCGTAATGATTTATTGGTTAAATCTGTTGTTCCTACGATTTCGGCTGTTTTCGCAATTAATTTTTGGAAAATATCGATCTCATAGTTAGAGTTTACGTGCTGTAATACAGCAGAAATACGCTCTAATCCCATCCCCGTATCAACCGATGGACGTGGTAATTTTTCCATTGTGCCGTCTGCTTGACGGTTAAATTGCATGAATACCACGTTCCAAATTTCGATATAGCGGTCACCATCTTCTTCTGGAGAACCCGGAGGCCCACCCCAAATGTGATCACCGTGATCGTAGAAAATTTCAGTACATGGACCACAAGGACCTGTGTCACCCATTGCCCAGAAGTTATCTGATGCATAAGGCGCACCTTTGTTATCACCGATACGAATAATACGCTCTGCTGGCACACCAACTTCTTTATGCCAAATATCATAAGCTTCATTATCAGTTTCATACACGGTTACCCATAATTTTTCTTTTGGTAACCCGAGCCATTGTGGAGAAGTCAAATACTCCCACGCAAAATTAATCGCATCATGTTTGAAATAGTCGCCAAAACTGAAGTTGCCGAGCATTTCAAAAAAAGTATGGTGACGCGCCGTATAACCGACATTTTCTAAGTCGTTATGCTTACCACCTGCGCGCACACAACGCTGTGCAGTTGTCGCACGTGAGTAAGGACGTTTATCCATACCAAGAAACACGTCTTTAAATTGGTTCATCCCGGCATTGGTAAAAA
>CABQSN010000123.1:0-5229 GCA_902466845.1 uncultured Haemophilus sp.
AAAACCGTTTTGGTGCGGTGAATGAGCTGGGTGTATTTGGTATGACAGAGCAAGGGTTGCGCGAGGTGAAAAATCCATCGGCAATTTTCTTAAGTCGTGGAGATGAACAAACGCCTGGTAGCTCGGTCATGGTTCTTTGGGAAGGAACGCGTCCGCTTTTGGTGGAAATTCAAGCATTAGTGGATCATTCCATGCTCGCTAACCCGCGTCGTGTGGCAGTGGGGTTAGAGCAAAATCGTTTAGCTTTATTGCTTGCGGTATTACATCGTCATGGTGGACTACAAATGTCGGATCAAGATGTTTTTGTGAATGTCGTTGGTGGGGTAAAAGTCGGGGAAACAGGCGCGGATCTTGCGTTATTGCTCGCATTAATTTCCAGTTTCCGTAATCGCCCATTACCACAAGATTTAGTTGTCTTTGGTGAAGTCGGGTTAGCTGGGGAAATTCGTCCAGTAACCAGTGGTCAAGAACGGATTAGTGAAGCCGCAAAACATGGTTTTAAACGTGCGATTGTCCCTTTCTCCAATAAGCCGAAAAGTGCGGTTGAGAATATGGAAGTTTTTACGGTGAAAAAACTCGCTGATGCACTTGCCATTTTGGATAATTTCTAAAAAAACGTTGTCCTATTGTTGTCTGATTACTGAAAGTTTTTGATAAATTAGATAGAATATGCGCCGTACATAAGGAAAGGTTATGGAAAAGAAATTAAATAAAGCGTTGGATAGCATTGATATCAAAATCTTAAATGAATTACAACGCAACGGTAAAATCTCTAATATCGATTTATCAAAGAAAGTGGGGTTATCGCCAACGCCTTGTTTAGAAAGGGTAAAACGCTTAGAAAAACAAGGTGTGATTATGGGCTATCGGGCGCTATTAAATCCTGAATTACTGGATGCGCCTTTATTGGTGATCGTTGAAATTACGCTCGTGCGTGGTAAACCTGATGTTTTCGAAGAGTTTAATGCCGCGATTCAAGCGCTTGATGAAATTCTCGAATGTCATTTGGTATCAGGTGATTTCGATTATTTACTCAAAACACGTGTAGCAGATATGGCGGCATATCGAAAATTATTGGGTACCACATTATTGCGCTTACCAGGTGTGAATGACACCCGAACTTATGTTGTAATGGAAGAAGTGAAACAAACTAATTATCTCGTACTAAAATAAAAATGATTAAACGAATTACAAAACGATTTACACCGAAACAATATTTAGCAGAATTATTACTCGGATTGACCGCACTTTTAGGTTTATATTTAATCGTGGCATGGTCAAGCTATACGCCATTAGATAACTCTTGGTCTACAGCAAGTTTTCAAACTGAAACCATTAATAAAGCCGGTGCTTTTGGTGCTTGGTTAATTGATGCGTTTTTTGTTTTTCTCGGCTATGTAGGCCATCTCATTCCGTTTGTCATTTTCATCGTACCGATTTATTTACTGAAAACCAAAGCGGTGCATTCTCTCTCAGTAACTCGTATTGCATTACGTTCCTTTGGCTTTATTGCTCTCATCATTGGCTTAACTATGATGGCAACATTGCTGCTTTCAAATACGAACTACTATTTAGCTGGCGGCGTGTTTGGTGGCAGCTTAGTGGTAAATTTATATCCTACATTCGGTAAGTTTGGCTGTATTTTAGTGGGTTTTATCTGTGCAGTTGTAGGCTTTATTTTCTGTTCTGGTGCATCATTAATTCGTTTAATTGTGAAATTCTACCATTGGCTGACAATGAAAAATCAGCCGGCAGAAGAGGAGCATGCAGAACATACTTCTGTAGATGATCTTGAACAAATTGTGATTGAGGCACCTCAACAACTCACTTTTTCTGATTCTCAATTGGAAACAGAATCAGCAGAAGATAAAAAAGAGGATGAGTCTGAAAATACCTTTGTTAAGCCTGAGCAACTCATTAATATCAGTGGGTTATCCTCACCGAGTGCTTCAGAGCCTGCAGATGTTGAAAAATTAGAAGATAAGTTTAAAGGTTTCACGGTTGAATCTGACAATTTACCGAATGTGTCTATTTCTGCCACTTCTTCTGTTGAATTACCGACAAAAGAAGATTTTTCAGCCACATGGAAAAATCCGCAAGTGAATCATCAAAGTGTGGATGAGTCAGACGACATTTTTGAAGAAAATGTGATGCCAAAAGTGTCACTTAAAACACCTGAAAATACGACCGCACTTTATCCAACTTATGATGAACCTTTAGAATCAGAAAATGATGGTTTAGAAGATGAATTAGCACGTCAGTTTGCCGCACAAGAGCAAGCGCGTTTGCAAGAAATGGAAGTGCGAGCAAAAGCTGCAAATGCTGAAGATGCATTAAAAGTGATCTTGAATGAGCCGACAGCTTCGCCAGTTAAAGCGCGTGAAATTCATATTGAGAATGCAACTGAAACAACCTATAAGCCGTATTCTGATACGCTTATTCATCCAGCATTCCAACAACCAACGAATAAACGTGAAAAACCAACAACACCATTACCAAGTTTAGATTTACTTGAGCATCGTCCAACGCAGGCTCAAGACATTACGCGTGAAGAAATTTTAGACACATCCGCACGCATAGAACAACAATTAAAGAATTTTAATGTCAAAGCTACGGTACAAGATGTGTTAGTAGGGCCAGTGGTGACTCGTTATGAGCTTGAATTACAACCGGGTGTAAAAGCATCCAAAGTAACAAGTATAGATACCGATTTAGCACGTGCATTGATGTTCCGTGCGATCCGTGTGGCAGAAGTGATTCCAGGCAAACCTTATATTGGCATTGAAACGCCAAATGCGCACCGTCAAATGGTGCCATTGCGTGATGTGCTCGATAGCAATGAATTCCGTTCATCAACATCATTGCTTTCAATGGCTTTGGGTAAAGATATTAGCGGAAAACCCGTTGTGGTTGATTTGGCTAAAATGCCTCACTTGCTTGTTGCGGGTTCAACAGGCTCGGGTAAATCTGTTGGTGTGAATACCATGATTTTAAGTTTGCTTTTCCGTGTGACACCGGATGAAGTGAAATTTATTATGATTGACCCGAAAGTGGTTGAACTTTCTATTTATAACGATATTCCACACTTGCTTACCCCTGTGGTGACGGATATGAAAAAAGCGGCAAATGCACTTCGTTGGTGCGTTGAAGAAATGGAACGTCGCTATCAATTATTGTCAGCTTTACGTGTGCGTAACATTGAAGGGTATAACGAAAAAATTGAAGAATATGAAAAACTCAATATGCCAATTCCAAACCCAATTTGGAAGCCTGGCGATACAATGGATAAGATGCCGCCTCCGTTAGAAAAATTGAGTTATATTGTCGTGATCGTTGATGAGTTTGCGGACTTAATGATGGTTGCAGGTAAACAAATTGAAGAGTTAATTGCGCGTTTAGCACAAAAGGCTCGTGCAATTGGTATTCACCTGATTTTAGCCACACAACGCCCATCAGTAGATGTGATTACCGGGTTGATTAAGGCAAATATTCCAAGCCGTATCGCCTTTACTGTAGCAAGTAAAATTGACTCTAGAACGATTCTGGATCAAGGCGGTGCAGAAGCCTTATTGGGCCGTGGTGACATGTTATATTCAGGTCAAGGTTCTTCAGATCTTGTTCGAGTACACGGTGCCTTTATGAGTGATGATGAGGTGGCGCGTGTAGCAGATGATTGGCGTGCACGTGGTAAACCAAATTATATTGATGGAATTTTAGACGGCGCTGATGATGAAGATTCTGGTGAAAAATCAACGGCAAGCAGTGGCGATCTTGATGCATTATTTGATGACGTCGTTGAGTTTGTATTAAGCACAGGCAATACCTCTACTTCTTATGTTCAACGTAAATTTAGTGTTGGGTTTAACCGAGCGGCTCGAATTATGGATCAGCTTGAAGAACAAGGTATTTTAGGCCCAATGAAAAATGGAAAACGAGAAATTTTAGCTCGACGTTCCGAATATTAATTCTCTTAAGTTTCACTTTACAAAAAGGAAAGTAGAATGAAAAAAACATTATTAAAAATGACCGCACTTACTGCACTGTTGAGTGCGAGTAGTTTTGCTTTTGCGGATGCGGCAGATGAGCTACAAAATCGCTTAAATCAAGTGACAGTATTGAGTGCTGATTTCTCTCAAACCGTGACCTCTGTTGGCGGTAAAAACGTTCAACAAGGAAGTGGAAAACTTCAAATTAAACGTCCAAATCTTTTCCGTATGGATACCAAATCACCGCAAGAAACACAAATTATTGCAGATGGTAAAACCCTTTGGTATTACGATCCATTCGTGCAACAAGTTACTGCTCAATGGGTGAAGTATGCGGTAAATAATACCCCTTTCGTCCTTTTAACCAGTAACGATAAAAGCCACTGGAATCAGTATTCAGTGACGCAGAATGCGGATACCTTTGTGTTAAAGCCAAAAGCGAAAAATAGCAATATTAAACAATTTGATATTCGCGTAGATGCAAATGGTGTGTTAAAAAATTTCAGTACCACAGAAAAAGATGGTCAAACCAATCTTTACGTATTGCGTAACATTACAAATCAAACCTTAGCTGATAGCTTATTCCAATTTAGCGTACCGAAAGGCGTGGAATTGGATGACCAACGTAAAGGTAAAAAATAATCCATAAGGTGTGAATGATAATCTTCACACCTTTTGCTTATTAAGGAAAGAATATGTCTAATCTTAATTTTGATTTTGCTGAAAATGACTTTCGCCCTTTAGCTGCCCGTATGCGTCCAACTAATTTGGAGCAATATTATGGGCAGACGCATTTAATTGGGGAAGGAAAGCCGCTTCGTAAAGCAATTCAAGCTGGGCATGTTCATTCTATGATTCTGTGGGGACCGCCGGGTACAGGTAAAACAACACTGGCGGAAATTATTGCTCATCGTATCAATGCAGAAGTTGAACGAATTTCCGCGGTAACAAGCGGCGTGAAAGAAATTCGAGAATCAATTGAGCGAGCGAAACAAAATCGACTTGCAGATCGCCAAACGATTTTATTTGTGGATGAAGTGCATCGCTTTAACAAAAGCCAACAAGATGCGTTTTTGCCACATATTGAAGATGGTACGATTATTTTTATTGGTGCGACAACGGAAAATCCTTCCTTTGAATTAAATAATGCATTGCTTTCTCGTGCGAGAGTTTATCTCCTTAAGTCATTGACCGTTGCTGAAATCGAACAAGTTCTACAACAGGCGATTTCTGATCCTGAACG
>CABQSN010000124.1:0-5144 GCA_902466845.1 uncultured Haemophilus sp.
TTAATCAAAAGAATTTGGCGAAAACACAAAGCCAAGTTGAACAGGTACAACAACAAAGTCAAAGTGCTGTAAAAAATCCATTTATTCAGAAAGAATTAGATCTGAATGCGCAGTTGAGTCAATATTTACTTGAGCAAACAGCAAAGACGAATACATTAACGCAAGATGAATTGCGTATGCGCAATGTATTGGACAATTTAACTCAAACCCAACGTACCATTGATGAGCAAATTAGTGCTTTGCAAGGAACGTTGGTGCTTTCACGTATTATTCAACAACAAAAACAAAAATTACCAACCAATTTAAATATTCAAGGGCTTTCAAAACAAATCGCAGATTTGCGCGTGAAGATCTTTGATATTACTCAGAAACGTAACGAGCTTTATGATATTGATGCCTATATCAGTAAAATAGAGCAAGATGAAAATAAGTCTTTTACCTCTGCGGAAAAAGCACAATTAACCAATTTATTGACAGAACGTCGAAAAGTGGCTTCTGATTTGATTAAGTCATTGAATAATCAGTTGAATTTGGCGATTTCCTTAGAGCTAACCCAACAACAGATTACTCAAATCAGTGATCAAATTCAGTCTAAACTCGATCAACAAAGTTTCTGGGTAAAAAGTAACAATCCAATTAATTTAGATTGGATCAAAAAACTGCCAATGTCACTTAAGGCACAATTTGATGGCATTGGAAAGAAAATCGGCTTCCCGACAAATTTTGATAATTTGCCGTATTTACTTACTTATGTCTTTATTTTGTTTGTGATTGGTGGGTTGATTTTTAAATTTAAAGAATCGATTAAACAACGTTTGAGCGTGATTAATGGCGAAATTAATACGCTTCGTTCGGATAGCCAATGGCATACGCCTCTTGCGTTATTTTATACCGCACTTTTATCTTTATCAGGCACCCTTTGGTTCTTAGCGGCTTGCCAATTGTTGGGCTTTTTCTTGGTGAAAAATCCACAAGAATTTTGGGAATGGTCACTTCGCATGGCAGCCTATTGGTGGTTCTTTAGTTTTGTTTTAGCTATTCTTCGTCCGAATGGTATTTTAGTGCGCCATTTTGGTTTTGCTAAAGAGAGTGCAGCTAGCCTACAAGATGTTACGAAACGTATTATTGTTTCTGTTGTGTTATTACTGAATACATCAATTTTCAGTAATGTAATGGATACAGGCTTAGCAAATGACGTATTGGGTGAAATAAATACCATTGTTGCCTTGCTTTTCTGTATTGTGATTATTGCGCCACGTTTTGTTCGCACAGAAAAATCGTTGAATTCAAGCGTAACGGATCAGCGTGATAGAACGCTTTTAAAAATTATGCGCGTTTTATTGCAATTGGTCCCTGTTATTTTAATTGCACTAGTTGCTTTAGGCTATTATTACACCGCCTTAAATTTAATTACGCATATTATTAATACCTACATTGCATGGGTGGTGTGGTCGTTGGTGCGTCATACTATTTATCGTGGTATTACGGTTGCATCAAGACGTTTAGCTTATCGTCGTTTACAAGAAAAACGCCAGCAAAAACAACAAGATTCAAATGATGCTTCAGCCTCTGATGATGTGGTCGTGATTACCGAACAAGAAGAGGGATTGGCCTTAAATGAAGTGCGTAGCCAGTTACTACGCTTTGCCGATCTCTTTATTTGGACCGCACTTTTTGCCATCTTCTATTATGTCTGGTCAGATTTGGTAACCGTTGTAAGTTATTTGCGTGATATTACCTTGTGGCAACAAACTTCAACAACTGAAGCAGGCGTGGTGACCGAAACGATTTCACTCTTTAACTTGATTGTTGCGTTAATCATTGTTGTGATTACCTATATTTTAGTGCGTAACATTCCAGGTATTTTAGAAGTATTAATCTTCTCTCGAGTGAAACTTTCACAAGGTACGCCTTATACCATTACAAAATTATTAACCTATATCTTGGTTGCAGTGGGTGGCGCATGGGCATTTTCTACCCTTGGGATGTCATGGTCTAAATTACAATGGTTATTTGCCGCCCTTTCCGTTGGTCTCGGTTTTGGTATGCAGGAAATTTTTGCGAACTTTGTTTCCGGCATCATTTTATTATTTGAGCGTCCAATTCGTGTGGGCGATACTGTGACAATTAACGATGTAACAGGTACAGTAGCGAAAATCCGTATTCGCGCCATTACGATGATCGATCCGGATCGAAAAGAAGTGATTGTGCCAAATAAATCCTTTGTAACCGGACAAGTGACTAACTGGGCATTATCTAACACCGTTACTCGTTTGGTTATATCCGTTGGGGTGGCTTATGGATCAGATTTAGAGTTGGTGAAACGTTTATTATTGCAAGCTGCAAATGAGCAACCAAGCGTCTTAAAAGATCCAGAACCAAGAGCATTATTCTTGACCTTTGGGGCAAGTACATTAGATCACGAATTACGTGTTTATGTGGGTCAAGTGTCTGAGCGAAATGATACGCTTGATGCACTTAATCGCCGCGTAAATCAGTTATTTGCTGAAAATAATATTGATATTGCGTTCAACCAATTAGATATCTTTATCAAAAACAAAGATACAGGCGAAGAGATTCCATTTATTGATGTGGCAAAATTAGCCCAAAATCATTAATTAAAGAGAGAAAATATGGCAGGGAATACTATCGGACAACTTTTTCGTGTGACAACCTTTGGGGAATCACATGGTATTGCATTAGGCTGCATCGTTGATGGTGTGCCACCGAATCTTGAATTATCGGAAGCCGATATTCAACCTGATTTAGATCGTCGTAAACCGGGTACATCACGCTATACCACACCGCGTCGTGAAAACGATGAAGTACAGATTTTATCTGGGGTATTTGAAGGTAAAACAATGGGTACCAGTATTGGAATGATCATTAAAAATGGTGATCAACGTTCACAAGATTATGGTGATATTAAAGATCGTTTCCGCCCAGGGCATGCAGATTTTACCTATCAACAAAAATACGGCATCCGTGATTATCGCGGAGGTGGACGCTCTTCTGCGCGTGAAACCGCCATGCGTGTTGCTGCGGGAGCGATTGCGAAGAAATATTTACGTGAGCAGTTTGGCATTGAAGTCCGTGGCTTTTTGAGTCAAATTGGCGAAGTGAAGATTGCACCACAGACTGTCGGCAAAATTGATTGGGATAAAGTAAACAGCAATCCATTTTTCTGTCCAGATGAAAGTGCGGTCGAAAAATTTGATGAATTAATCCGTGAATTGAAAAAAGAAGGCGATTCGATTGGGGCTAAGCTAACTGTGATTGCAGAGAATGTTCCTGTTGGTTTAGGTGAGCCCGTTTTTGATCGACTTGATGCAGATTTAGCCCATGCTTTAATGGGGATTAATGCCGTTAAAGGTGTAGAAATTGGCGATGGTTTTGCGGTAGTTGAACAGCGTGGCAGTGAACATCGTGATGAAATGACACCAAATGGTTTTGAAAGCAACCATGCTGGCGGTATTTTAGGTGGCATTAGCTCAGGACAGCCAATTATTGCAACGATTGCATTGAAACCGACATCCAGTATCACGATTCCAGGCCGTTCCATTAATTTAGCGGGAGAGTCTGTGGAAGTGGTGACAAAAGGCCGTCATGATCCTTGTGTGGGAATTCGTGCAGTTCCTATTGCAGAAGCCATGGTCGCAATTGTGTTACTCGATCATTTATTACGTTTTAAAGCGCAATGCAAATAACTCTTTTAAATTAAGTTTCTTGTGCTCTTTTATTGAAGAGAAATCAACTTATTTTAGGAAATCTTATGAATAAATCTTTAGCAAAATTACTTTCAAGTGCGGTTGTTTTAGGGAGCATTTTTTTCTCGCTACAAACAACAGCTTCGCCACAAGACTGGCAACGAATTAAACGTCCAATTCCTGCAACAGATGGTAAAGCGAATCCAATTGGTAGCTATTCAAATGGTTGTATTATCGGGGCGGAGCCATTGCCTTATAAAGGTGAGGGCTACCAAGTGATTCGTATGAATAAAAATCGCTATTATGGTCATCCGGATATGATTGCCTATTTACAGCGTCTTGGACAAAAAGCGAAGTCAGCAGGCTTACCAACGATGTTAGTTGGGGATATTGCTATGCCAGGTGGTGGTCGCTTTTTAACAGGACATGCAAGCCATCAAATGGGATTAGACGCGGATATTTGGTTGCGTATGGGGACCATGACAGACAGTGAAGCGTTAAATTCTGACGGAAAAGGCTTGCTTGTGGTGAACCGTCAAACACAACGTGTTGATGAAAATGTGTGGAATAACAATCACGCCACGTTAATTAAACTGGCAGCACAAGATCCAAAAGTCACGCGTATTTTTGTGAACCCCGCGATTAAATTAAAACTTTGTCAAACTGCGGGAGACGATCGTGCTTGGTTACACAAAATTCGTCCATGGTTTGGGCATGATTCACACTTCCACGTTCGCATTGCTTGCCCGAAAGATGCTGCTTATTGTGAAGATCAAGCACCGGTACCAGCAGGCGATGGTTGTGGCGATGAACTTTATTCTTGGTTTGAACCTGCAAAACCAGGTTCAGGCTCTTCTAAACCAAAAGTGATAGCACTAGAGCCGTTTTTATGCCAACAGGTGTTGAGTTCGCCAAATAGTAGCGAATGGTTAGAGTAGGAGTTTAACAATGGAATTGGGGATTGATATTTTAGCCATGCTTTTTGCTGCTGCCTTTATTGCCGCATTTATTGATGCGATAGCGGGTGGTGGAGGTTTAATTACAATCCCTGCCTTATTAATGACTGGCATGCCACCAGCTATGGCTTTCGGGACGAATAAATTACAAGGTTTTGGGGGGACTTTGTCGGCAAGTATTTATTTTTTGCGTAAAAAAGCTATTAATTTGGCTCAGTTTTTGTTCATCTTATTGATGATCTTTATTGGAGCTATTATTGGTTCGGTACTTATTCAAAACATAGATGCTTCATTGATTAAAAAAGGTCTTCCTTTTCTTATTTTAGCTATTGGATTGTATTTTTTATTTACGCCAAGATTAGGTGAAAAAGATTATAAACAACGTATATCTTACTCTGTTTTTGCGTTATGTTTTGGAACATTGTTAGGTTTTTATGATGGTTTTTTTGGACCAGGAGCAGGTTCATTGATGAATCTAGCT
>CABQSN010000125.1:0-4976 GCA_902466845.1 uncultured Haemophilus sp.
GGTTATGCACCTGCACAACCAGCACCACAGCCAAGCTATCAATCTCGTCCAGCACAATCTGCGCCAGCGCCACAAGCTGAGCCACCAATGGACGCATTTGATGACAACATTCCGTTCTAAGTTACATATAATTTAAAAATAAAAAACAAAAGCGTTGTTCTATGTCACTAGAGCAACGCTTTTTCTATACATGCAAGCAGTCAGATTTTAAAGGTAAATTACAAAAACATCTCAAAATTTGACAGCTCTTTATAGTAAAAATCCCCTACTGCTCTGCTCTAGGGGATTTTTACGTTAAATAATGCGTTGTTTATTTCAAACCTTTTTTAACCAAATCTTCATAACCGCCATAGTTAGTAACATTAGTATAGCCTGCATTTTTCAGCTCAGTGAGCGCGGCTTCCGCACGGCGACCGCTACGACAATAAATGTTGATCGGGGCATCTTTATCTGAACCAATCGCTTTAACGCCTTCAACGATTTTATCGTGTGGAATATTCACCGCATCTTGTAAATGACCTGCATTAAATTCCTCAGCTGAACGCACATCAATCCAAACGCCTTTTGCTTTTTCCGGTTGTACTGCACTTTGTTCTGTTTGTGGTGCAGTATTCGCAGAAGCAAAAAAAGGTACAGCAATGGCTGCCGCATAAAGTACTGCTGTGAATAATTTTTTCATTATTCAATCTCCTATTAAATAGAAATAATATATTACCTAAATAAATTTAGAGGTTATGTAAAACTAATAGTCATCATACGCCTAAATATAAAGATAATAAACTGTAAATGAAGTAAAATTTAAGTAAAATTTTCGTGAAATCTAACCGCACTTTAAAAGAAAAAGGCCATCTGAAATCTAACATTCAGATGGCCTTTTTAATTGATTTAATTATTTCTTCGCAGGATCAACTTCGCTCACTGCTTTCTGAGATTTTTCATCCATTTCCACTTTAATATTGTGATCTACCACCACATTCATATTAATGGTGATACCTTCCTTTGGTGTGTCCAATTGAATGGTCGGTGTGCAAGCTGTAAGTGTAAATATTGCTGCAAAAATAAAAAAGTGCGGTTGAAATTTAAAGTGTTTTATCATTTATCTTTGTCTAATTGCTTATAAAGTTTATATTGCAGATTTTGTTCAAATTGCGAGCCGTAGTCAATCATATTCCACAATTCAAACATATTTTCTTGGTGCGTATAATTTAACGTTATCGGATTATTGGTTCGCTTGGTTGGATTAAATCCACTAATGCTCGCACGCAACGTCATTTGTCCTTTCGGATCGAGCGTCACCGCCGCATGGGAGTTTTTCAACTCCATTTCTTTTAATAAATCCACCAAAATATTCTCTGTCCAACCACCTTTTTTCAGCCCTTTCACCATTTCATCGGTTAATTTGATGGATACATTCCCCACTTGTTCCAATGTACCATTACAAATCAAACATTCCTTATACCCGAGCCAAAATGGCAGGGTAGCATTGGCGCGGCCAGTTAAGGTTACTTGGTTATATTGTGCCAAGGCTAACACTTGGGCTAAATCAATATTAGTAAAAGAAAGTGTCGCCATTTTGCTTTGCGGGAAACTGAGCTGAGGCACCGTCAATACGCCATCAAATAAGGAAAGTTTCACATTTCTCAAGGTGAGTGGATTTTTCATGGTGTTCGGATAACGCCCAAACAAATCCAGCTCTCCATTTACTACAGAAAGCGCCCCATAGCGAAGATTCTTAGTCGAAATATGAATTGGTTTACCTGAGGCTACTTGCAATGCCGAGTTTTCATAATTCATTGGGAAACGAATGTTCAAGCCATAAATCTCACCATCTGGCATAGTGATTTTGCCATTTTTGAGATTCAGCTCCCCCTTCATCTTCACGCCATTGCCATTAATTGCGAATTCACTTTGTCCTTTAATGCTACCCTCATGAATTATCCAATTCCATTGTTGAGGGAAAAGTGATTGGAACACTTTTGCAGATTGTTCTTTCCAGCTGATTTTGCCTGAGAGTGCAGTATTCTGATACACGGCTGATACATCCAACGGACCAAGTTCACCCGCTTTTAAATCCCCTGCCAGATTGAAATGATTGATGCTTTTTCCTTCAATACCTAAACCGAAAATCGGCGAAACAAAACGACCGCCATAAGCCAATTCAACCCAATCCGTTTTTGCTTGTAACAAACCACGAATATGCTCTTTTTCATAATCCCAGCGGAGTCGATCTTTAAGTTCCAATGAAAGTGGCGCCATTTTTACCTCTTTCATTTTGACTTCTTTGGAATGAGCAGAAAGTTGATTTAATTCAATATGATCGGCTTCCCAAAATCCTTTACCTTCCATTTTGACTGGCGTATTTAAGGATTTCCAGTTTGCACTTCCATTGATAATCCAATCCCAACGGTTTGTCGCTTGTTTTTCCACCGACTGTAACTTATGTTCTTCATCTCGGAAGTCAAACACGGTTTTAATACCGGCAATAAACTCGTGAGCGTTTCCGTCTAATTTTAAATTGAGATTTTCAAACTGCGGGGTTATGCCATTCAACGTTGCCTGCAAACGCCCTTCTAAGCCATAACGACCGATAATAATGTCATCTAACGGTAAACGAACGTGCAACTTGGTATCTGGCTGAACGGTATCCATTTTAAAGACGGAACCTGGATAAAAATACACCACTGGATGTGTGAAGAGCCCGCCGAGATGATAGGTTAAATTGGTTTGTGCCACGGTAGCGTTATAACGTAAATCCCCGCGTGTTTTCAGCTCAAAGTCCAATTCATTATTATCATCGCCACCACCGATTTCGCCATTTTTGCCTGAAATCACGATCTCCCCTTTGCCCATTTCGCCAAAGGTTTGTAAGATCACGTTCATATCAATGCTTAACGGCAATAAGCCTTCTGCAGCACGGTGAATAGATAACCCAAGGAAGCCTTTGACTGGTTGATAGCTATCGAAGGTCCAATAAAATTTCCCCCATGAAATATCCAAGCCATCTTTGGTGAACACGAAAGGCACATCTAACAACGGCGAATTTGCCGTTAAATCTTGGACATTTAACTGACCATCCGCACCTTGCCACGACACTTTTGCCTCGCCTTTTGTGACGGCTAGTTCTGGGTTATTCCAATTGAATAAAACATTTCCTTGTTGAGGAAGTTGAGAAAGATCGGGCTCAAAATTTGCAGTGAAATGAAGATCATAGGTTTTATCGCCTGATTGTTTGATATCGGTATTGCCCGTCCATTGGAAGATCCCATCTCGCGGCGTAACAGTGGATTGATGATGCAGCTCAAGCCCATCATTATTCGCTTGTGCTTCTAGTGCTAATTGGTTGCCGTTATAGTTTGCATCTAACGCCCAATCAGCCGATAAGAAAGGTTTTAAAACCCCTTGTGTCAAGGCTTCGGCATTCGTTAATTGAAAGTGTTTAACCTTAACATGAGAAATCGGTAATGCTGCCCAAAGTGCGGTCAAATTTGGCGGTGTTTTTTCGGGATTATCACTGGGTAAATGGGTTAAACAATCATAATTCAAGCTAGCCTTTTCAACATCAAGACTATGCGTATTCCACCAAGTCACCTGAGTATTATTCAGGTTCACAAGCGTACATTGGTCTGTTTTCACTTTTAGCTCTGGCAGTGTTAAACCTGTTGTTTCCCATTGCCAATCATCGGCTAATTCAATGTGATAATGCGGTGCTAAGAAATGATTCGTTAGTTGCGCTACACGTTTTGGGGTCGCAAAAACGCGTACTAAGCCAACGCTTACTACGATCAACAGCAACAAAATAATCAAAGCCCACAGGCAACGCTTTCGCATAGTTTCCCCAATTACGCGATAAATAAATGAACAGAGGCGTATTCTATCTTATCTCGTCCCAAATAGCTCAACTAACTTATCCCCAAAGAAATAAAATACTAATCCAAAGGCGACAATAATTAATCCGATGAATTTTGTGATGTTCACTTCTCGGATCGGCATACCGATAAGACCAAAATGATCGATAGTAGCTGCAGTAATTAATTGTCCGACGATGATAAAAAATAACATCGCAGTAATCCCTAATTTAGGTGCAAGTAGAACCGTTGTGAACACGACAACGGCTCCGAGTACCCCACCAATTAATTTCCACCAAGGTTGTGATGGAATCGTGGATAAGTTGCCCCATAAATCAGTTTTAGCCAATGCGATAAAAAAGAGAAAAATTGTGCCGACCGCAAAAGAAATAAAGGTAGCAATCACCGCTTCGCCACTCATGACTTTCGCCAATTGTGTATTAATAGCTGATTGCGTGGCGAGTGCTACGCCTGCCGCTAAAGCGACGATGAGATAAACAAAAAACATCGAGACTCCCAACATAAAATTTGGTTTATTTTAACCTTTTCTAATTTGCCGTGAAATGCTTTCTATTCGGCAAAATCGTCCCAAAATCAACCGCACTTTGTACTTAATTCACAAATACCTCAAAAGTTGTAAGTCATCTTACCTGTTTATTTGATCTTGATCACCATTTGACTATTTTTTATTTGACGCTAATCTTCAAACCCATACACTATGCTCCATTCGGAGAAATCGTTTGCGCAATGCGTATTGAAAGCAAAATAGACTGATTTTATCAACTCAATGGGAGGAATATCCATGACCCACATTATCGTTGCAACGCACGGTAAGTTTTCTGAAGAAATCGTCAATTCCGCCGCTATGGTGTATGGCGAAGATGAAAACTGCCATGTCGTGACTTTCTTACCGGGTGAAGGCGGTGAGCATTTAATCGAAAAATACAATGCGATTATTGCTACGCTGCCTGAAAATGAACCTGTGCTCTTTTTGGTCGATTTATTTGGTGGTAGCCCTTATAACGCGGCAAGCCGAGTTGCCAGTGAAAGGGATAATACCGATATCGTCACCGGCATTAATCTACCGATGTTGCTAGAAGTGCTTGATGCCAAAGATGGCGCCAGCTTAGA
>CABQSN010000126.1:0-4963 GCA_902466845.1 uncultured Haemophilus sp.
AGCTGTTTGCCTTGATAGGTAATTATTCCTTCATGTGGCAATTCACCAAAAATGGTTTTCAGCATGGAGGATTTTCCCGTGCCGTTTGGTCCTAGTACCGTATAAACTTTACCTTCTTCAAAACGGACATTAATGTGATCAGCAACGGTGAGATCACCTCGTTTTACCGTAAGATTCTTTAATTCTAACATTATTGTCCCCTCTTGTTATTTAAAATAATCCAAAAGAAGAAAGGCACCCCAATAAACGAGGTAACAATCCCCACCGGGAATAATGCACCAGGGATAATGACTTTGGATAATACCGAAGAAAGGGATAAGAATGCGGCACCGACTAACATTGCGCCCGGTAAGAAGAAACGTTGATCTTCACCAAGTAACATTCGAGCAACATGTGGTGCAACTAAGCCGATAAAGCCAATCACGCCCACAAAACTAATTGCCGTCGCCGTCATCATAGCGACAAGAACTAAAACCTTAATACGTAATACTTGTAAATTGATGCCAAGACTCGCTGCACGATCTTCGCCTAAACGAAGTGCGGTCAATTTCCAAAGCTCTTTTGAAAGTAATGCGACAGAAATTGTGGTGACGACAATAATGATGATTAAGCTCTGCCACGTGGCTTTATTTAAACTACCAAATAACCAGAATAGGATTTGTTGCGAGACTTCCGGCGCTGAAATAAATTGTACTAATGAAAGCAAAGATTGGAAAATAAAGAGTAATGCAATCCCTACCAACACGAGCATTTCAGAGCTAAAACGACGTTTAGAGGCAAATAAGAAAAGGATTCCCGAGGCAAGCATAGTCATGACAAACGCGCCTATTGGCACGGCAACTTGTATGGGTAAACCAAAGCTCCCGAAAGCAATCACAATAGAAGCACCAAAACCAGCCGCAGCAGCCAATCCTAAAGTATAAGGACTCGCCATCGGGTTATTTAATAAGGTTTGGATCTCTGCCCCACCTACAGCCAATGTTGCCCCCACTACAAGCGCCATCAATGCCATGGGTAAACGTAAATTATGCACAATATTGTCTGTCATTTTATCGACTTCACCGATACCGAACAAGGCGTTCACAACTTCCGACACCGATAGCATCGCAGGGCCAGTCATCACATCGAGAATAAGACTGACCACGCCAATCACTAGAAAAGATAAAATAACAAACCAGCGTTTGCGTTCAAGCTTACGCTGGTTAGCCACAATATCTGCTACAACAGAATTGTTTTTCATGAATTAACGTTTCCCTTATTTAGTTTCAGGGAAAAGATAAATCGTACCTTCCGGGGTAACCGGTAAGTAGTTTTTATAGAAGTTTAGATAAGTTTGTTGCGGATCTAAATCTTTAAACAGATCAGGATAAGCGGCTTTAGCTACAAACTGAACAGAAGCACTGTCTGATAGAGTACGAGAGTTCGCATGATAGGCTGCGTAAACACGGTTGTTTTTCACTGCCGGTAATTCAGCCCAACCCGCACGATGTTTGAATGCGTTTAAACGACGTTCTGCTTCGGCTTTTTCAATACCAAAGCCCATTACCATACCGTCTTGATTTTTCTTCAATTCAGTTTCACGGCCTGTAATAATAATTGCATCCGGTTTCGCGGCTAATACTTTTTCAGCAGCTAATGTACCCCATTTACCGATTTCTGCAGGCGCTACGTTTTCTGCGCCTACAAGGCTAATCATTGAGCCCCACATGCTTGAGAAGAATGTCATCCCTTGTTCAGCTGGGCCACCGCGACCAAACTCTACATACACTTTTGGTTGTTTTGCTAATTTTGCATTTTTAACCGTAGTCTGAATATGTTCTACAATATCCTTGTATTCTTTCGCAATTTTCGCTGCGCGATCTTTCTGACCGGTTAATTCGCCAATAATTTCCGTTGATTTGATGTGTTTATCTAAGGTTTGAGCGTTGTAATCTAAGACGACAATTGGAATACCCGCTTCATTGATAGCATCTAAATCAGAACCTAGCATTTCGTACTGCCAATCTGCTAAGACTAAAAGATCAGGTTTTAATGAAAGCACTTTTTCCACAGAGAACGTGCCTTCCTCTACTTCACCCACATCATCTAATTGATTTAATTTTGGCACAGCCTTGCTGAATAACTCCCAGCTTGCTGGTGCCCAAGAAGACCATACTTTCTTAGAAAAACCGACAACGTTATCTAACGCTTTGTCACCACCAACTGCCATATAATCTTGGTAATAGAAACCAAGTACCACGCGTTTTGCCGGTAAATCAACAGTGACTTCACGATCAAGTATATCTTTTACTTTCACGGGATCAGCATTGGCAAAACCTGCACTTAAACCAAGAATAGTGGCAATCGCTAAAGTTGAAAAACGTTTTTTCATAAGAAAAATCTCCTGAGTAAAATTAAAAAATAAATGATAATAATTATCGGTGCGAATAATACCGAAAACGATTGCTAAATTCAACTCAGGTGCTCAACTATTCTTCGTAAGCTTCATCCGTTAATGTTTTCAAGAATACTTCTAATGCGTTAATCTCTTCATCTGTAAGCGGTTTGGCTTTTAAAACTTCAGGATTAATGGTCTGAGCATATTCAGCTTTATCCCACGCTTTTCCTGTTTCAGGATTGATTTTACGATTAGGATTATTAAAACTGTCTTTAAATAGCAAAACGGTTTTTAAATCACGGAAAACGCCGTTATGCATATAAGGTGCTGTGACACCAATATTACGCAATGTTGGCACTTTAAATTTACCTTTTTGCTTTTCATCGCCTTTTACCACTGGATTATCCAATAGTCCATTATCCACATAATCAGCCGCAAGTTTATTTAACTTAATTAACGCTTGGTTACTTGGCACGCCGATATTGTAATAGCGATAATTCGTAAAGGTTTCTTTTGCAGAATTCGCATCACTTGATTGATGGCAGTTACTGCAGTTTGTTCGTGTTTTATCGAAAAATAATGCCTTACCTTCCGCTTCAAGTGCGGTCAATTCCGCTTCATTTTTTAATGCACGATCATATTTTGAAGAGAATTGCGCAAATAATTCATGCTTTTCGAACTCCGCAATAGCTTTTTCCATAATAGCATAGATTTTGTCGGTATCTGCCCAAATGCTTTCTCCATAAATATCCGTAATTGCCTTGTAATAAATTGAATTCGCTTTTAGACGTTCGACAATCGATTTTTTATCTGGCATGCCCATTTCTACAGGATTAACTGGTGGACCACCTGCTTGCTCGGCTAAATCTTTTGCACGTCCATCCCAGAACTGTCCGCCCACATAATCTTGAATTTGTTCATCAAAATGAAAATCTGGTGAAAACATCGCATAAAGTGCTGTGTTGGCATTGCGATTACCATGAAGATGAGGATTATCCCCTTCTGAGACCATTTGATTTGCCGAATTTTTGCGTTGATCCACAAAAGCTGTTCCAGGGTTGTGACAAGTTGAACAGCTTTGTGTTTTATTAAAAGAAAGCGATTTATCAAAAAACAGAACTTCGCCCAATCCTTGATAATTCAATTCTTTTTCCTTAGCTTGATCAGCTAAGGCATAATTGCTCTGCATCAAAGGTGCAAACAATAAAATAGAAAGCCATTTTTTTTGCATCGTGTTCTCCAAATATTCAAATTACAGATAAAAAATAATCCAACAAAGCTTTGTTGGATTATAAAAGGAAAATAATTTTCTACAAGCCGGTGGCCATCTTAATGCGATCAGCAAACATACCGATGCTCACGCCGAAGTAATTTGATTTGTTCCAATCTAAAATCGTGCGATAGTTATTGGAGACCAAGAATGCGCGACCAACTTCTTTATCCGGACGAACTAACCAAAGATCAGCTTGCGAAAGTGCGGTCAATTTATCTTGTTCTTGTTGGCTGAAGCTTGCTAGGGTAACACCTTTAGATTGCCAATCACTTAATGAACGTGCTTTGTTTTTCTCAATGCCTGAAAGCGATAAATCTAATGGTTGATTTAATGTGATTTCTACACCCCAAGGCAATTTGTTATCCCAACCTACAGTATGAAGATAATTTGCAATTGAAGCAAACGCATCAAATTGGTTCGTCCAAATGTCCTTCACACCATCATTATTGCCATCTGCTGCATAATTTAAGAATGCACTTGGCATAAATTGAGTTTGTCCCATTGCGCCCGCCCAAGAACCTAACATTCTGTGGCGTTGAATATGATCACGTTCTAACATTTTCATCGCATTCACAAATTCTTTACTGAATAAGGCTTCACGTCTGCCATCAAAGGCTAATGTGGCTAAAGCTGATAGTACATCATAGCTACCTTGATAATAGCCAAAACTACTTTCCATACCCCATAAAGCAAGGATATATTCTTGTTGAACGCCATAGCGTTGGCTTGCTTGTTGTAATGGTGCCTGGACTTCCCAATAACGCTCTTCGGCAATGTCTACTTTGTTTTGGGTCAGTACTTTATTCAAATAATTCGTTGTACCGTTTGGATTCGGTAACTGTGGTTGATCCGCATTACGCTGACTTCTACCCGCTTGAGCACGGTCCAAATCTACAGCCTTTTGCATATATTGAATATTATTTTGTGCATTCAATATTGACAACGATACGCCTTCAGCAGCCGCTTTGCCTTTTAAGAACTGTACATAATCATTAAAGTTATCTAAAGTTCTTGGTTTGCTATAAACAGCATTACTGCTTACTGACGGAATACTTTTTGTGGATGACGTGGTTGTTGTCGTATTGCTTGAACAACCCACTAATAAAAGTGCGGTCGATAATGCCGTCATTTTTAACGTTGAGATTAAATTCATTTCTTTTCCTTTTTTAATTATCAAAATATCGCATTATTTGCGTAAAAATTTGTTATAAACAGCTTTCAATAATGAGGTGGGTAATAAGCGAGAACCTGAACGCAAGGCAAAGGTGAATAGGCCAGAAAATAAGCCTTGAATGCCTAAGCGATGCTTCAAT
>CABQSN010000127.1:0-4918 GCA_902466845.1 uncultured Haemophilus sp.
GTAATTGCCTGACGAATCCACCAGGTTGCATAGGTTGAGAATTTATAACCACGACGGTATTCAAATTTATCTACCGCTTTCATCAAACCAATATTCCCTTCTTGAATTAAATCCAAGAATTGTAAACCACGGTTGGTATATTTTTTCGCAATAGAAATGACCAAACGTAAGTTAGCTTCAACCATTTCTTTTTTCGCACGGCGAGCTTTTTGTTCACCACGAGATACCGCATCACAAATCTCACGCATTTGTTGGATGGTAAGATTGGTATTTTGCTCAATATTCGCTAAGTTATCTAAAGATAAACGGATGCGCTCTTCATATTTTGGTAAACGTTTTGCCCAAGCTTTCGTTGATTTTAATGCTTTTGCTACCCATGCATCACTGCTGCCATTAGCAATAATCAGTGCCTCAAATTCATCTTTTGGCATACCCGCAATATCAACTAATACTTTTTGTAGTTGACGCTCTTCTGAACGTACACGTTTCATTATATTCTTCATTGATAAAACAAGTACATCAAATTGTTTTGGCACTAAACGGAATTGTTTAAAAATATCGGCGAGTTGAGCAATTTGATCTTTTGCACGTTTACCACTACGTCCATGTTTTGCAATAGTTGCTAATGTTTTAGTATGTTGTTCTCTTAATGCTGCAAATCTTTCACGCGCTACTTCAGGATCGATGCTGTTATCTGAATCACTGTCATCAGAACTTGAGCTGTTATCGCTTTCATCTTCCTCATCGCTCTCATCATCAACATCTGCAGCAGATTCGGCACTTTCATCTTCATCAGCAAAATTTTCATCAATGTTTGCGGTTTCCTCTTCTGGAACATTTGGATCCACAAAGCCTGTGATTAAATCAGCTAAACGATAATTACCCGCTTCAACTTGATCATAATTATCTAATAATTCAGTTAACGCTTCTGGGTATGCTGCAATGGCGGTTTGAACTTCATCAATCCCTTCTTCAATACGTTTTGCAATGCTGATTTCATCTTCACGGGTAAGAAGATCAACGGTACCCATTTCACGCATATACATACGCACAGGATCGGTTGTACGACCGATTTCAGATTCCACATTGGATAAAATCTGCGTTGCTTCTTCCACTGCATCTTCATCCGGAATCGTGTCATTCAACATCATTTCGTCACTTTCCGGTGCTTCATCAAGAACCGGAATACCCGCATCATGCTGTAAAGTCTGCAACAACTTATCGTAATACTCTGGATCGATCACATCTTCCGGAAGTAAGTCATTAATCTCCGCATAGGTTAAATAACCTTGCGTACGACCTAATTCCATAAGCTGTTCAATTTGTTCTGAATATTGCTCTGCGGTAGATTGTTGATTTTGTTCCATTTTTATTCCCGTTTTGCGTTATTTTTGGAAGATAAAAGCCCTTGCTTTGAACAGGAGATTTTACCATTGTTATGACGGATTAACTAACTGTTTTTTCTGCTCTTCTTTTCCCTTGAGCAAATTCACTAAAATTGCTCGTTCTTGATCAGTTAAGCCTTCCGCTCTTTCTTTGGCGATAAGCATTTCAATGTCACGTTCAATTGCTTGAATATTCAATCGACGATAGTTTTGAGAGAATGCATTAATGATTTCTAAGTCGTCTAATAGATGATCCCAAGAAGCTAATATTTCAAGGGGCTTACTGAATTCTGTATCACGAAAATATTCTAAGATTTGCCCTGTTGTAATGCCTTCTCGTTCACGGCAAAGTGCGGTCAATTTTTCGAGTAATTCGTAACCTGCCTCATGCTTTAAGGCTTGTAAACCCACATCCGAAATGCGATTCACTAATTGTGAATTCTGTAATAACAGCGAAATCACCACACGCATTGGCGTTTTCTTAATTATTTTTTGTGGCGTTTTAGGTTTGGGTTCAGCTTTGTCTATTTGATTTGGAATTAAGCTTTCAAGCTGTGATTGATCAAAGATCCCAAGCTTTTGCGCCAACATATTGCGTAATGACAAGCGCAACATATCACCAGGAATTTGACGAATTAAAGGCGCCGCGAGTGCTACTAATTTACCTCGCCCTTCTTGCGTTGAAAAATCCACCTGTGGACTTAAATGTGCGAATAAGAATTCCGTGAGAGACTGAGCTTGCTCAATATATTCTTCAAACTTTTCTTTACCATATTGACGAATATAAGTATCCGGATCTTCTCCATCAGGTAGGAAAATAAACTTAATTTGTCGTCCGTCTTCCAGATAAGGTAAGGCGTTTTCAAGGGCTCGCCAAGCGGCATCACGCCCCGCTCTATCGCCATCATAGCAGCAAATTACCTGCTCTGTTGAACGGAACAATAATTGAATTTGTTCCGAGGTCGTCGATGTACCAAGGGAAGCTACCGCATAATTCACACCAAATTGCGCCAACGCCACCACGTCCATGTAGCCTTCAACCACTAATAGTTTTTCTGGCTCATCATTGATTTGTAAGGCTTCATACAAACCATAAAGTTCATTACCTTTATGGTATGTAATAGTTTCGGGTGAGTTTAAATATTTGGGCTTTTCATCTGTTAAAACACGTCCCCCAAAAGCGACCGTACGACCACGTTTATCTCGAATCGGAAACATAATGCGATTACGGAATTTATCGTACACATTGCCACGATCGTTGCGAGAAAGCATTCCTAAATCAAATAGCTTTTTCTGTTCTTCTCGATTTTTACCGAATTGACGCAACACCGTATCCATCGCATTGGGCACATAACCGATTTGAAAACGAGCAATAATTTCTGGCGATAAACCACGTTGCTGAAGATAGCTTTGAGCAGGAATATTTAGCGGGAGTTGAGCTTGATAAAACGACGCAATCTCTTGCATCAAATCGTATAAATTACGTTTTGTTTGATAGCTCACATCCGGTTTATTGCCGAATTGGTTTGGACGTTTTTCATAAGGCACTTCAAGTCCTGCCGAAGCGGCAAGTTCTTCAACAGCTTCAACAAATTCTAATTTGTCATAATCCATTAAAAATGAAATCGCATTGCCTTTCGCGCCACAGCCAAAGCAATAATAGAATTGTTTTTTTTCACTTACCGTGAAGGAGGGTGTTTTTTCGTGATGAAACGGGCAACAAGCTTGATAATCTCGTCCCGCTTTTTTGAGTTTCACGCGTGCATTAATCACATCGACAATATTCGATTTTGTGAGCAGATCATCAATAAACTGGCGTGGAATTGAGCCTTTCATTGCCTTGCCTCCTTGAATACGATGCGAAAGTGCGGTTGATTTTGCGTGACTTTTTTTCGATGAATTTAAAGCAACAAAACCGTGATACCCAAAAGGTTTCACGGTTTGTCTTAACTCGAGTTAGAAAATACTACAAATTAGTATAAACGGGTATTGCGCGCGTTTTCGCGAGCATTACGTTTAGCGTGACGTTTAGCAAGTGTTGCTTTTTCACGTTTACGGATTGTAGTTGGTTTTTCATAGAATTCACGAGCGCGAACTTCTGCTAAAATACCAGCTTTTTCGCAAGAGCGTTTGAAACGACGTAAAGCTACGTCGAATGATTCGTTTTCACGTACTTTAATTACAGGCATAAGCCAATCACCTCAATGAGTTTAATTTAATTGCAATTTTAAATTTTTATTACTGCCGAATGAACGGCAAATTCAATAAAGGACGCAATTCTAATCGATCTTCCCTGCAAAAGCAAAGGAAAGATCGCCTATTTGCTGAAAATTTGGCGTTTGAACTGGTTTAAGCGGGCTAAACAAGGTAAAATCTTTGCCAATTTTTTTAATAAAATGAGAAGAAAATGCGTATTTTAGGAATCGAAACCTCCTGTGATGAAACAGGTGTCGCGATTTATGATGAAGACAAAGGCTTAATTGCCAATCAACTCTACACGCAAATTGCCTTGCATGCGGATTACGGCGGTGTGGTGCCAGAACTGGCTTCCCGCGATCACATTCGCAAAACCGCACCATTAATTAAAGCCGCATTAGAAGAAGCCAATTTAACCGCTGATCAAATTGATGGTATCGCCTATACAAGTGGCCCAGGTTTAGTGGGCGCATTATTAGTGGGTGCAACGATCGCGCGTTCACTGGCTTATGCCTGGAATGTGCCCGCTATTGGCGTACACCACATGGAAGGCCACCTACTTGCGCCAATGCTTGATGAAAGTCGACCGCACTTTCCATTTATTGCTCTCTTAGTTTCAGGTGGACACACACAGTTAGTACGCGTTGATGGCGTAGGAAAATATGAAGTCATTGGCGAATCCATTGATGATGCCGCGGGTGAGGCCTTTGATAAAACCGCGAAATTATTAGGGTTAGATTATCCTGGCGGTGCGGCACTTTCACGTTTAGCCGAAAAAGGATCAAAAGATCGCTTTGTATTCCCTCGACCAATGACGGATCGACCTGGTCTTGATTTTAGCTTTTCAGGTTTAAAAACCTCAGCAGCAAACACCATTAATCAGGCGTTCAAACAAGAAGGTGAATTAACCGAACAAACCAAAGCTGATATTGCCTTTGCCTTCCAAGATTCTGTCGTGGATACACTTGCAATTAAATGCAAACGTGCCTTAAAAGAAACCGGTTATAAGCGTTTAGTCATTGCTGGCGGCGTAAGTGCAAACAAAAAATTACGTGAAACCCTTGGCACAATGATGAAAAATCTTGGTGGTGAAGTATTTTATCCGCAACCTCAATTTTGTACCGATAACGGCGCCATGATTGCCTATACGGGCTTTTTACGTTTAAAACAAGGTCAGCACAGCGATCTCGCCATTGATGTCAAACCTCGTTGGGCAATGGCCGAACTCCCTGCAATTTAAGGAAAAAATATGGAAAATATGATTAAAGTGAGAGCTATGCGTGCAGCCGGTATCGCTTGTTTTTTGGTGCTCGCGATTATTGGCGCATGGATTTTTA
>CABQSN010000128.1:0-4912 GCA_902466845.1 uncultured Haemophilus sp.
TGCCGCGGTGGCTAAGCCAAACGCAGCGCATCTCGCCTTAGTTGAACTAGAAAAAGCCTATGATGTGAGAATCATCACGCAAAATGTGGATAATTTACATGAACGCGCCGGCAGCTCGAATGTATTGCATTTGCATGGAGAATTAAATAAAGCTCGCAGTAGCTTTGATGAAAGTTATATCGTAGATTGTTTTGGCGATCAGAAATTGGAAGATAAAGATCCAAATGGGCATCCAATGCGTCCATATATTGTTTTTTTTGGTGAAATGGTGCCGATGTTAGAGCGAGCAATTGATATTGTAGCGCAAGCAGATGTCGTGTTAGTGATTGGTACTTCTTTGCAAGTGTATCCAGCTAATGGCTTAGTTAATGAAGCGCCAAGCAAAGCGCCAATTTACTTGATCGATCCAAATCCCAATACAGGATTTGTTCGTAAGCAAGTTATTGCAATAAAAGAAAAAGCAGGCGAGGGGGTTCCGAAAGTGGTAGCTGAGTTATTGGAGAACACCAAAAACTCATAGAAAAATGACCGCACTTTTCACATAAATAGCAAGTTTTATATCACTATACTGTATGACTGATGAATTAACGAGAAACGTATGCATCCAGTAATTGAATTTTATTTAGAACAAAGAAAAAGCCAACATAATTTATCTTTGCAAGATATGTGGGCAATGCCCAAAAGAATGATTGGTGATGCTTATTTATATATTCCTTGGCTTTTACCTGTTACTGAAAGTTCCAAATGGAATCGTTCAGTACCGGTTTTTAACGAAGAAGACCTGGTTATTTTTATTGGAGATGAAGCAATTCAAAATAAATATTTACATTCTATTGATATTATTCTGGATTACTTCTGTTTATATCGTGAAGATAATAAAATATTCCCTAAACCTGAATTAACTGAATGTAAAGTTTGGCTACGCAATATTGGGCATGAAAGTAAGAAGATTTCCCGCATCATTCGTAGTTTAAATTATTGCGGTCATCCTGAGTTGGCTAAAAGTTTACAGCAACTGGCAATAAAATTAGGTCAAGAAAAAGGCGTAATTCAAGAAGAAACCATAGGGATTTGGACAAATCTACTTAAATAATGAGGATAAAATAATGGTAACAGAAGAGTTTAAAAAAGTAGCGGTATCTTTTGCTGGTGGAGATGGCGGAAATCCTAACTCAGATGTTTGGTTTTGTGGGTTAGAATGGGGGATTGGTGATGAAGCTTCTCCTGATGATTTTTATAAGAAATTTAGTTTAAGCCCTAAATTAATACCGCACTCTTGGTTAGAGGACGATTTTGATGGTAGTTGGACTACGCAATATAATCAAAAATTATGTTGGTTTTTGTGGTACTACTATAATTTAGATTGGAAAAGTGGTGAAAGCTATGAGTATTTTGTTAGTACTTATAATGTGCTTTATCCACAGGGTATTGGTTTTAAATTAAATATGCTACCAATAAATTTCAAAAATAGAGCATCAATTCAATGGAATGAACAATTCATTAAGATGACAGGATTTGAAACATTCGATGAATATAGAGAATGGTGTGTTGAAAATCGTGGTGCTTTTTATCGTCAACTTATAGATGAATGTAATCCTAAAGTTATTATTTGTACGGGAGTCACTGAAAAAGATAACTTCTTTAAGTTTTTTACTGGAGAAGCCGTATATGAAACTAAAGCGTTGAAAGAATTTAATATCTTCTATCGCAAGTACAATGATACTTTAATTTGTGTTTGCCCATTTTTTGGTGGCCCAAGTGGCATTAATTCTTACGACAAAATGGAAGCATTAGTAGAGTCAGTAAAAGAATTATGTAAATAATTTTTTTATTAAGTTTAACGTTGATAGATAAATAGCGACTTCGGTCGCTATTTATCGTTACTTATCTTGCTTATGTTTAAGCATATGCATAATAAGCCTAATAAGCGTTTCTTTTTGTTTCGGATCAGATTCTGCGACTAATAAAGTGAGTGCTGCAAGCCCAGTATCATTGATAACTGGATGCCCATTATGATCAAACAAACGCCCATTTCTATGTAAGAAATCTACAAATAAAAATGCGCCACTACGTTTATTACCATCTGAAAAAGGATGGTTCTTGACGACAAAATAAAGTAAATGCGCTGCTTTTGCTTCAATGCTTGGATAAGCGGGTTCACCAAATACACTTTGATCTAAATTACCTAGAATCGCAGATAAGCCATTATCTCGTTCACGACCAAACAGATCACTTGCTTCACCTTTTGCCATTAGCTGAAATTTTAACTCCGCTAGTGCAGAACAAGCCTCAGCATAAGTCGATAATGTACCGCCTTGCTGTGTTTGTGGTTCAGTAAGTAAACCTTCATCATATTGTTGTAGCCATAAAAAGGTATGCGTATAACGGCTGACAATATCCACTAATCCGCGACCACTTTCTAGTGTTAATTCCGATGAATTTGCCGTTTTTTGAATAAGCGCAAGTGCTTGTTCTAATTCGTGAGCATTTTGCTGTAAACGTTTTTGGTTAATAGTATAGCCTTGAGTCAGATATTCTTTTAAACGTGCAGTTGCCCAAATTCTAAAATTTGTTGCAGATTTAGACTTCACTCGATAGCCTACAGAAATAATAGCATCCAAATTATAATGTTTAACCTTACGAGTAACTTGTCTTTTCCCTTCTTGTCGAACTACCGAGAAATCCTCGGTAGTTAAAGTTTCATCAAGTTCTGCTTCATTAAAAATATTTTTTAAATGTAGGCTTATGTTATCTGAGCTAGTATCAAAAATATTTGCCATCTGCGCCTGAGAAAGCCAAACGGTGTCATTTTCAAATCTTACTTCCACTTGCGTTGTGCCATCTTGAGCTTGGTAAATTTCAATCGGGTTTTGGTTATTCATATTCTTTTCCTTAATAAGTTATATGTATATATAAACAGATAAATATGCATATTGCAATACGGAAGCTATTATTTGTAAAAAAACTCCTAAAAATAACCGCTTGTCAAATTTGCTAACGACATGAACTGTCGCTTCTTTTCATATAATTTTTCCATAAAAGAAAGGTTTTACTTCTTATAGCACGCTTAAGCCTTTTTCTAAGGAATTATAAAAACGACAGAGGAGAAAAATTATGTCAATGAAAGTAACTGATACGCGTGATCCACTTTTTGAGGATGTAAAAAAATTCGTGCAACAAGAAAAATTTACATCTGCTTCACGGATTCAGCGAAAGTTTAGTTTGGGATTTAATCGGGCAGGGAGAATTTTAGATCAACTAGAGGAAGCAGGCGTTATTTCACCAATGAAAAATGGGCAGAGAAAAGTATTATGAAAAATGACTTAAATTATGCAGTGGAACTTATCCGCAAGGCAGACGGCATTTTAATTACTGCCGGGGCTGGAATGAGCGTGGATTCAGGTTTGCCGGATTTTAGAAGTGTCGGCGGGTTTTGGAATGCCTACCCAATGTTTAAAAGCCGCAATATCAATTTCCAAGATATTGCGACGCCATTGGCTTATGAAATTCATCAAGAGTTAGCTTATTGGTTTTACGGGCATCGCTTATCGCAATATCGCGCAACAATCCCGCATGAGGGCTACCAAATTTTAAAACGTTGGGCAGAAAGCAAACCGCATGGTTATTTTGTTTTTACAAGTAATGTGGATGGGCATTTTCAGAAAGCGGGGTTTGAAGAAGGGCGCATTTATGAAGTGCATGGCACACTAGAGCGTCTGCAGTGTGTGCATAATTGCCGTGATTTGAGCTGGTCTGCAAAAGAATTCCAACCAGTAGTGGATAACGAAAACTTGCGCTTATTGAGTGAGCCGCCTCGTTGCCCTTATTGTCAGCGTTTAGCAAGACAAAATGTACTCATGTTTGACGATTATTTTTACAGCAGTAATTATCAAAATTTAAAACGAAATAAGCTCGATTTATGGTTAAAAGAAGTGCAAAATCTCGTCGTCATCGAACTGGGAGCGGGGAAAGCCATTCCAACTGTGCGTCGATTTTCTGAACGTACGGCGAAAGCAAAAAAGGGTGGATTTATCCGTATTAACCCACAAGATGCAGGTGTGCCGAAAATGCACTTTTTAAGTCTAGAAATGAAGGCGTTAGATGCCCTAAAAGCGATTGATCGCCTTCTAAATCCTTCTCAACAAGCGGTTGAATAATGGAAAATTTTTGCGAAATTACCTTCTGCCAACAAATTGGCAGCAACAAGCGACACAACCAAGATGCCCTTTTTAATGGCGAGTCGGTGTTTCAATATAAACTCAAAACGGCTGAAAAACGCCTTGAAAACCGACCGCACTTTATTGTAGGCGTGGCAGATGGTATTTACAATAGCAACCGACCTGAAAAAGCGAGCAAATTGGCGATGCAATTGTTAAGCCAAATGGAAAGCATAAGTCGCCAGACAATCTACGATTTACAATCCAGTTTATCAGCAGAGTTAGCAGAGGATTATTTTGGCTCAGCAACCACATTTGTGGCTGCCGAAATTGATCAAATAACTCGTAAAGCCAAAATTCTCAGCGTAGGCGATAGCCGTGCTTATTTAATTGATGCCCAAGGAAACTGGCAACAAATCGCCCAAGATCATTCTATTCTTTCTGAATTGTTGGCTGATTTCCCCGATAAAAAAGAGGAGGATTTTGCTACGATTTATGGTGGCGTTTCTTCTTGTTTAGTCGCGGATTATTCCGAATTTCAAGATAAAATTTTTTATCAAGAAATTGAAATTCAGCAAGGAGAGAGTTTATTACTTTGTTCTGACGGGCTTACCGATGGGCTTTCAGACGAAATGCGCGAAAAAATTTGGCAGAAATATACCGATGATAAAGCTCGCCTCACGGTTTGCCGCAAGATGATTGAGAAGCAATCGTTTTCGGATGATTTGTCGGTAGTTTGTTGTCATTCTATTATT
>CABQSN010000129.1:0-4879 GCA_902466845.1 uncultured Haemophilus sp.
TAATGCGTAAAAATCCAAAACATATTAATTTTATAGCTCCAGTGATAACTTGGCTTATGACTATTGTTGCAGGTACAGGATTTATTGTATTTTCAACATTACCAGTTATTGCAGAAGTAGCTAAAGAATCTGGAGTTAGACCGTCTAGAGCATTATCTGCTTCTGTGGTTTCGTCTCAATTAGCGGTAGCTGGTTCCCCTATTAGTGCGGCAATGGCTGCAATGATTACTATAATGGAAAATAATTCCGTTACATTTTTCCAAGTTATGGCTGTTTGTTTACCTGTATCATTTGTTGCATCATTAGTTGCAGCTTTCGTTGCATCTAAACAAGGATGTGAGTTACAAGATGATCCAGTTTATTTGCAACGCTTACAAGACGGGCTAGTATCTAAGAATCAATCTCAAGTGGTTAATCATACAAGAGCATCTAAGTTATCAGTAATTATTTTCCTATTAGCTACAGTTGTCATTGTGTTATTTGCGACATTACCAGCTTTACGACCTGTATATGAAAATGGCAAATCAATGGGAACTAGAGATATTATTGTTGCTGTTATGCTAGCGTCAGCTTGTTTAATGTTGGTTGTGAGCAAAAGTAAACCTGAAGATATTACGTCTAATTCAACATTTCGTTCAGGTATGAGCTCTGTTGCTGTTATTTTAGGGATCGTTACTTTAGGTATAACATTTGTTGACGCTCACTTGGGCGATATTAAAGTTATTGCTGGAGATGTTTTACGTTCTTATCCAATGTTATTAGCTCCAGTGTTATTTTTAACTTGTGCTTTGCTTTATTCACAAGGATCAACAACACCGTTAATTATTCCTTTAGCGGTTGCATTAGGTGTGCCTAATTGGGCTATTTTAGGATCATTTATAGCTGTAACTGGTATTTTCCTTTTACCTACCTATCCAACATCATTAGCTGCAATGGAAATGGATACAACAGGAACTACTAGAGTTGGTAAATATGTTCTAAATCACCCATTTATGTTACCTGCATTAATTGGAGTTATAGCAGGTGTTGGCTTCGGATTCCTTTGGGCTCCAATGATTGTAGGTTAATTACATCTTAAACTTGAATAAATACTTTTTACTTGCATCTTAACTGTCTAGAAAACTTATTCTGAACACTTAGGATGCAAGTTTTTTTATGTACAAAATTCACCGCACTTTTGCATTTTTATATGCTAGAATGCGAGCCTAAAAACAGGATTTTTTCTTACTCTTTTTTGAGCAATTATTTATGAACAAACAACTTGAATTAATCAAATCTTCTATCAAATCTATCCCAAATCATCCAAAAGAAGGCATTATTTTCCGTGATATCACGAGCTTACTTGAAGTGCCTGAGGCTTTTAAAGCCACAATCGATTTGATCGTTGAAAAGTATAAAGATCAAGGACTCACAAAAGTAATTGGTACCGAGTCTCGTGGATTTATTTTTGGTGCGCCAGTTGCATTAGCATTAGGCTTGCCATTTATCCCAGTTCGTAAACCGGGCAAATTACCTCGTGAAGTGATTGCACAGTCTTATCAGTTAGAATACGGTCAAGACACCCTTGAATTGCACACTGATGCGATTTCACAAGGCGATAATGTGTTAATCATTGATGACTTGTTAGCAACGGGTGGTACAGTTGAAGCCACCGTGAAATTAGTTCAACGTTTAGGTGGTGAAGTGAAACATGCTGCCTTTGTGATTAATTTGCCAGAATTAGGGGGCGAAAAACGCTTACGTGATTTAGGCATTGATTGCTACACCTTAGTGAATTTTGAAGGCCATTAATTTTTAAAGGGATGCGATGAGCTACCAAGTTTTAGCCAGAAAATGGCGACCAAAAAACTTTTCTGAAGTAGTGGGGCAAAGCCATGTGCTCACTGCTTTGGAAAACGGTTTAAAAGAAAACCGTTTACATCATGCTTATTTATTTTCCGGCACCCGTGGCGTGGGTAAAACCTCTATCGCTCGTTTATTTGCGAAGGGTTTGAACTGTGTAAATGGTATTACTGCCGATCCTTGCGGTGAATGTGAAAACTGCAAAGCGATCGAAGCGGGCAATTTTATTGATTTAATTGAAATCGATGCGGCTTCTCGTACAAAAGTAGAAGATACCCGTGAGCTATTAGACAATGTGCAATATAAGCCGGTAGTGGGGCGTTATAAAGTCTATCTTATCGATGAAGTCCATATGCTTTCTCGCCATTCTTTCAATGCGTTGTTAAAAACCTTGGAAGAACCACCTGAATATGTGAAATTCCTACTCGCTACAACAGATCCACAAAAATTACCGATTACGATTTTATCCCGTTGTATGCAATTTCATCTCAAAGCATTAGATGAACCGCAAATTTCAGCGCATCTTAATCGCGTGCTTACTGCCGAAAATATTCCTTTTGATACGCCTGCATTGGATAAATTAGCCAAAGCAGCACAGGGTAGTATTCGTGATAGCTTAAGTTTAACGGATCAAGCGATTGCCATGGGAAATGGTAAAGTTTCCACTGATGTGGTGAATACCATGCTTGGGCTGTTAGATGAAGATCAGCCGATTGAAATCATTTACGCCTTACATCAAGGTAACGGTGAGCGTTTAATGAAAACCATCCAAACGGTGGCAGAAAAAGCGGGCGATTGGGATGAGTTACTGGCTGAAACGGCTGAGAAATTGCATCAAATTGCCTTAATGCAGTTGCTCGCTAAAAATGCTACGGACGAAAACGATCATCTAGGTTTTCTGGCTAAACATATTTCACCGGAAGACGTACAATTTTTCTATCAAGTGATTGTATCGGGTCGAAAAGAATTGGCCTCCGCACCAAATCGTCGAATTGGTGCAGAAATGACATTATTGAGGGCGTTGGCATTCCACCCAAAGTTCCTTACGGCAGCACAAACGCCTAAACAAGGCGGGCTATCCCCTGAACAAAATACACAGAAAAGTGCGGTTGAAAATCAGCCTGTTTCTGGTTATGTGGATATGCCGGTGCTGTCGCAAAACATCAAAGCAAATTATTCTGCACAAGCGCAAAAGCCGATGGTTCAATCGGCGGTTGAGCATTCCTCGTCTTCTCAACCTGTTTCCACTCAAACCACTTCTTCATTGAATTTAGCCAGCCTTGCTGCACTAGAGGCATTGAATCAATTAACGCAAATAGAGCAATCAGAGCGCCAACATCATCATGATGAACAGCAAGCAGCAGTGGAAGAAACCTTGCATCATCTTCAAGAGTTAGACGAGCAAAAAAACTCGCCAAAAATGACCGCGCTTCCTGTGCGAGAGATGACTCCACCGAAAGCTACGCAAACGAAAGCCGCGGAACCAAATCCAATAACTCAACAAGCTGACGAGTTAAAGCAAGGTATTGAAACGGTGGAGAATACCATTGATGATAATGCTGAAATGGACGCGGAAGAGCAAGAAATTCTGGATGCGGAAACCTATCGTTGGGAGTGGAGTAATCCGGATTTAGCCAAAGTAGATAGCGGAGTGCGTCCTTCTGATATTAAACAGGCAATGTTGAAAGATGTGACACCAGAATTGCGTGAGAAAATTATTCAAATTACGCAAAAACAAGATCCTTGGACGGATATCGTCGAACGTTCTGGGGTGATTGGCTTTTCAAAAGAGTTGGCATTAAATTGCTTTATTAAGTCGCAAACAGAAGATGAAATTCAACTTGGGCTTCATTCTGAAAAAGCCCATTTAAAACAAGATCGAAATATTAAAAATTTAGTGGATCATCTTGAACGTTTATATGAAAAACCAGTCAAATTGTCGATTTTTGTTGAAGATTCCGATGTTTTAACCCCGATGGATTACCGCAAAAAAGTGTATCAAGACTTACGTGAACAGGCGCGTACGGATTTACAGCAAGATAAAAAACTGCTTTTATTACAAAAAGAGTTTGATGCGAAGTTGGATGTCGAAAGCATTCGACCAGTCTAAAACTCATTTCTCTAAATTTTAACTTTATAAAGGAAAGAATATGGCGTTTAGCTCTCTTTTTACCCTTATTGATGACATTGCATCGATTCTTGATGATGTCGCCTTGATGACCAAAATAGCAGCCAAGAAAACCGTTGGTGTAGTAGGTGATGACTTAGCCTTAAATGCTAATCAGGTAACAGGGGCATCTTCCGATCGTGAATTGCCTATTGTTTGGGCCGTCACCAAAGGATCGTTAGTCAATAAAGTCATTTTAATTCCAATTGCTTTACTGCTTTCTGCATTTTTACCTTGGTTGATCGTGCCACTTTTGATGATAGGTGGGGCATATTTGTGTTTTGAAGGTGTAGAGAAAATTCTACATAAATTTATTGCTCATGAAGAGCATGAAGAAAAAACAACCTTTAATGAAGCCGCTAAAATTAAAGGGGCAATTCGTACGGACTTTATTCTTTCCGCTGAAATTATCATTATTGCATTGGGCGAATTAACCGAAGCGAGCTTGCTGACTCGCATTATTTCCCTTTCGGTAGTGGGTATCGGGATTACTATTTTTGTTTATGGCTTAGTAGCATTAATTGTTAGAGCGGATGATTTCGGTTTATACCTTATCAAAAAAGGTGGCGTAGCGAAGTCAATCGGGAACGCAATTTTAGTGATTATGCCTAAATTTATGCGTTCACTTAGTTTTATCGGTACGCTCGCAATGTTCTTAGTAGGTGGTGGTATTTTCGTACATAATGTGGATTTCATTCATCATTTGCTCGCTGATTATCAATTAGCAGATGGCTTATTAGGTAATGTGGCGACTTTAGTGGTTGGCTTGATTGTTGGCGCGATTGCTTGTGTGATTGTATTACCCACGATGAAATTATTTGGTAAACACTAAAACGAAAAAAAATAACCGCACTTTAAATGCTTAAAGCG
>CABQSN010000130.1:0-4873 GCA_902466845.1 uncultured Haemophilus sp.
TTCGGCTTCATTCCACCTTCTAATTCGTCCAATTCAGCCGTAGAAAGTTGGGTAGAAAAATCTTTGAAGAATTGATTTAACTCAGCCTTCCAATTTTTCTCACCGGATGCAATTTGGTCTAGTACGTTTTCCATGTTGGCAGTGAAATCGTAGCTCATCAAATCAGTAAAAGATTGATTTAAGCGATCAGTAACGATTTCGCCCATTTTCTCTGCATAGAAACGGCGATTTTCAATGCGCACATAACCACGTTCTTGAATAGTCGAAATAATTGCCGCATAAGTCGAAGGTCGACCAATACCACGTTTCTCCAATTCTTTAACCAATGCTGCTTCAGTAAAACGAGCGGGCGGTTTAGTGAAGTGTTGGCTTGGCGAAACTGTTTTTAGTACTAATGTTTCGTTTAAACTCACAGCCGGTAAAATTTGGTCTTCTGGATTTTTACCTAATTGTGGCAAGACTTTTGTCCAACCATCAAAACGTAAAATACGGCCTTTGGCTTTCAATTCATAATCGCCAGCCATTACGGTAACCGTTGTGCTGTCATATTGTGCAGCCGGCATTTGGCAGGCTACAAATTGACGCCAGATTAAATCATACAAGCGCACAGCATCTTTATCCATGCCACTTAAATGATCCGCAAGCATTTTCACATCAGAAGGACGAATCGCTTCGTGCGCTTCTTGAGCGTTTTCTTTACTCGAGTAGAAATTCGGTTTAGCGGGCAAATAATCTTTGCCAAAATGGCTTTCGATATAAGAGCGTGCCATATTTAATGCATCTTGGCTCAAGTTGGTAGAGTCAGTACGCATATAAGTGATGTAACCGGCTTCATATAAACGTTGTGCCAACATCATGGTTTTCTTCACCCCAAAACCTAAACGCGTACTTGCAGTTTGTTGTAAGGTTGAAGTAATAAATGGGGCTCTTGGTTTAGAACCTGTTGGTTTTGTTTCTAAATCTGTGACAACGTAATGTGATTTGTTTAAGAAATCGACCGCACTTTGAGCTTCTTTTTCATTTTTCGGCTCAAATTTCTTGCCTTTATATTGCACCACATCCAAACGTAAGTCTTCTTTCTTGCTCGTTTGGGTTAGCGCTTCAATTTCCCAGAACTCTTCTGGTTGGAATGCTTTGATTTCACGTTCACGCTCTACCACCAATTTCACGGCAACAGATTGCACACGTCCGGCAGATAGTCCTCGCGCCACTTTTTTCCATAATAATGGCGACACCATAAAGCCTACCACGCGGTCTAAGAAACGACGGGTTTGCTGAGCATTAACCTGGTCCATATTAATGTGCGCAGGATGCTGAAACGCTTTTTCAATCGCTTTTTTAGTAATCTCATTAAATACAACGCGACTAAAACGACTATCATCGCCACCAATGACTTCACGTAAATGCCACGCGATAGCCTCTCCTTCTCTATCCAAGTCGGTTGCGAGATAAATATGATCGGATTTTTTAGCAAGAGACTTTAATTCTGCTACTACTTTCTCTTTGCCCGGTAGAATTTGGTAATTGGCTTTCCAATCATGATAAGGGTCAATCCCCATACGTTTCACTAAGGCCGCACGGTCTTTTTCTGCTTTAATTTTGTTTTTTTCTTCCGCACTTAATCCTTTAGTGGAAACTGGTTTGGCCTTTTCGCCTGTGCTACTCCCTGCAGTAGGCAAATCACAAATATGCCCTACGCTGGATTTCACCACATACTGGCTACCTAAATATTTATTGATGGTTTTCGCTTTGGCCGGCGACTCCACAATCACTAAAGATTTGCTCATTTGCTTACCTAAAATATAACTAGAATTCTGTAAAATTGGCGATATACTGCAAACTTACGCCGATAAAATCAAGCTTTTTTTCAAAAAGGATTTATAAATGGATAAACTCAATGCAATTTCGGTTTTCTGTAAAGTGATCGAAACGCAAAGTTTTACACAAGCTGCCAACCAACAGAATATTTCTGTGGCGATGGCGAGTAAATTAGTTTCACAATTAGAAGAACATTTAAAAACACGATTATTACAACGTACAACGCGAAAAATTGTGCCAACTGAAGCAGGTATGCTTTATTACCAACGTTGCCAAGCCATTCTATTAGATTTAAGCGAGGCTGATTCAAGCATCAGCAATATGGCGACGAGCTTACAAGGTAATTTATTAATCTCTGTGCCACGTGATTTTGGCTTACTTTATATTTCACCGAACTTGCCTAAATTTATTGAGCTTCATCCTAATTTACACGTAGAAATTGAATTTGAAGACAAACGTGTTGATCTCGTTGCGGAAGGCTATGACTTAGCATTACGTATCGGCTATATGCAAGACAGCTCACTTGTTGCGCGTAAAATTAGCAGCGCCCCTATGCATTTTGTTGCTTCTCCAAGTTATTTAGAAGCACGAGGCACACCGCTTACACCTGACGATTTAGAATATCACCAAGGTTTACTTTATAAATCGTCGTTGAATCAAGTGCATTGGCAATCAACAAAAGCCAATCAAATTCAACGTTATAAAATTCAATCTAAAGTGGTTTCCAATAATGGTATGGCATTGTTAGAAATGACAAAAGCAGGATTGGGCATCAGTAATGCACCGGATTTCTTTGTAAAAGATGCGCTTGCTTCAGGTGAATTAGTTGAAATTTTGTCTGAATATAAACAAAAACCTTTAGATATTTATGTGGTTTACCCAAATCGTCGTCATTTACCGGCTAAAGTTCGCGCATTTATTGAATTTCTAGCGAGTCTCGGTTTGTGTGAGAACAGTCAAATATAAAAAATAAGGGCGGATTTAACCGCCCTTTATTATTCAAATAATGTCCAAATCGGTTTTACCTCTTCAGGTAAAAACAAATTCTTTCCTAATTCAATCCATCCGCAAGGAAAATGAAAATCCGAGCCTAATGAGGCGGCTAAGTCATATTCATTGGCTAAACGCGCAAGATATTGACGCTGATCTTTGGTCTGTCCACTATCTGCGACTTCCATGCCATCACCGCCCCATTGTTTAAAATCAACAATTAATCGACGAATCCATTTCCCTGTCATGTTATAACGCATAGGATGAGCAATGATGGCAACGCCACCTGCCGCATGAATCGTATCAATCGCCGTTGGAATATTCACCCATTCAGCTTTGACAAAACACGATTTGCCACCGCCTAGATAACGCTTAAAGGCTTGCCCATCATTTGAAACCTTTCCGATTTGTACCAAATAACGCGCATAATGCGCACGAGTTACTTCCCCATTGGCTAACGCTTTTGCGCCTTCATAGGCATTTGGAACGCCTGCTTTTTCTAATTTATGGCCAATTTCAACCGCTCTTTTTTCTCTCAGTGATTTTTGTTCGGCTAAAAGTGCGGTCATTTTAGGATGTGTTTTATCAAAATTTAATCCAACAATATGGATGCCACGACCTTCCCAATTCGTTGAAATTTCCACGCCATTAATTAGCTCAATACCTAATTTATCTGCTTCGAGTTTAGCTTCATCAATGCCCATCACAGTGTCGTGATCACATAAAGCAAGCACATTGACACCTTGCTCATGAGCTCGTTGCACAAGCTCCGTAGGCGTTAAAACACCATCTGAGGCCGTACTATGGCAATGTAAATCATATTTTTTTGTCATTTATTTAATCGCTTTCACTAATTCTTTAACTAAGCTTGGACCGTGATAAATCAAACCCGAATAAACTTGTAACAATTCAGCACCTGCTGCAATCTTCTCTTGTGCATTTTGTACACCGTCAATACCACCACTCCCAATAATCGGAATTTGACCTTTCAGCTCTTGATGCAATCTTTGAATAATTTCTGTACTTTTCTGCTGTAATGGTTTTCCACTTAAGCCACCTTGTTGTTCCGCATTTTTCAAACCTGCGACGTTGTCACGTGAAATCGTCGTATTAGTCGCAATTACCCCATCCATTTGATGACGAAGTAAGGTATCTGCAATTTGAACGAGCTCCGCCTCGGATAAATCAGGTGCAATTTTTACTGCAATCGGCACATATTTGTTATATTGCTCAGCTAATACTTTTTGACGCTGTTTTATACTTTGCAGTAAATCATCAAAGTAATCTCCATACTGCAATTGGCGTAAATCAGGCGTATTCGGTGATGAAATATTGACCGTAATATAATCCGCATAGTTATAGGCTTTGTTTAGGCAAAATAGGTAATCATCTTTCCCCTTTTCAAGTGGCGTGATTTTATTTTTGCCAATATTAATCCCAATTACGCCATCAAATTTTGCCTTTTTAACATTCTCGACCACATAATCAATGCCATAATTATTGAATCCATTACGGTTAATAATCCCTTCCGCTTCCACTAAACGGAATTGACGAGGTTTCGCATTCCCCTCTTGCGCTAAAGGCGTAACCGTCCCTACTTCAATAAAACCAAATCCCATCGCACCAAATCCATCAATCGCTTCGGCATTTTTATCTGCGCCCGCTGCTAACCCAATAGGATTTTTAAACGTAATGCCCATTACTTGCTTAGGCGTACCTTGTGGACAAGCCAAAAGTTGCTTCAATAAAAATTGGCACGGTGATTTACCCGCTAAATGCAATGATTTAATCACTAAATCATGGGCAGTTTCAGGATCAAGGGAAAAGATGGCTTTACGGATTAAAGAATACATACTCGTTTATCTCTCAGGATAGTTCACTGTAAATGGAAAGTGCGGTCAAAATTAACCGCACTTTTTGTTTTATTGCAAGGCTTTTTCAATCTTCTCAAATAAATCTTTTGAGAGATCTTCAACAGCACTTAATCGTTCTAAGGCGCGTTTCATTAACGTTTGACGTTGTGCATCAAAACGTGAGAAACGAATTAATGGCTCAATTAAACGCG
>CABQSN010000131.1:0-4737 GCA_902466845.1 uncultured Haemophilus sp.
ATTTTCTACCTGGACGAACTTCCTTGCCATACCAATGTAATTGGGAGAAAGGGGTGTTCAACCATTGTGGATTATGTTCTGTACCAATTAAATTGACCATGACACTTGGTGCAATGGGTTGTAATGATGGAGAGGGTAAATCTAGTAAAGCACGTAGATGCAATTCAAATTGACTAATCGCACAGCCTAATTGTGTCCAATGGCCACTGTTATGTACTCGAGGAGCGAGTTCATTAATTAATAATTTATCCCCCACCACAAAGCATTCCATTGCCATTACACCCACATATTCAAGCTTATCCATAATTTTTCCGAGCATAGATTCAGCCTGAATTTGTTGGCTTTGTTGTTGAGGGAATGAAATATCTGTCACACTGTAACGTAAAATACCATTTTGCTGCAGATTATGCGTCACAGGATAGAAACGTTTTTCACCATTTTTAAATCTTGCACCTACGATAGACACTTCATAATCAAAAGGAATAAATTTTTCTGCGATAACTTCACCGAATAAATCGTCCGTAATATCACTTTGATTGTTGTCAGTAATAATCCATTGACCGCGACCGTCATAACCACCGGTACGACGTTTTACCACGACTTTTTCGCCCACGTTTTTAAATACTTCAGGCCATTGCGTTTTATCTTTTAATAAACACCATGGCGAGGTAGAGAGATTGAGTTCATCTAGTAAAGATTTTTGGGTAAAACGATCGGCTAATAAGCCAAAAACATTCTGATTAACGAAATTTTTATGATGACCTAATAATTCGGTTAACGGTGTTTTTTCCCAACGTTCAATTTCTGCGGTGATGATGGCATCTTTGGGTAAATCAAATACTGGTGCATTGAACTCAAGCGGTTGGACATGAATATCTAAAGGTGCGCCTGCATAACGTAACATTCTGCCAAGTTGACCATTACCAAGCACATAAACAGTAGGATATAGGGTAGAGTTTTGCATAAAATTTCTCATCAAATCTAGCTAAAAAAACAACCGCACTTTGAAAAGTGCGGTCAAATTTAACGGCGTTTTATGTACGTGGATCAGGATTATCCAATACTATATTAGTTTGATTTTCGCGGAATACTTGTAGGCGAGCAAATAACGCATCATCCCAACCGGCAAGAATTTGTGCGGCGAGTAATCCTGCATTGGCCGCACCTGCTGGACCAATCGCTAAAGTGCCGACAGGAATACCTTTAGGCATTTGCACGATAGAATAGAGACTATCAACACCGCTTAACATAGAGCTTTTAACAGGGACACCCAATACGGGCACAAGTGTTTTAGCCGCAATCATACCGGGTAAATGTGCTGCACCACCTGCACCTGCAATAATCACTTTGTAACCATTTTTTTGTGCATTTTCGGCAAATTCAAACAGTTTGTCGGGAGTTCGATGTGCGGAAACGACTTCAACATGATATGCCACATTGAGTTCATCTAAAATTTGAGTGGCTTCTTGCATGGTTGCCCAATCGCTTTTTGAGCCCATAACAATAGCAATTTGTGCGGTATTTGACATATTTTTAAAAATTTATCTGATAAAAAACGATGCGTAGAATAGCATATTTGCATGCTTTTAAGCAATCGTTTGCCGTGTGGTAAAAACTGAAAATTCCATTGCAAGTTTTGTCATAAAATCTTATCCTAATATGAGTTTTTTTCTTAGAAATAGAGCAGATTATGTTAGCTAAAGCGAAATATAGAAAAGATTACAAACAACCTGATTTTACAGTTACGGATATTTTCCTTGATTTTCAATTAGATCCTAAGCATACCGTTGTCACTGCAAAAACAACCTTCCAACGTTTAAATGATGAAGCAACCCATCTACGATTAGATGGTCATGGATTTCAATTTGCCTCCATTAAATTCAATGGCGAAGATTTCAAACATTATCATCAAGACCATGAAAGTTTAACGTTAGATTTAACCAATCAAAGTGCGGTCAATTTTGAACTTGAAATTGTGACGAATCTAGAGCCTGCACAAAACACCTCTTTACAAGGGCTTTATCAATCTGGCGAGGGGATTTGTACACAATGTGAAGCAGAAGGTTTCCGTCAAATCACTTATATGCTTGATCGCCCAGATGTATTGGCGCGCTATACAACCAAAATTACCGCAGATAAAACTAAATATCCTTACTTACTTTCTAATGGTAACCGCATTGCAAGTGGTGAATTAGAGGATGGTCGTCATTGGGTTGAATGGAATGACCCTTTCCCGAAACCAAGCTATTTATTCGCTTTAGTGGCAGGTGATTTTGATTTATTACAAGATACCTTTACGACAAAAAGTGGTCGTGAAGTAGCCTTAGAGCTTTATGTTGACCGTGGCAATCTTGATCGCGCTTCGTGGGCAATGGAAAGTCTGAAAAAATCCATGAAATGGGATGAAGACCGTTTCAATTTAGAATACGACTTAGATATTTACATGATTGTTGCTGTGGACTTCTTCAATATGGGCGCCATGGAAAATAAAGGGTTGAATATTTTCAACTCTAAATTTGTGTTGGCAAATCCACAAACAGCAACCGATGATGATTATCTCGCCATTGAAAGCGTGATTGCACATGAATATTTCCATAATTGGACGGGAAACCGTGTAACTTGCCGTGATTGGTTCCAATTAAGTTTGAAAGAAGGTTTAACGGTTTTCCGTGATCAAGAATTTTCATCTGATACGGGTTCTCGAGCTGTTAATCGCATTAATAACGTGAAATTCTTACGTACGGTGCAATTTGCCGAAGATGCAAGCCCAATGTCACACCCAATTCGCCCTGAAAAAGTCATTGAAATGAATAACTTCTATACCGTGACTGTATATGAAAAAGGGGCAGAAGTGATTCGTATGTTGCACACCTTATTAGGTGAACAAGGTTTCCAAAAAGGAATGCAACTTTATATTGCAGAAAATGACGGTAAAGCAGCAACTTGTGAAGATTTTGTTTCTGCAATGGAACGTGCAAATGACGTTGATTTAGCACAATTCCGTCGTTGGTATAGCCAATCAGGTACGCCAGAATTATTGATTAGCGATGCCTATGATGAACAAACTCATACTTATCGTTTAACCGTTTCGCAATCTACGCCGCCAACTGCGGATCAAATGGAAAAAGTAAACTTACATATTCCATTGAAAATTGCGCTTTATGATGCCAACGGCACCAAACAAATGTTACAGCATAACGGTGAATTGTTAAGTGATGTATTAAATGTAACAGAAAAAGACCAAGTGTTTGAGTTCCATGGTATTTATGGTCGCCCAATTCCTGCGTTATTATGTGATTTCTCTGCACCGGTGAAACTGGATTATGATTACACCACAGAGCAGTTATTAGGTTTACTTAAATTCGCTGATAACCAATTTGCTCGTTGGGATGCAGCACAAATGCTGTTTACTCAAGAATTACGTCGTAATGTGGCTCATTTCCAACAAGGTGAAGCTTTTGAAATTTCACCTGATGTTTTGACCGCACTTGCGCATGTATTGGAAAATTACGAACAGGATATTGAATTAGCTACATTAATTCTAACCTTGCCAAAAGACATTGAGTTTGCAGAAAGCTTTAAAACGATTGATCCAGATGGCATTGCGGCCGCAAGAGAATTTATGTTGGTGCAAATTGCAGAATACTTGAAAGAAGATTTATTGCGTATTTACACCCATATTCGTCTTGAAGATTATCAAGTGACTCAAAAAGATATTGCCTTACGAGCAATGCGTAATCTTTGTTTAAGTTATTTGGCTTACACCAATCTTGGTAATAATGTAGTCCAAAAACATTATAATAATGCCAATAATATGACAGATACGTTGGCTGCATTAAATATGGCAACCAAAGCGGAATTACCTTGTCGTGATACCTTGTTAGCAGATTTCGAACAAAAATGGCAACATGATGGCTTAGTCATGGATAAATGGTTTGCTTTACAAGCAACTCGCCCAGATGAAAACGTATTGGAAATTGTACAAGTGTTAATGGATCACCCAAGTTTTAACTTCAACAATCCAAACCGTTTACGTTCATTAGTGGGTAGCTTTGCAAATCACAACTTAAAAGCATTCCATCATATCAGTGGTTCAGGCTATCGTTTCTTAACAGATGTTTTAATTCGTTTAAATGAAACAAATCCACAAGTGGCTGCGCGTTTAATTGAGCCATTAATTCGTTTCTCACGTTTTGATGCACAACGTCAAACACTAATGAAACGTGCCTTAGAACGTTTAAGTGCAGTTGAAGATCTCTCAAAAGATTTATTTGAGAAGATTGAAAAAGCCTTGCAATAATCTCTGAACAGATACTTCATAAATTCAATACGGGATGTATAAGACATTCCGTATTTTTTTCAAATTTGTTAACTATATCAATCTTTTCTTTTATTCACTTTGATAAAATAGAAAATGGCATTTCGCCGTATTAGTTAATAAGGATTTTATATGAAAACATACAAAACATCAGTGCTGGTCAGTATGATGATTGGCATTTTTTCAACAACAGCATTTTCTGCCACTGTACCTGCTGGTACGTCCCTTTCTGACACTCAAGTCTTCCGTCAAAACACACATAGTGATCCTGGTTCTCTTGATCCCCAATTAGTACAAGAAAATACCGCTGCCCAAATTGTGATTGATTTATTTGAAGGGTTAGCTGATTTAGAAAATCAGATTCTACGTGCTGTAGGAATACCTTCGGAACGTTTCAACGAAGACGCCTTGCGCATTAT
>CABQSN010000132.1:0-4727 GCA_902466845.1 uncultured Haemophilus sp.
AAATCTGCACCTCAATTGTTGGTTTGTTGAGTCCAACTTTTGGGGTGCAGATCAAAATTCTTATCGTTTTTTGACCGCACTTTTTATTCTCCTGTCAGCCAACTTGCGAGCAAAATAACGAGGGTGAAAATAGCGAACCAAATAAGGTGAAGTTTAGTGCTTTTTCGATTAATTTCGGCATTTTGTTGGCGTCGTTGTTCAAGCTTTTGTTTGTAAATTTCAAGATCTTCTTCTTTAAAAGAAAAACCACAATTTGGACAAAATTGAGCGGATTCGCTGATTTTTTTACGACATTCAGGGCAGCGAGTAAGAGCCATTTATGATCCTTTTTTAATTATTTGAATTTATGAGCTTATTGTAAGTGAAAAAAGCGTAATGATAAACGTGATATAGATCACAAATTTGAAACATTGTAAAAATTAAAATTTTGATTTTGATGATTTTCACTTAGAATACCGCCGACGAAGTCTAGTATATGACTAAATTTCGGTATTCATTTATTCCTGAGGAGTATTTTTTATGTTGTGGTTTTTCTTCTGCGTGGCGTTATTGCTTGCAGGTTATTTCTTTTATAGTCGAGTGATTGAGCGCATTTTTGTGATCAATCCAAATCGTCAAACGCCAGCGTATGCCATGAATGATGGCGTTGACTATATGCCAATGTCTAAAACTAAGATTTGGTTAATTCAATTATTAAATATTGCAGGTACAGGCCCAATCTTTGGTCCGATTCTTGGTGCGTTATACGGACCAGTTGCAATGCTTTGGATTGTAGTGGGTTGTATCTTTGCTGGTGCGGTACACGATTATTTCTGTGGAATGTTAAGTGTGCGTAATGGCGGTGCATCTATGCCTAACCTCGCAGGTAAATACTTAGGTCGTCCAGTTAAAGCATTTATTAACATCTTAGCGGTTGTACTTTTATTATTAGTGGGTGTGGTATTCGTTGCAAGTCCAGCTCAATTAATGGGTACGATTACAATGGATGTGTTCGGTGCTGCATCAGGTAGCATTTCTATTAGCAATGCGGAAGAAATCCATCAAGTAGCTGAAGCAGGTGGTATTACCGTTTGGGGTATGGATAAAGCGACTGTTATAAGTGTTTGGACTGCTATCATTTTCATTTACTATATTCTTGCGACATTACTTCCGGTTGATAAAATCATCGGTCGTATCTACCCATTCTTCGGTGCATTATTACTCTTTATGTCTGTAGGTATGGTATATGGTTTAGTGACAGCTGATCTTAATTCTGCTGATCCAATTTCTTTCTATCGCTCAGTAGATGGAATGTCTTTTGAGAAATTCTTCCAAAACTTTGAAACCCGTGCAGATTTACCATTATGGCCACTCTTGTTCTTAACAATCTCTTGTGGTGCATTATCTGGTTTCCACGCAACACAAAGCCCGTTAATGGCGCGTTGTACTGAAAACGAAAAAGAAGCTCGTTTCATTTTCTACGGTGCGATGATCGGTGAAGGTGTGATTGCATTAGTATGGTGTGCAGTTGGTTTAAGTTTCTATGATTCTTTACCAGATTTATTAGCAGCGATTAAAGCAGGTTCTCCTTCTAAAGTGGTTTATGACTCTTCTATCCACTTCTTAGGTCTTGTTGGTGGTATTTTTGCAGTGTTAGGTGTGGTTGTTCTTCCAATTACATCAGGCGATACAGCATTCCGTGCGGCACGTCTTGTTATTGCAGAATTTTTCCATTTAGAACAAAAAACCTTAGCTAAACGTTTAATTATTGCTGTGCCATTATTCGTGGTTGGTTATATCGTATCAAAAGTGGATTTCTCTATCTTATGGCGTTACTTCACTTGGGCGAACCAAACTACTGCGATGGTTATGTTATGGACTGCAGCAGCGTACTTATACCGTTATAATAAATTCCACTGGGTATGTACAATCCCTGCGGCATTTATCAGTACCGTATGTTTTACTTACCTTGCATACAACAAAATCGGTTTTGGTTTAGACTATCAATTATCTGTTTATATCGGCTTAGGCTTAACTGTTCTTTGCTTGGTATTATTCTTCACACAGCTTAAACCATTAGGTGATCGTGACGAAGAAGCGTATGTAAATAACTAATTAAATCGAGTTAAAAATTGAAAACCGTTTGAGTAAAATCTCAAACGGTTTTTTTGTTTATATTATTACCAAAATTTACCAATCTTTACGTTTTAATTGCTTGCAAGTTAAGGCTACAACCGATAAACTTACACAAAGTGGTGAAAAGTGGAATTTTGTGGAGAATTCTGCCAATTTTTTCTAAAAATAAAGGTTTAAAGGTAGAGAAATGTTTCGTGGTGCAGCAGCGGTAAATTTAGATGCGAAGGGTCGTGTAGCGATTCCTACGCGTTATCGTGCTGAAATCATGGAAAAGAACCAAGGTCAAATGGTTTGTACCGTTGATATTCGTCAGCCTTGTTTATTACTTTATCCTTTAGATGAATGGGAAAAAATCGAACAAAAACTACTTTCACTTTCCAACTTTGACCCAAATCAACGTCGTTTACAACGTGTTATGCTTGGTTATGCCACAGAATGTGAAATGGATGCGCAAGGTCGTATCTTATTAAGTGGCCCATTACGTCAACACGCAAAATTAGAAAAAGGTTTAATGTTGGTAGGGCAGTTGAACAAATTTGAAATTTGGAGCGATACTGAATGGTACGCACAAATTGATGAAGATATCGAAATTGGCTCAAGTGCTGAATTCGGTGCTTCTGAAGAACTAAAAATGCTGTCATTATAAGAACAGCAGCACTAGCAGGATAAGCGGTGCTCGCACCGCTCTATCTTTTCTTTATCGATTTTGATTTAACGTTTACTTTTTACTTATGACTACGCAAAATTCCTTTTCTGCACCTGAACATATCACGGTTTTGCTTCACGAAGCGGTGAATGGTTTGGCGTTGAAAGAAAACGGAATTTATATTGATGGTACCTTTGGTCGTGGTGGTCATTCTCGTCTAATTCTCTCCCAACTTTCTGAAAATGGTCGTTTAATTGCCGTTGATCGTGATCCACGTGCGATTGCTGAAGCTGAAAAAATTCAAGACCCTCGTTTTCATATTGAACATAATAGCTTTTCTCACATTCCAGACATCTGTCAAAAACTCGATTTAGTTGGTAAAATTGACGGTATTTTGCTTGATTTAGGCGTATCATCTCCACAGCTTGATGAAGCTGATCGTGGTTTCAGTTTTATGAAAGATGGCCCGTTAGATATGCGCATGGATACCACACAAGGTTTATCCGCGGCAGAGTGGCTAAAACAGGTATCTGTTGATGATTTAACTTGGGTGTTAAAAACCTTCGGCGAAGAGCGTTTTGCAAAACGAATTGCTACTGACATCGTAGAATTCAATAAAAGTGCGGTCAAAAATGGCACAGAATGTTTAAGTCGCACTTCTCAGCTCGCGGAGTTAATTGCTCAAGCCGTGCCGTTTAAAGATAAACATAAGCATCCGGCGACTCGTAGTTTCCAAGCCATTCGAATTTATATTAATGCGGAATTAGATGAATTAGAAAGTGTATTAAATTCTGCATTGGATATGTTGGCACCAGAAGGACGTTTATCGATTATCAGTTTCCATTCACTTGAAGACAGAATGGTAAAACATTTCATGCGTAAGCAAAGCAAAGGTGAGGATATTCCAAGAGGCTTACCATTACGTGAAGATCAAATCCAACGTAATCAAAAATTAAAAATCATTGGTAAGGCAATTCAGCCAAGTGAGGCAGAAATTTCAGCGAATCCACGTTCAAGAAGCGCGGTGTTACGTATAGCGGAAAGGGTGAAATAAGATGTTAGAAAATAGCGAACGTTATCCTTTACAACATATTCTCGTTGAAGATATTTTTTCTTCTAATAAATTGATTGTCGTCTTACTTTTATTAATTTTAGCTTCTGCAATGGGCACGATTTGGATGACCCACCAAACAAGAGGCTTAATTTCTGAAAACGGGCAGTTGGTATTACAACACCAAGCCCTTGAAAACGAATATCGCAATTTGCAATTACAAGAAGCAACCGAAAGTGATAATACAAGAGTTGAATCCATTGCAATCGGTACATTAAAAATGCAACGTGTTCAAAGTGAACAAGAAGTGGTTATTTTTGAATAGGGATTTTGAATAAAATGGTTAGATTTAATTCCTCTAAGAAACCAGGAAAGCCAAAGAAAACAATTAGAAAATTGGCTCAACCTGCGTCAGTAAAACCAAACAAACCGAAGATGGTATTTGAGAAATGCTTTCTTCGTGGTCGTTATCTCATCGCGACAAGTTTTATTTTCTTAGGCTTAGGCGCATTAGTGGCTCGTGCTGCTTACGTGCAATCTGTTAATTCTGAAACCCTTTCTGGTGAAGCGGACAAACGCTCATTACGTAAAGATGACGTCCTTTCTGTTCGTGGTTCAATTTTAGATCGTAATGGTCAATTGTTATCGGTGAGTGTGCCGATGAGTGCGATCGTGGCAGAACCACGTTTAATGCTAAAAGAAAATGCATTAGATGACAAAGAACGTATTAAAGCCCTTGCTAACGAATTAAATATGACACCAGCTGAGTTGGAGAAAAAAATTGAGAAAAATGCAAAATCAGGTTTCTTGTATTTAGCGCGTCAAGTAGAGGCGAGCAAGGCAAATTATATCCGTGAACTCAAAATTAAAGGTATCTCATTAGAGACAGAACCACGTCGTTTTTATCCACGTGTA
>CABQSN010000133.1:0-4723 GCA_902466845.1 uncultured Haemophilus sp.
TTCACCTGAGCAAGGCGCACAGCAGGAGTGGAGAAGTAACTTATTATGTCCTTCGGGTAATTCGAGTTTTTCACGAATAAAAGGCGCATTGGGATCCTTGCGCACTTTTTGTTTACGTGTTTTTTGAAATTTAGGTTGAGAATCGACCGCACTTTGCGGTTGAATTTGTTCTTCAGTCATATTAATAAGTTCGGTCTACCGATAAATAAGCCAGTGAAATTAAGGCTTTTTTGTATTCGCTTTCAGGTAATAAGGCAATGGCATCAACGGCTTTTTGGGCTTCTTGTTTCGCACGATCCATTGCGTAATCGAGGGATTTATGTTCTGCCATAATTGCAAGTACGTCATCGATCGCATCACGTTTTCCGCCTTGTTCAATGGCTTCGCGAATAAGCGCGGCTTGTTGTGGATTACCGTGACGCATTGCGTGTAATAAAGGAAGAGTCGGTTTACCTTCAGCGAGGTCATCACCCACATTTTTACCTAATGCTGCAGCGTTTGCGCTGTAATCTAGCACGTCATCTACTAATTGGAATGCGGTACCGAGATAGCGACCATATTCTTGAAATGCGGTTTCAATTGATTTTTCAGCACCTGCAACAATTGCAACAGATTGTGCTGCCACTTCAAATAAGCGTGCTGTTTTACTATAAATCACGCGCATGTAGCTTTCTTCTGTGGTATCGGGATCATTCACATTCATCAATTGTTGAACTTCACCTTCAGCCAACACGTTGGTGGCATCTGCCATAATGCGAAGAATATCTAGCGATTGTAACTGCGCCACTAATTGGAATGCTCTGGTATAAATGAAGTCACCCACTAATACGCTAGCGGCATTACCAAAGGCAGAGTTTGCCGTTGCGCGGCCTCGGCGCATATCAGATTCATCCACCACATCATCATGTAATAAAGAAGCAGTGTGAATAAATTCTACAAAGGTAGCACAAGTCGCCACTTTATCGCTTTCGTAGCCTAATGCACGAGCTGCCAAAACAGCAATAAGGGGGCGAATACGTTTTCCGCCACCTTGTACAATATAAAAACCAAGCTGATTAACCATCGGCACATCGGAGTTAATTTGTGCTAAAATGGCTTGGTTAACTTTCTGCATATCCGCATCTGTTAATGCTTGGATTGCATGCATATCCATTAAATCTTGTTTGTTCATCTTCATTTGGTTCGATGGTTGTGTATATAAAAGAAAAGTGCGGTGAATTTTACCCGATTTTTCAAGGTTTCTGAAATTAAACTCGAGGAAAAGCGCTTTTTTTTATTTTATTGCAAATAAGTGCTTGCGATCGAGTTGTTTTTTCCGTAGAATTTGCGACCTATTTATATGAATTTTGAAGTGCGGACCGAAAATAGTAACGGAGAAGCACAATTTATAGCGGAGTATTTATGTACGCAGTTTTCCAAAGTGGCGGTAAACAACACCGTGTGAGCGAAGGTCAAGTAGTTCGTTTAGAAAAACTTGAACTTGCAACTGGTTCAACAGTTGAGTTCGACTCAGTGTTGATGGTCGTTAATGGTGAAGATGTTAAAATTGGTGCACCAGTAGTAGCTGGCGCGAAAGTAGTGGCTGAAGTTGTGGCACAAGGTCGTGGCGATAAAGTTAAAATCGTTAAGTTCCGTCGTCGTAAACACAGCCGTAAACAACAAGGTCATCGTCAGTGGTTCACAGAAGTGAAAATCACTGGGATTCAAGCATAATTTCAGAGGAGATCAAGTAGATGGCAACTAAAAAAGCTGGTGGTTCAACTCGTAACGGTCGTGATTCTGAAGCTAAACGCCTTGGTGTTAAACGTTTCGGTGGCGAATCTGTATTAGCAGGTAGCATCATTGTACGTCAACGTGGTACTAAATTCCACGCAGGTAACAACGTAGGTATGGGTCGTGACCACACCTTATTTGCTACCGCTGACGGTAAAGTAAAATTTGAAGTGAAAGGCGAGAAAAGCCGTAAATACGTAAGTATTGTAACTGAATAATTTTACATCTGATTTGATAAACGCCCCGCATTATCTGTGGGGCGTTTTCTTTGTTTTCTTACCTGTGATTTACAATCATTAATCAAATCTGTTATCTTGGCACTGTCATTCATTCTCTTCAATATTTCTTAGAATGAAATTTACCTGAATTCCTAACTGTGCTTTAGCCAAATAAAGGAAGACATCATGAAAAAACAACCTCTTTTAGGATTTCTATTTGCTTTAATTACAGCGATGGCATGGGGATCTTTACCTATTGCGTTAAAACAGGTTTTATCCGTGATGACGCCACAAACGATCGTATGGTATCGCTTTATTGTGGCATTTCTAGCGCTCTTTATTTTGCTTGCCTATAAGAAAAAATTGCCACAATTTTCGAAAGGTGGTCGTTTCATTTGGCTTGTACTCATAGGTGTAGCAGGATTAGCGGGTAATTTCTTTTTATTTAATAGCTCACTTAAGTTTATCGATCCTTCTTCGGCTCAAATTTTTATTCACTTTTCCTCTTTTGGCATGTTGATTTGTGGTCTTTTTGTCTTTAAAGAAAAGCTCGGATTACACCAAAAAATAGGTTTAGTCTTATTACTTGTAGGATTAGTGCTTTTCTTCAATGATAAGCTAGATGGATTTCAAGGGGAAAGCCGCTATTTAACGGGCGTATTATTAAGTCTGGCAGGCTCGTTAATTTGGGTTGCTTATGGTATGGCACAAAAGCTCATGCTCCGCCGTTTTAGTTCGCAACAAATTTTATTAATGATGTATTTCGGCTGTCTTTTAGTCTTTACACCTGTTGCTGAATTTTCCCAAGTGAGAGAGCTCAGTCCGTTAGCATTTGGTTGTTTGGCTTATTGTTGCTTAAATACCTTATTTGGTTATGGCGCTTATGCTGAAGCCCTTAATCGTTGGGAAGTTTCTAAAGTAAGCGTTGTGATTACCTTAGTACCACTATTTACCATTTTCTTTGCTCATCTTGCGCATTATGCGAGCCCTGATAATTTTGCCGCGCCAGAATTAAATATGATTAGCTATATTGGGGCGTTTGTTGTAGTATGCGGAGCAATTTTGTCGGCAATCGGACATAAGTTATTACCGCAATCAAAGTAAAGTGCGGTTAAATATTGGAGAGTTTTTATGAAATTTATTGATGAAGCCCTGATTCGTGTGGAAGCAGGGGATGGTGGAAACGGTTGTGTAAGTTTCCGCCGTGAAAAATTTATCCCCAAAGGTGGTCCTGATGGTGGTGATGGCGGTGATGGCGGTGATGTTTATTTGGTTGCAGACGAAAACTTAAATACTTTGATCGATTATCGTTTTACGAAACGTTTTGCAGCTGAGCGCGGTGAGAATGGTCATAGTTCAGATTGTACCGGTCGTCGCGGTAAAGATATTACGTTACGTGTGCCGGTGGGAACGCGTGCAATTGATAATGATACTAAAGAAGTGCTTGGCGATTTAACAAAGCATGGTGCGAGAATGTTAGTGGCGAAAGGTGGTTATCATGGTTTAGGTAATACACGTTTTAAATCTTCGGTGAACCGTGCACCTCGCCAAAAAACCATGGGTACACCAGGGGAAAAACGCGATTTATTATTAGAATTGATGCTTCTTGCGGATGTCGGGATGTTAGGTTTACCGAATGCGGGTAAATCCACCTTTATTCGAGCCGTTTCAGCCGCAAAACCAAAAGTTGCTGATTATCCATTTACCACTTTAGTGCCAAGTTTAGGCGTAGTGAAAGTGGATGAGAGCCATAGCTTTGTGGTGGCAGATATTCCTGGATTGATTGAAGGTGCATCGGATGGTGCGGGTTTGGGTATTCGTTTCTTAAAGCACTTAGAACGTTGTCGTGTGTTAATTCATTTAGTGGATATTAACCCAATTGATGAATCCGATCCTGCTGATAATATTGCGATCATCGAGTCAGAATTATTCCAATATAGTGAAAAATTGGCAGATAAACCGCGTTGGTTAGTCTTCAATAAGATTGATACGATGACTGAAGAAGAGGCGCATGAACGTGCTCAAGAGATTACCGAACGTCTTGGTTGGGAAGAAGGCTATCACCTTATTTCTGCCGCAACCGGTAAAAATGTGCCACCACTTTGTCGTGATATTATGGATTTCATTGAAGCGAATCCACGTGATGCGGAAGTAGAAGAAAATAAACCGGAAGAAGTGAAATTCAAATGGGAAGACTACCATCAAGAACAGCTCGCTGAACATCAATTTGATGATGAAGATGACGACTGGGATGATTGGGACGAAGAAGATGAAGAAGGCGTTGAGTTTATTTATAAACCTTAATGCCTAAATGAAAAAAGAGCGGAAATTTGACCGCTCTTTTTTTATTGGGGTTAACCTTTCTTTTTCCCACCTTGACGCGCTTTAAAGCGAGGGTTGGTTTTCGAAATGACATAAACGACACCGTGGCGACGAACAATTTTGCAGCCAGGACGGTTTTTTGCGCTTTTGAGTGAAGATAATACTTTCATTGAACATTCCTATTTTGATTTAAATGCGCCAAATTTACCGTAACGGCTTGCAAATTCACTTGCACGACCTTCATTACCAATTTGACGAGTTTTACCAGTATAAAATGGGTGAGAAGCAGATGAGGTATCGCACATAAATACAGGGTATTCATTACCATCTTCCCATTTCATGGTGTTGTTGGTTTTAGCACAAGAACGGATGAGAAAGCCTTGTTTCGCGTTAGAATCGTAAAATAAAAC
>CABQSN010000134.1:0-4673 GCA_902466845.1 uncultured Haemophilus sp.
TTTGAAGGTAATAGCCAAAAATTTAAAGAAAAACTGACCGCACTTTTACCGCTCAATCAATTAACCATTGAAAACGTAGAGCCAAAAGCGAATCAAGGCACGTGGTGTGATTGGGTCAATCAAGCGCTCACTCGAATTCGACAAGGGGAATTAACCAAGCTCGTCTTAGCAAATGAAACGGTGTTTCATATTCAGGGCGAGTTAAACGGAAAAGATTTTCTTGCCGCAAGCCAAGCAAAAAATAGTGGTTGTTACCATTTTTTATGGGCAGATAATGCTGAAAACTGTTTTGTGGGATCGACGCCAGAACGCTTATTCGCACGAGATGATCGTCAGTTATTTACCGAGGCGCTTGCGGGCACAGCACCTGTTAGTGATAATCCAAGTGAAAATGATGAACGTGCGAATTGGTTATTAAATGATGAAAAAAACCTCAATGAAAACTGGTTGGTGGTTGAAGATATTTCACAAAATATCAGTCACTTAGTGGAACAAATTACCGTTGATGATGTCGCATTAAAGTCATTGCGCAAAGTGCAGCATTTGATTCGAAAAATGCAAGCAAAATTGACCGCACTTTGTACGGATGCAGATTTGTTGAAAGCGATCCATCCAACAGCGGCAGTATCAGGCTTACCTCAGCAACAAGCAAAGAAAGCTTTGGCTGAAATAGAAACCTTTGATCGTCGTTGGTATGCTGGAACATTAGGTGTGATGAGTCAACATCTCTCAGAATTTTGTGTCACCATTCGTTCGGCTTTTATTGAAGAAAACCAAGTACGTGTATTTGCTGGTGCCGGTATTGTAGAAGGCTCACAACCTGTAGAAGAGTGGTTAGAAATTGAACGTAAAGCGGCAGGGCTCATTTCCCTGTTTGCAGAGAATAACGGAGAATAAGAAGAATGTCTGTAAGCGTATTTAATCGTTGTTGGTCAAAGGTGATCTTAGAAACCTTGGTTCGCCAAGGGGTGAGTCACTTTTGTATTGCGCCAGGTTCACGATCAACACCTTTAACGCTAGAAGCTGTGCGTTTACAAAATGCTTCTCGTGCAACGTGCCATAGTCACTTTGATGAACGTGGTTTAGGCTTTTTTGCGTTGGGGATTGCAAAATCTACTCAAGCACCTGTTGCCGTGATTGTCACCTCGGGCACAGCTGCAGCAAATTTATATCCAGCGATTATCGAAGCTCGTCAAACAGGCGTGAATTTAATTATTCTTACCGCTGATCGCCCACCTGAATTATGGGAATGTGGGGCGAATCAAGCTATCGTGCAACAAAATATGTTTGCCGATTACCCTGTGGCAAGTGTCAATCTACCGAAACCTCAAGCCGATTATGCGGCAAAATGGTTAATTTCTACGTTGGAACAAGCGTGCTATAAACAAAAACAACAACCAGGCGTGGTGCATATCAATGTGCCTTTTGCAGAGCCACTTTATAATGCCCAAGAGCAAGAAATTGACGGTCACCCATGGTTAATGCCAATTCAACGTTGGTTAAGTCAGCCTAAAAATTGGGTCGATCATCAACCATTACAGCAAGAAGTGTTAATGCACGAGAATTGGGATACTTGGCGTACGAAACGTGGTGTGATTGTGGCAGGACAATTAACGCCTGAACAAGCAATGGGCATTAACGCATGGGCAAATACCATGGGGTGGATTTTGCTTACGGATATTCAATCCGGTGTTGAGCCTCTCATGCCTTATGCAGATATTTGGCTAGCAAACCAAACGGTGAAACAAAAACTACTTCAAGCTGATATCGTGATTCAATTTGGTTCTCGTTTTATCAGTAAACGTATTAACCAATTCTTAGCGGAATTCCAAGGCGAATTTTGGGTGGTGGAGCAAAGTCAAAATGCAGTTGATCCAAACCACCATACGCAAACTCGCTTTAACGCCAAAGCACATCATTGGTTGCGTGCACATCCGCCATTGCGTCAAAAACCTTGGTTGCTCGAACCTCTGGCACTTTCAAAATTCTGTGCAACCTTTATCGAACAACAAGTCGGTGGCAATCTTAATGAAGCCTCATTAGCACATCATATTGAGCGTGTTTTACCTTACAACGGTATTTTGTTCTTAGGAAACAGTCTTTTTGTGCGTTTGGTTGATGCGTTAACCAAATTGCCTGAAGGGTATCCGATTTATACCAACCGTGGTGCAAGCGGAATTGATGGCTTATTAGCAACGGCTGCAGGTATTGGTATCGGTGCCGATCAACCTGTGGTGGCCATGATTGGCGATACGTCTACGCTTTATGATTTGAACTCTTTAGCCTTATTTAAGAATGTCACTCAACCAACCATTATTTTTGTGATTAACAATAATGGTGGCGCAATCTTTGATATGTTACCGGTGGATGAAGAGGTGAAAGAGCAGTTCTATCGCTTGCCACATAATGGCGATTTCTCTCAAGTCGCCGCAATGTTTGGCTTAAAATATGCCCTGCCTTACACCTGGGCAGATTTAAGCTCCGTGTTAAAACAAGCTTATACTCGCCGCCGTGCGACATTAATTGAAATCAAAACAAACCCAAGTGATGGCAGCGCAACCTATAAGCGCTTGATTGAGCAAATCAGCCACGCGGTTATTGGTGAATAATTTCTTTCCCCTCTTATATAGAGGGGATTTCTTTATATGGCATTATTATGATGAATCTTGTTTTTCTCCATGGTCTATTAGGCACGAAATCAGATTGGCAAAAAGTCATCGAAAATCTACCGCACTTTCGTTGTTTCTCTCTCGATTTACCGTTTCATGGAGAGAATAAAGCTGTAGTGGTTGAAGATTTTGAGCAAACGGCTCAATTTCTTGAAAGCCAAATACAAAGTCTTATAAAAGATGAACCTTATATCCTGATCGGTTATTCACTTGGTGGGCGAATCGCACAATATTATGCACTACATGCTCAAGTGCAAAGAGGTAATTTACAAGCGGTGATTTTAGAAGGGGCAAATTTAGGTTTACAGTCTGAGCAAGAAAAACAAAGCCGTCTAGTCAATGACAACATGTGGGCTGAGCGTTTTTTCCATGAAAAGCCTGAAACCGTACTCGAAGATTGGTATCAACAACCCGTCTTTTCTCATTTGAATGAACAACAACGCAAAGCATTAATTGAAAAGCGAAAAGCCAATTGTGGGGCAAATATAGGCAATATGTTATTAGCCACTAGCCTTGCCAAACAGCCTGATTTTCGAGAGAAAGTGCGGTCAAATTTGCTGCCATTTTTTTATTTTTGTGGTGAACGAGATCAGAAGTTTCGTCAAATGGCAGAGGATAATCAACTTCATTTAACGATTATTCCTAATGCTGGTCATAATGCACATTTAGAAAACCCAACATATTTTGCTGAAAAAATGGGCCTTGATGCAAAACAAATCGTTGCCGTTGCAGTAACACCATGTACAGCTAAGAAATTTGAAATTCGTCGCGATGAAATGAATTCCTCTGCGGAATACTGGGATACACCAGAAATGCGCGATACAGACTACTGTATTACTACACGTGAACTTGCAAAATGGTTACGTGCAGAAGAAATCAACTTTGATGAATTAGAAGATTCTGCATTTGATCCATTGATGGGTGAAGCATCTGGTGGTGGTATCATCTTCGGTAATACTGGTGGCGTTATGGAAGCGGCTATGCGTACAGCATACAAGCTCATTACTGATAAAGAGCCACCTCCATATGCTCTGACTCACCTCGAAGACGTTCGTGGTATGGAAGGCGTGAAAGAGGCCACTGTTCAATTAGGTGATGACGTTACTTTGTCCGTTGCTGTAGTACATGGCGGTAAAAATACACGTGACTTCCTTAACGCGTTGAAAGATAGCGATAAACACTATGACTTCATCGAGGTTATGGCTTGCCCAGGCGGCTGTATTGGTGGCGGCGGTCAACCGCGCACTAAATTGCCACAAGCTGTGAAAACTAAGGAAGCTCGTATCGGCGGCCTTTACGAAGCTGACGAAAACTATAAATGGGTTGCGTCCTATGAAAATGAAGAAATCCAAACATTGTACAAAGATTTCTTAGGCGAACCATTGGGTCACAAGGCACACGAACTTTTACACACACACTACAGACCGCAGCGCGGTTCTTGGTGATCGCAAAGACGTAACACCTGAAACATGTCCAACATCCCCTAAATTTAAAGGTTAATGATAGCCGATTACTTAAATGGCAGACTAAGCAATCAAATGTTTATACACTCATTGTAAAGTTAGCCATTTAGGGTATAACAACATAACATAGAAAATCCTACGGGTCATGAGTGACTTGATACTTGTGTAGATATTGACTACTGAGTGTCACCTTACATGCGATTCGTAGGATTTTTATGTATAACCTTCTTATAGTTTTATATATGTTATATGTATGAATTGCCTTTTATATTAATTATTACTACTACTTTATAACTTTATTATGATAAATTGATATAGAAAACTAGCTTTCACATGAGGAAAAGATGAATTATATAGTGTATAATATATAGAAAGGTAACATGTAAGAGAGTATTACAAGGAGTTTTGTGGAGAGATGAACTTGTTTTTACGGCGTGCCCTATGTGGCATGGCCTTGATTGTCGCCGCTATCGGTACTGCAGGATGCCATCATGAGAGTCAGGCAGAGCAGGAAGAGGTACGAACTGTATCGTATCGGGCC
>CABQSN010000135.1:0-4666 GCA_902466845.1 uncultured Haemophilus sp.
ATGCCAATGATAAGCAAAACCCCAAACAAAAAATGGTACAAGACAAAGTAATAATGTATATAATGACAACCTTTTAAACATTGTTTCCCCTCGACAAGTAAAATAAGGTTTGCATTTTAGCAGAATTACGTAAAAAGGATAAGTTATGTCAAAAATCCAACTGGTTACTCAAGCTAATTTACCAACTGAATACGGTATTTTCAAAATGGTCGGATTTGAGTTTCCTGATACAAAAAAAGAACACGTTGCCTTGGTTATGGGCGATATTTCAAATCAAGATGAGCCTGTACTCGCCCGTATTCATTCTGAATGTTTAACCGGCGATGCATTACATAGTTTAAAATGTGATTGCGGTTTTCAACTAGCTGCTGCATTGCGTCAAATTAGTGAAGCAGGTCGTGGCGTATTGATTTACCACCGAGAAGAAGGCCGAGGCATTGGTTTAATCAATAAAATTCGCGCTTATGCATTACAAGATCAAGGAATGGACACAATTGAAGCCAACCTTGCATTAGGTTTTAAAGCTGATGAACGTAACTTTAATGTATGTGCCGATATGTTTGAATTATTAGGTGTTAAACAAGTTCGCTTGATGACAAACAACCCACAAAAAGTAGAAACCATGAAAAAAGCGGGAATTAATATCGTAGAACGTGTGCCATTGAATGTAGGTGAAAACCGTTACAATACGAAATATCTTGATACTAAAGCGAAAAAAATGGGCCATTATATTGTGCACAATAATGAAGAACATTTAATGACTTGCCCACATTGCCAAGAAGAAGTCATTTAATAAAAAAGCCATACAACAGTATGGCTTTTCTTTTATCAAAACAATTATTGATTAACGCCCCAATGACGAGTGTCTTTATCAAATTTCATGCCTGAATGGGATCCTTCCGAACCATTAAAATAAACGTCTTTATTTGCACAAGCTGAAATCACTAATGCACCGATAACAATAAGAATTAATTTTTTCATTGTATTTACCTTTTTTAAAACTAGCTTGCCAGAATTGTATCACAATTTTCTCCGCTTTTTCCTGCTTAAATTAGTCCTTTTCTTGCAAAATTTATCTTTGACTTCTACAATACCGCCTCATTTTTAACTTGTAGTTCGCAAACCTCCTACATAAAAAAACTAGGTATCCTATGAATATTTCAAATCCTAATCACAATCGTAAAGCCCTTGTGATCTTCTCTGGTGGGCAAGACTCCACGACCTGTTTAATTCAAGCTATTGCCGAATATGGCGTAGAAAATGTCGAAGCCGTCACCTTTCAATACGGCCAACGCCATGCTATTGAATTAGAAAAAGCCCGTTGGATCGCCAAAGATCTCGGCGTAAAACAAACGTTGATTGATACGTCCGTCATCAAATCCATTACCCATAATGCCTTAATGGATGCCAATGCAGATATTGAACAAAAAGACGGGGAATTACCGAATACCTTTGTGGATGGCCGAAATGCGCTCTTCTTGTTGTATGCGGCAATTTACGCAAAAGGGCAAGGTATTAATGACATTATCACGGGCGTATGTGAAACAGATTTCAGTGGCTATCCCGATTGCCGTGATGTGTTTATCAAATCCATGAATGTCACCCTTAATTTAGCCATGGATTATCCGTTCAATTTAAAAACACCGCTAATGTATCTCACCAAAGCTCAAACTTGGGCATTAGCTGATGAATTAGGTGCGTTAGATTATATTCGCCATCACACTCATACTTGTTACGAAGGTGTTGAAGGTGGCTGCGGGGAATGCCCAAGCTGCAAATTGAGAGATAAAGGCTTGCAGGAATATTTAGCAACAAAAGCAAAAGTTTAGTATCGAGATAACTCAATCTATAACAGATTAAATAGGTGCAAATGAACCCAAAATGCGGTCAAAATTCACGTCAAATTTTGACCGCTCTTTTCCTTGATATAGTATCCTTATCTTTTCTCATCTTTGATTTTATAAATGCATCATTTTTTGATAAAATCAGGCTTATTTTTTATAAATAAGTAACTAATTTTAAAAATGACTACAAATTATTCTGCTCAAGAAATTACGGTTCTGAAAGATCTCGAACCGGTGCAAATTCGCCCCGGCATGTACACGGACACAACCCGTCCAAATCATCTTGCTCAAGAAGTTATCGATAACAGTGTGGATGAAGCCCTTGCGGGTTTTGCCACCAAAGTTGAAGTAATTTTACATGCTGATCAATCGCTTGAAGTCATTGATAATGGACGCGGGATGCCAGTGGACATTCATCCAACGGAAGGCGTTTCTGGTGTCGAAGTGATCTTAACCAAACTTCACGCTGGCGGTAAATTCTCGAATAAAAACTATGAATTTGCTGGTGGTTTACACGGGGTGGGGATTTCTGTCGTCAATGCCCTTTCTGAACGCGTTGATATTCAAGTTAAACGTAACGGTGAAGTGTATAAAATTGCCTTTGAAAATGGCGCAAAAGTAGAAGAATTAGAAGTCATTGGGACTTGTGGCAGACGTACGACCGGCACCACCGTTCACTTCAAACCGAATCCAAAATATTTCGATAGCAAGAATTTTTCTGTCAGTCGTTTACGCCACTTATTACGTGCGAAAGCCGTACTTTGTTCTGGCTTAGAAATTAAATTTGTCGATAAAGTAAATAACACCGAAGATGTGTGGTGCTATCAAGATGGTTTATCCGATTACTTAACCGAAGCGGTAAATGGTTTTGAAACCTTGCCTGAAAAACCTTTTGTCGGTGAATTTAAAGGATCCACAGAAGCGGTAAGCTGGGCATTATTATGGTTACCTGAAGGTGGCGAGCTTATTGCAGAAAGCTATGTAAACTTGATTCCGACAGTACAAGGCGGAACACACGTAAATGGTCTTCGTCAAGGTTTGCTGAATGCCATGACTGAATATTGTGAATTCCGCAATAAATTGCCACGTGGGGTGAAATTAACCGCAGACGATATTTGGGATCGCTGTGCTTACATTCTTTCACTGAAAATGCAGGATGCCCAATTTGCCGGCCAAACCAAAGAACGCTTATCTTCCCGTCAAAGTGCGGTCTTTGTTGCGGGTGTTTTAAAAGATGCCTTCAGTTTATGGTTGAATCAAAACGTACAAGATGCGGATCGCTTAGCTGAAATGGCCATTAGCTCTGCACAACGTCGTTTAAATGCAGCCAAAAAAGTCGTGCGTAAAAAATTAGTGAGTGGCCCTGCTCTACCGGGGAAATTAGCCGATTGTGCATCACAAAATTTAGAAAAAACTGAATTATTCTTGGTTGAAGGTGACTCTGCGGGCGGCTCAGCCAAACAGGCGCGAGACCGTGAATATCAAGCGATCCTACCGTTACGCGGAAAAATCTTAAATACTTGGGAAGTAGCCAGCGATCAAGTGCTTGGTTCAACGGAAATTCATGATATTGCAGTGGCACTTGGTATCGATCCTGATAATGAAGACTTATCTCAACTCCGTTATGGTAAAGTCTGTATTTTAGCCGATGCGGACTCTGATGGTTTGCACATCGCCACCCTACTTTGTGCACTCTTTTTACGTCACTTCCCAAAATTAGTACAAGATGGACACGTTTATGTGGCAATGCCACCACTCTATCGTATCGACTTAGGTAAAGAAGTCTTTTATGCCCTCGATGAAAACGAAAAAGAAGCGATTTTAGAACGCTTAAAAGGTAAAAAAGGTACCTTAAACGTACAACGCTTCAAAGGTTTGGGTGAAATGGATCCGTCACAATTACGTGAAACTACCATGGATCCAAATACACGTCGTTTAGTTCAATTAACCTATGAGCTAGGCGAAGATCAAGGGGCAGAAACATTAGAATTAATGGATATGTTACTCGCCAAAAAACGAGCAGAAGATCGCAAAAATTGGTTACAAACCAATGGCGATCAAGTGGATTTAGCCGTTTAATTATTTGAGGTCAATCATGAACGAACAGCGTCGAGATTTTTTTAGAAACAGCGCATTAGGCTTAGCAACGATTACATTAGGTGCAGGTTTTAGTTTCATTCCTTCTGCTCAAGCAGAAGAAAAAGTCTCAAATGTGGCAGCTACTGCAGTTGAAAATTTACCTGAGATTGAAGCAGAATTGACGCTCGCGCCCAATGTGCCAAAACCGATTGAACGTAACTATCCTGCAAAAGTCGTGGTAAAACTGACCGCACTTGAGCAAATTATGGATTTAATGGATGGTGTGCAATTTAAATTTTGGACATTAAATGGTAGCGTGCCTGCACCATTTATTCGTGTGCGCGAAGGCGATATGGTGGAAGTTCAACTTTCCAACTCAGCGAGTTCAATGATGCCGCACAGTATCGATTTCCATGCTGCCGCTGTGCCAATGGGTGGTGCTATTGCGAGTGAAACGCCACCAACACGCACATCCACCTTCCAATTTAGAGCGTTACGTTCGGGGATTTATTTATACCACTGTGGCAGCCAACCTGTGGATATTCACCTTGCAAAGGGGATGTATGGTTTAGTTTTAGTTGAGCCCAAAGAAGGCCTGCCAAAAGTGGATCGCGAATTTTACATTATGCAAAGTGAATTCTATACCAAAGGCGAGTTTGGTGATCCTGGCTTGCAACCATTTAGTATGCAAAAAGCCATTGATGAACGTCCTGAATATGTTCTCTTCAACGGTAAAGTCGGCG
>CABQSN010000136.1:0-4662 GCA_902466845.1 uncultured Haemophilus sp.
GATAAAAGACAAGAAAAAGCTGAGACTAAAACAGAGCCAGAGAAAAAAGGCAACGATAAAAAAGTCAACGATAAAAAAGACGCTTCTTCAAAAGGAAATGAGAAGAAAGATGATGGCAAGAAAGAAACCCCGCTTTACCATACGGTGAAAGCCGATCAAACTATCTATGCTATCTCTCGTGAATACAATGTACCAGTTAATCGTCTTTTAAAACTGAACCCAACATTGAAAAACGACAAAGTCGTAACTGGGCAAAAAATCAAACTTAAAGAAAAATAAGGAATCCTATGGCAATCAAAATTCTTTCTCCACAGCTGGCTAATCAGATTGCAGCAGGTGAAGTGGTCGAACGCCCTGCCTCTGTGGTGAAAGAATTGGTGGAAAACAGCCTTGATGCTGGTGCCAATAAAATTCATATTGATATTGAAAACGGCGGCGCCAGTCTGATTCGTATTCGAGATAACGGCAGTGGTATTCCTAAAGAAGAATTAAGCCTTGCGCTGGCTCGACACGCAACCAGTAAAATTGCCGATCTTGATGATCTAGAAGCCATTTTAAGTTTAGGTTTCCGCGGTGAAGCCCTTGCTAGTATCAGCTCGGTTTCCCGTCTCACGCTTACCTCTCGAACTGCAGAGCAAAATGAAGCGTGGCAAGTCTATGCACAAGGACGAGAGATGGAAACCACAATCAAACCCGCCTCTCATCCAGTCGGTACGACAGTTGAAGTGGCAAATCTCTTTTTTAACACGCCAGCTCGTCGTAAATTCTTACGCACCGATAAAACAGAATTTGCTCATATTGATGAAGTCATTCGCCGAATTGCTTTAGCGAAATTTAATATCGCTTTTACCCTTACCCACAATGGCAAAATTATTCGACAATATCGTCCTGCGACAAATGAAGAACAACAACTAAAACGCGTTGCCGCTATTTGTGGCGATGATTTTGTTCAACATGCCTTACGTATTGATTGGAAACATGATGATTTGCATCTTTCTGGATGGGTGGCGACACCTGAATTTACACGTTCGCAAAATGATTTAAGTTATTGCTATATCAATGGACGAATGGTGCGTGATAAAGTGATCACCCACGCCATTCGTCAAGCTTATGCGGAGCATTTGCATACTGAGCAATACCCTGCATTTGTACTATTTATCGATCTCAATCCACATGATGTCGATGTCAACGTGCACCCAACAAAACACGAGGTACGTTTCCATCAAGCGCGTTTAATTCATGATTTTATCTGCCAAGGCGTAATAAACGCGCTCAATGCCATTCCTCAAGCTGCATTGGATTTAGCGCCAGCGATAAATGAGGCAAGAGAGCCTTTGGCTTCGTATCAAACGCACTATGAACCCAAACCCAATCGTGCAACAGCAGGGAAAAATATTTTCACTTCAAATTATCATCAATCTCGTGAAAAACAATCAGAAAATCGACCGCACTTTTCAAACCGTAGTGAGTACGTTCCGTCATATGGTTATCGTGAACAACCTACAAAGACTGAACAACGATTATATGGGGAATTAGTACGTCCTGCGGAAGATTCTCAAGTTTTAACAAAACCTGTCGTTGAACAACTCCCACAAACAAGTGAACCAGGCTATTTACGCGCATTAGCCTTGATTGAAAATAAGGCCTTGCTTTTACAACAAAATCAGCAGTTTTATTTGATGTCATTAGCTAAATTGCAAACCTTAAATTATGAATTAACCTTACAACAAGGTGAGATTCCACAACAACCGTTGCTCATTCCGATTATTTTCCGCTTAGATGAAAAACAATTTGAACAATGGCAAAAACAAAAAGCCTTTTTCCAACAAACTGGTTTTGAATTTATTGAAAATGAAGCCCAACTACGTCTCACGCTAAACAAAGTGCCTACGATTTTACGTACGCAAAATTTACAAAAATGTGTGGTAAGCTTACTTGCTGAACATGTAGAAAATATGCCTGATTTTCTGACCACACTTTGTCATACGCTAGAGATGAAACCGATTCAAGTATTAGCGGATGCGGTCAGCTTATTAAGTGAAACGGAACGCTTACTGAATAAAACTCATCAAGAAAAATTTAATACATTACTGAAACCGATTAACTGGCAGCCTTTTTTAACTGATTTGTAATATGACACAAAAAACTGACTCCAAACCAACCGCACTTTTTCTGATGGGACCGACGGCCTCAGGAAAAACAGATCTTGCTATTCAATTACGTCAAAGCCTGCCAGTGGAAGTGATCAGTGTCGATTCTGCATTAATTTATAAAGGTATGGATATTGGCACGGCAAAGCCTTCTAAAGAAGAACTTGCCCTTGCCCCTCACCGCTTAATTGATATTTTAGATCCCGCTGAAAGTTATTCTGCGATGAATTTTCGTGACGATGCGCTCAGAGAAATAGCTGATATTACCGCACAAGGCAAAATTCCGCTTTTGGTTGGCGGCACGATGTTGTATTACAAAGCATTGATTGAAGGACTTTCTCCTCTTCCATCTGCTGATGAAAAGTTACGCTTAGAGATTGAAGAAAAAGCGCAAGAACTTGGCTGGCCAGCACTTCATCAAGAATTACAAAAAATTGATCCTATTTCTGCTGACCGTATTAATCCCAATGATTCACAGCGCATTAATCGTGCGTTAGAAGTATTCTATTTAACGGGCAAATCATTAACGGAATTAACCGAACAAAAAGGCGAAGAATTGCCTTATCAATTTTTACAATTTGCTATTGCACCAGAAGATCGTGCGGTGTTACATCAACGTATCGAACAACGTTTCCATAAAATGATCGAATTAGGTTTCCAAGAAGAAGTGGAAAAACTCTATCAACGAGAAGATCTCAATCCAGATTTGCCTTCTATCCGCTGTGTGGGCTATCGCCAAATGTGGGAATATTTACGAGGTGACTATGATCATGAAGAAATGGTCTTCCGCGGTATTTGTGCAACTCGACAATTAGCCAAACGACAAATCACCTGGCTGCGCGGCTGGAAAACACCATTAAATTGGCTAGATAGTCTGCAACCGAAACAAGCCAAAGAAATCGTACTACGCAAGATTGACGAACATTTTAAGGGGTAAATTATGGCGCTTTCACTTCCGCTTTCGACTGAAAAACTCATTCAACTTGGCGAAGTGCTTTGCCAATATTTCCCTGAAATGAATCTTGATGAAATAACCCAACAAATCGAGCGGGACGCAACAGATCTCACGACACCAATCGGACAAATAAACTATGCCATCAGTCTGTCTGATTTCTTGGAAAAAGTCTTAAAAAAACACCCGCACTTTTTAGCCCAATGGTGGCAAACACCTCCACAATTTTCAGATTGTCAACATCACGCTAGCCGTTTAGCTGACCAACTCTCTACTATCCAAAACGAAGAACAGCTTTACAAAACGCTACGAAATTTTCGTAATCAAGAAATGGCAAAACTTAGTTTCTGTCAAAGCTTGAATCTTGCCACCGTAGAAGAAATTTTTATCCATCTTTCCCAACTTGCTGAAAGCCTTATCATTGGTGCGAGAGATTGGCTATATAAACAAGCTTGCGAAGAAATGGGTACGCCTTGTGATGAACATGGCAACCCACAACAACTCTATATTCTTGGCATGGGAAAATTAGGTGGTTTTGAGCTAAATTTTTCCTCTGATATTGATTTAATTTTTACCTATCCTTCACAGGGAGAAACCGTTGGTGCAAGACGAGCCATTGACAATGCTAAATTTTTTACCCGTTTAGGACAACGTCTGATTAATGCATTGGATCAATTTACGCCAGATGGTTTTGTCTATCGTACGGATATGCGCCTTCGCCCTTTTGGCGACAGTGGGGCTCTTGCCTTAAGTTTTTCTGCAATGGAGCAATATTACCAAGATCAAGGGCGAGACTGGGAACGCTATGCCATGATCAAAGGGCGTATTTTAGGCGCTGATGCGCAAGATCCCAATGTAAAAACCTTACAACAATTACTTCGTCCTTTTGTATATAGACGCTATATTGATTTTAGTGTGATTCAAGCTTTACGTGAAATGAAAGGTAAAATTGAGCGTGAAGTACGTCGTCGTGGCTTAAAAGACAATATTAAACTAGGCGCAGGCGGGATTCGAGAAATCGAATTTATTGTGCAAGTTTTTCAACTGATTCGAGGTGGACGTGAGATTAAGCTCCAACAACATGAATTGCTTAAACTTCTCCCTGAAATACGAGATCTTGGTTTAATTACGCCTCAACAATATCATGAATTAAGAGAAGCTTATATCTTCCTTCGTCGCACTGAAAACGTGCTACAAGCCATTGATGATCAACAAACGCAACTACTTCCAACAGATGAAGAAAATCGTCTTAGATTAATGATTGCTTGTCGAGAATACACTTATTTAGATGAGAACAATCAGGCTACGATAAAATCTTATCCAATTGAAAACTGGGATGATTTCTATCAAATTCTACAAGCACACCAACAAAAAGTGCGGTCAGTTTTTGATGCATTAATTGGTGAAGAAAAAGATGAACGTAGCGATGAGAATAATCAGTGGATTGATTTTTTAGAAAGTGATCTTGATGACATTGAACAAATGTTGGTTGATAATCACATTGATGATGACGCAATTTCCGATATCTTAGATAAACTTATTCAATTCAAAGAGGGGCTT
>CABQSN010000137.1:0-4658 GCA_902466845.1 uncultured Haemophilus sp.
GAAGTCTTCCGTTGTGCTTTCAATATGTTGAGTTTGTTCTGAAGTGCGGTTGAAAAGACGCAAGGTTTCTAAACCGCGTAAGCGATCCAAGAATTGTGCACTTAAGCGAGAAAGGGTGGCCATATTTTTTTGGCTGCTATCTGCTGCTGCAATCCCTACTAGAATCATAAAAACTGGTACAAGCGGTGCAGTAACCATCAAAATCAATCCAGCCGCCCAGTTGAGCGGGAATACGGCAATTAAAATCACCATTGGTACAATGGCAGACAAACTTTGTTGTGGTAAGAAACGCGAATAGAAGTTATGCAGATTTTCCACTTGTTCAAGCATGATACTTGCCCAGCTACCGGCTGGTTTATTATTGATGGTAGCCGGCCCAACTTGATGGATTTTGTCTAAGATCTTTTGGCGCATATGATTGCGCAGTAATCGACCTGCTTTAAAGCCAATTTTTTCGCGTAGCCATAAAATGATCGCACGCAAAGCAAAAGTAATGATTAATGCAATAAAATAGGGAGCCAGTTTAGCGCGATCGACATTTTGCATAATCAGCTTGTCGAGCAATGTCGCAAGAAAATAGGTTTGAGCCACAAGAATTAAGGAAGAAAGTGTGGCAAGGGCAATATTGGTGCGCATTAATTTTTTAACAGGTTGTTGCTGCGCACGAAGCCATTTTTGTAAATATTTTTGGCGAAGTTTATCCATTGTTTTTGTTTATCCTAGGATAGGATGGGTTGGCTAGAGGATTAAAAAATCTACCTTTGAAAAATAATAGGTGCGTGAAACCTTGTTTTACGCACCTTACATGAGAATTTAGCGCACTTATTCTTGTGCATCTAAATAACGTTCAGCATCTAATGCAGCCATACAGCCTGTTCCTGCCGAAGTAATGGCTTGGCGATAGTTGTGATCCATTACATCACCCGCAGCAAATACACCTTCCACAGATGTTGCTGTTGCATTGCCTTCAAGACCAGATTTAACGACGATATAACCGTTATTAAGTTCAAGCTGGCCTTGGAAGATTTCAGTATTTGGCGCATGACCGATAGCAATAAATAAACCGTCTAATTTCACGTCTTCTTTTTCGCCGGTTTTCACGTTTTCTAAACGTACACCTGTTACACCCATGTTATCGCCTAATACTTCATTCAAAGTGCGGTCAGTATGAAGCACGATTTTGCCTTCTTCGACTTTTTTGTATAAGCGATCGATTAAGATTTTTTCTGCGCGGAAACTATCGCGACGGTGAATTAAATGTACTTCAGACGCAATATTCGCTAAGTAAAGCGCTTCTTCAACTGCAGTATTTCCTCCACCGACAACGGCAACCGGTTTATTGCGATAGAAGAAACCATCACAGGTTGCGCAAGCTGAAACGCCACGGCCTTTATAAGCGGTTTCAGATTCTAATCCGATATAACGTGCTGATGCCCCTGTTGCGATGATTAATGCATCACATGTGAAGGTTTGCATATCGCCATAAAGTTTGAATGGGCGAGAAGATAAATCGACTTTGTTGATATGATCAAACACGATTTCTGTTTCAAATTTTTCAGCGTGTTGCAACATACGTTGCATTAAACCTGGGCCAGTTGTCATTTCAAAATCACCCGGCCAGTTTTCAATTTCATCCGTGGTAGTAAGTTGCCCGCCTTGTTGAAGACCGGTCACTAAAACAGGTTTTAAGTTTGCACGAGCGGCATAAATAGCGGCGGTATAACCTGCAGGGCCTGAACCTAAAATTAATAATTTGCTGTGTTTAACGTCTGACATAAAGAATCCTTTGTTTATAAAATAAAGCATGAGGCTTTTGGAATTCGTTCATTATAAAGCCTTCATGCATAAAAAAATAGTTGATCGTATTAGTAAAGCAATGAATACAGCAATCGGCGATATTTATTGGTGATAGGATCCGCATTGCCAATGGCTGATAAAATAGATAAAAACTGTTGTTTCACTTCACCATTTTCTGCAGAAAGATCTTGTTTAAGAATGCTAAATAATAAATCCAATGCTTCTTCGTTTCGATTAGCCTGATGTAGCTGTACTGCTAATTTTAACGCAATTTCAGGTGTTGGATTTTTCGCATAATCCGCTTGTAATTGCTGAATTTCTGGCGTATCAGCTGCTTTAATTAAAAGCTCGATCTGTGCCTGTAATCCATGCCAACGGCTATCTCGATCCTGAATCGGAATTTGCGCTAAAATATCTGCCGCAGGCTCTGTTTTTTTCATGGCAATGTAAGTTTCCGCATAAAGTAATGCCACATCGCTGTTTTTCTTATCTGAAAGCTCCCAGGCATCTTTCAGTAATGGAAGGGCAGAGTCGTAATCTTCCACTTGTAAAAAATCCAAGGCTTTTTGGAATTTTAAATCTTCTTCTTTTGGCAAAATCGCACTCAAACGTTGCAATAAGCTGGCTTCATCTAATGCACCAGGGAACGCATCTAATGCTTGTGCCTCTTTAAAAAGATAAGTTGTAGGCAACGCTTGAATACGAAATTGTGCAGCAATCATTTGCTCTGTTTCACAATTGACTAAGCCGAGGATAAATTGTCCTTGATGTTGTTCTGCAACACGTTGTAGGACTGTTGCAAAATCAGCTGATTCTTTATGGCTTGGTGCATAAAAGTTAATGACAAGTGGTGTTTCAACAGAACGTTGCAACGTTTCAGTAAGATTTTGTTCGTTGAGCTCAACTAAAAAAGGTAAATCTGCCATTTTTATTCCTTGATAAATGGAAAATGATGCTTGATTTTAGCAAAGTGCGGTCAGTTTTAGAAATGTTTTACAGGAAAAGAAAAGGGCAGTGTTAATCTGCCCTTATTCGCTATCTATTTTTATTCTTTTGTTTCTTCCACTTTATCTTCTGGAAGCACGAGGTTAAGAATTAAGGCAAGTAATGAGCCTACGGTAATGCCTGAACCGAGCACTTCTTTGAAAAAGTGCGGTAATTTATCAAGCAATTCTGAACGAGTCGTTACCGCTAAACCACAGCCAATGGAAATGGCGATGATTAAACCATTGCGTTTACTACGTGCGACTTTATCCAACATTTGAATACCCGCAGCGATAATCATCGCGAACATCATTAAGCCTGCACCGCCTAATACTGGTAATGGAATTGATACAATTAATGCACCGAATACAGGGAATAAGCCCGCTAGCGCTAGAAGTACACCGGTTAGCGCAACCACGTGACGACTTGCCACGCCTGTTAGAGAAATGACACCAATGTTTTGTGAGAATGAAGAGAATGGTGTGGTGGACATAATGGCGGCTAAGGCTGATCCTAAACCATCGGCTAAAACGCCACCGCGCAAATGTTTGCCGGTGATTTCTGTTTGGGTTGCATTACCTAGCGCTAGGAAGTTACCGCTTGATTCAACGATCGTCACTAAATAGGCAATAGACATACCGATAATGCCTGAAATAGGGAAGGCTAAACCAAAGTGTAGAGGTTGTGGAATCGCAAAAGTTTGTGCTTGTTTTACACCTTCAAAGCTTACCCAGCCCAAGGCTAAACAAACGAGATAACCAGTCATCATCCCAATAACGATGGCGGCTGCAGAGAAAATACCTTTACCCCATTGCACGAGAGCGACCACGATCACTAAGACAAAGCTCGCCATCATTAAATTTTCTGGCGTCGCATAATTTGCATCACCACGTTGACCACCAGCAAACCAGTCAACGGCAACAGGAATGAGGCTTAAGCCGATCATCATGACAACAGTCCCTGTCACAAGTGGTGGGAACAATTTTCGAATATAAGGCATGAAGAAACTGCCGATAATCATCACTAAGGAACCAATGAGAGAAGAACCTAAAATACCGGCGATGCCATATTCACTGAAACCAATGGCAAGTGCAGCAGCAACGAAAGTAAAACTGGTCCCCATCACACTTGGTAAACGAATACCAATAGGCCCTAAGCCTTTACATTGGATAACGGTTACCACTCCAGAAATTAAAAGCGCCGCATTAACTAACGTAATAGTATCTTCGGTTGGTAATTTTAAGACGTTACCAATGACCAATGGTACGGCAATAATTCCCCCTAGTGCGGCAAGTAAATGTTGTGCGGCAAGGAGTAAACTCAATCCGAAAGGTGGTTTGTCTTCCACCGTATAAAGCAGGTTGTTATTCATTTGGTTTCCCCAAGTAAAAAAATTGTGCGAATTATACGTTAATTTTTATTTCAGGCAAACGTTTGCGTAAATAAAATAAAAAAGTGCGGTTAAAAATCATCTTGTTTTTAACCGCACTTATTCGATTTTAAAGGTTACATCCAGAAGAGATAAGCAATTGTCCCGATAATTAGCATACAGGTTAAATCAATAAATTTACCCACGCGGATCATTTCGGATTGTTTCACAAAACCTGTCGAGTACACAATCGCATTCGGTGGGGTACCAACCGGCATCATAAAGGCACAGGATGCCCCTAGACCGATAATCATTGCAAAACCAAGTGGTGGCATATTCAGTGCATTTGCAATAGAAATAAAGATTGGAACCAGTAAAGCCGCACTTGCTGTGTTTGACGTAAACTCAGTTAAACAGACGATAAAGGCCGCAACAATTAATGCCATCACATAGTAGTGGCCACCTTCAATAATGAAGACAATACCATCTGCCATGATTTTACTTGCAC
>CABQSN010000138.1:0-4619 GCA_902466845.1 uncultured Haemophilus sp.
AATCCGCTGAAAGACAGCGAGTTATTGTATTTTTCCGTGGGTAAACACATTTTATTGGTTGCGAAAAAAGAAGAGAAAATATTGCCGGCGAATGTGGTGAAACGTGAATTAGATGAACGCATTGAAAGCCTTGAGCAAAAAGAAAACCGTAAATTGAAGAAAACAGAAAAACAAGCGTTAAAAGATGATGTGGTGATGAATTTATTGCCACGTGCATTCACTAAAAATCAGCAAACTGCCGTATGGATTGATACGGAGAACAACCTTGTTCATGTCGATGCGGCATCCAGTAAACGTGCAGAAGATGCCTTAGCATTATTACGTAAATCACTTGGTTCATTACCCGTTGTACCGTTGGCTTTTGCGAATGAACCTTCGACTATTTTAACGGATTGGATTGTGCAGGAAAAAATCCCGTATTGGTTGGTGGCGTTAGAAGAGGCTGAACTTCGTGGAAGCCAAGAAGACAGTGTGATCCGTTGTAAGAAACAGCCTTTAGAAAATGAAGAGATTCTCGCACTTTTACAAGATGGCAAAAAAGTGGTGAGCAAGCTCGCATTAGAATGGGAAGATACGCTGACTTTTGTGTTTAATGAAGATTGCACGCTCAAACGTTTAAAATTTGCCGATGCAGTGCGTGAGAAAAATGCGGATATTTTAAAAGAAGATTATGCACAGCGTTTTGATGCTGATTTTGTATTAATGACGGGCATTTTATCTAAACTGACAGAAAACTTACTCGATGAATTCGGTGGCGAGAAAGTAAGATTAGGTTAGTTTAATCATAAAATAAAAAAGGCGAACATGATGTTCGCCTTTTGTTTAAAAGTGCGGTCAAATTTCCGCACGTTTTTAATTAGTGTGTACTCGTACTGGTTGTCGTACGGTTTGCACGTTTACGATCGTTTTCCGTTAAGAGTTTTTTACGGATACGGATCGACTCTGGTGTCACTTCCACTAACTCGTCATCATCGATAAACTCGATGGCTTGTTCAAGTGTGAATTTCACTGGTGTGGTTAAGACGATGGCATCATCTTTACCCGATGCACGCATATTGGTGAGTTTTTTACCTTGTAAACAGTTTACGGTTAAGTCATTTGTACGGCTGTGAATACCGATGATTTGACCTTCGTAAACTTCTACGTTAGCTTCGATCATTAATTTACCACGCTCTTGTAAACCAAATAGCGCATAAGCTAATGCTTTACCGGTTGCGTTAGAAATTAATACACCGTTTTTACGTTGGCCGATTTCACCTGGTTTGATGTCATCGTAGTGATCGAAACTGGAGTAAAGTAAACCGGTACCAGACGTCATCGTCATGAATTCACCACGGAAACCGATTAAGCCACGGCTTGGGATGATGTATTCTAAACGTACACGACCTTTGCCATCCGGCATCATGTCACGAACTTCACCTTTACGGATACCTAATGCTTCCATGACAGAACCTTGGTGTTGTTCTTCTACGTCGATGGTCACTTGCTCGTAAGGCTCTTGTTTTTTACCGTTGATTTCACGGTAAATTACTTTAGGACGAGAAACCGCAAGTTCATAACCTTCACGACGCATATTTTCAATTAATACAGAAAGGTGTAGTTCACCACGACCAGAAACACGGAATTCATCTGGGTTTGGTGTTTCTTCTACGCGTAATGCCACGTTGTGAACTAACTCTTTGTTTAAACGTTCAAGAATTTGACGAGAAGTCACATATTTACCTTCTTGACCTGCAAACGGAGAAGTGTTTACACAGAAGAACATGGTTACAGTTGGTTCATCAACGGTTAATGAAGGTAAGGCTTCAACGGCGTTGATATCGCAAATAGTATCCGAGATATTTAATTCACCTAAACCGGTAATCGCGATGATATCGCCTGCATAAGCAACATCTTCTTCATAACGTTGTAAACCAAGGTGACCTAATACTTGACCGACACGGCCTTGACGAGTTTTACCTTCGCCATCAATGATCGTTACAGGTTGATTTGGTTTGATTGCACCACGTTTGATACGACCGATACCGATAACACCCACATAGCTGTTATAGTCTAATTGTGAGATTTGCATTTGGAATGGTGCATCAAGTTCCACTTTTGGCGGTTCAACGTGTTGAACAATCGCTTCAAATAATGGGGTCATGTCTTCCGCTAATTCTTCGTGTTCAAGACCTGCGACGCCATTTAATGCAGAAGCATAGATAATCGGGAAGTCTAATTGCTCATCGGTTGCACCAAGGTTAACGAATAAATCGAAAACTTGATCCACCACCCAATCAGGACGTGCGCCTGGGCGGTCAACTTTGTTGATAACTACGATTGGTTTTAAACCATGAGCAAAGGCTTTTTGTGTCACAAAACGTGTTTGTGGCATTGGGCCGTCAAAGGCATCTACCACTAAAAGTACAGAATCCACCATAGAAAGCACACGTTCTACTTCACCACCGAAGTCGGCGTGTCCTGGGGTATCTACGATGTTAATGCGATAACCATTCCAGTTAATTGCGGTATTTTTTGCAAGAATGGTAATACCACGTTCTTTTTCAAGATCGTTTGAGTCCATTACGCGTTCATCAACATCACCACGAGTTGATTCAAATGTACCAGATTGTTGAAGGAGTTTGTCAACGAGGGTGGTTTTACCATGGTCAACGTGAGCGATAATTGCGATATTGCGCAATTTATTAATATCAATGTCGTTTTTCATTTATTACGTTCTTAAAGTTTAAGTTTTGTAGGGTGGAATTTTTATACCACCGAATAGTCCAAGTAGTTTAAATTGGTGAGTCAAACTCACCCTACGAGAATCTCGAAAGGGCAAAAATTATACACGATATTTCGTTACTCTGCTATGCCGGTGTTTAAAATAAATCCCATGAAAAAAGCAAGCGGTTGCGTTATAATGCTCTTTTAATTTTTATAAAGATTATATACATAGCAAAATAGAGGACTCCTTATGCCAAATGCAAACGCAATTGCCAACGTATTCAAACTGATTGAAGAGAACGATATTAAGTTCGCGCTACTTCGTTTCACCGACATTAAAGGTAAAGAACACGGTGTTTCTATCCCAGTTAGCCTTGTCGATGAAGATATGTTTGAAGATGGCAAAATGTTCGATGGCTCTTCTGTTGAAGGTTGGAAAACCATTAACAAGGCCGATATGCTTTTAATGCCAATCGCTGAAACTGCGGTAGTCGATCCATTTGCGCAGATCCCAACACTTTCAATTCGTTGTAGCGTTTATGAGCCAACAACCATGCAAAGCTATGATCGTGATCCGCGTTCAATCGCTATTCGAGCAGAAAACTATATGCGTTCAACAGGCGTTGCAGATCAGGCATTCTTTGGTCCAGAACCAGAGTTCTTCTTATTTGATGATGTACGTTTTGATGTATCAATGAACCGTGCTTCTTTCGCCATTGATGATATTGAAGCCGCTTGGAACACCAACAAAAAATACGAAGGTGGTAACAACGCCTATCGTCCATTGAAAAAAGGCGGTTACTGTGCGGTTGCTCCAATTGATACAGCACACGATATTCGTTCTGAAATGTGTTTGATTTTAGAAGAAATGGGCTTAGTCATCGAAGCTCACCACCATGAAGTGGCAACAGCAGGTCAAAACGAAATTGCAACCAAATTCAATAGCTTAACCTTAAAAGCGGATGAAACACAAATCTATAAATATGTGGTGCAAAACGTTGCGTTAGAACATGGTAAAACCGCTTGCTTTATGCCAAAACCAATCACAGGTGATAATGGTTCGGGCATGCACTGTAATATGTCATTAAGTAAAGACGGTAAAAACATTTTCCAAGGTGATAAATATGCAGGTCTTTCTGAAACCGCACTTTATTACATCGGCGGTATCATTAAGCATGCTAAAGCATTAAATGCATTCACCAACCCAAGTACTAACTCATACAAACGTTTAGTGCCTGGCTTTGAAGCACCTGTATTATTGGCTTACTCTGCAAGCAATCGTTCTGCCTCAATTCGTATTCCGGCAGTAACTAGTCCGAAAGCGATTCGTATTGAAGCACGTTTCCCAGATCCAATGGCAAACCCATATCTGGCTTTCGCGGCGTTATTAATGGCAGGTCTTGATGGCGTAGTGAACAAAATTCATCCAGGCGATGCAATGGATAAAAATCTTTATGATCTTCCACCAGAAGAATTAAAAGATATTCCTGCAGTTGCAAGCTCATTAGAAGAAGCGTTGAATTCATTAGAAAAAGACTATGAATTCTTAACGCAAGGTGGTGTGTTTACGAAAGACTTTATCGAAGCATTTATTAATATTAAACGTAAAGAAGTAGAACGTTTAAATATGACACCACATCCGGTTGAGTTTGAGATGTATTATGCATAACGATAAACAACAGAATTTAAGTTGATGAACAAGGAAAGTGCAGTCATTTTTGATCTGCACTTTTTTTATCGTTTCTTATCATTTTCTGATAGAATAAAGAACTAGATTAATGGTTTATGAATTGGGTGGAAATATGAAATTACATGACTTTAAACGTAAGGCTAAGAAAGCATTTAGAGATCCTAAATGGGCAGTAAAACGTTCAAGAGAACTATTGCAAGAATATAAAGTTAATCATAGAAAA
>CABQSN010000139.1:0-4594 GCA_902466845.1 uncultured Haemophilus sp.
GATGACGCAGCGGTTTATGATCTTGGTAATGGGACTGCAATTATCAGTACTACGGATTTCTTCATGCCGATTGTGGACGATCCTTTTGACTTTGGCCGTATTGCGGCGACCAATGCCATTAGTGATATTTTCGCAATGGGTGGTAAACCAATTATGGCGATTGCCATTTTAGGTTTCCCGATTAATAAATTACCGGCAGAAGTGGCACAGAAAATAGTTGATGGTGGCCGTTTTGCTTGTCATCAAGCGGGGATTTCCCTTGCTGGCGGTCACTCGATTGATGCACCAGAACCTATTTTTGGTTTAGCCGTAACGGGTGTAATTGCAACGGATCGTGTAAAACGTAATGCTTCAGCAGAAGCAAATTGTAAGCTTTATTTAACCAAACCATTAGGTATTGGTGTGCTGACTACTGCTGAGAAAAAAGGCAAGTTAAAACCAGAACATCAAGGCTTAGCAACGGCAGCCATGTGTCAAATGAACCTGATTGGTAGCCAATTTGCGGAAGTTGCTGGTGTAACCGCCATGACGGATGTCACTGGTTTTGGTTTATTAGGACACTTAGCTGAAATCTGTGAAGGCTCAAATCTTAATGCAGTTGTGCATTTTGATAAAATCAAATTATTAGATGGTGTAGCAGATTACATTGCAGAAGGTTGTGTACCAGGTGGAACCAACCGTAACTTTGAAAGCTATGGACATAAAATTGGCCCTCTTACCGATTATCAAAAGGCGGTACTTTGCGATCCTCAAACTTCAGGTGGCTTGTTGATTGCGGTTAAACTTGAAAGTGAAGCGGAAATCTTAGAGATTGCGAAAAAAGCCGGTATTGAGCTAAGTGAGGTAGGCGTATTAAAACCTCGTCAAGCTGGCGTACTAGTAGAAGTCGAATAAATGGCTTTAGTGAAAATAAAAAGTGCGGTGAAAATTCACCGCCTTTTTTATTCTTTATTTTCCTTATTTTCTTTGTTGTTGGAATACATCGAGTCAATAATATGACGATAACGTTCCATAATTATTTTTCGGCGTAATTTGAGCGTAGGCGTGATTTCACCAAGTTTAACGCTAAATGCTTGAGAGAGTAGCGTAAATTTCTTCACTTGCTCGAAGTGTGCCAGTTCTTTTTGAAGGCTCTCAATACGTTGCTCAAACATTTTGATAATTTCAGAGTGTTTGAGTAATTCCATGCGATCTTGATACTTAATATTCAGTTTTTTCGCATATTCTTCTACGCTATCAAAACAAGGCACGATTAGGGCTGAAACATATTTTTTTGCATCGGCAATAATCGCAATTTGTTCGATAAATTTATCTTTACCGATTTTACCTTCGATATATTGTGGCGCAATGTATTTGCCGTTAGACGTTTTCATCAACTCTTTAATACGGTCGGTAATAAATAAATTACCTTCAGCATCAAATTCACCGGCATCTCCTGTTTTCAAGAAACCATCTTCGGTGAAGGCTTGGGCAGTTTCTTCAGGCTTTTTATAGTAACCCTTCATTACCATACCGCCACGAACCAGAATCTCGTTATTTTCCCCAATTTTAACTTCGGCATTTGGCATTAATTTACCAATAGAATTCGGATTAAAATGATGGTCATCCCAGCAAGAAACGGTAGCCGTGGTTTCTGTCATGCCGTAACCGAGTTTGATATTAATCCCAATGCTATGGAAGAAAAGCCCAATGCTTGGCTCTAATTTTGCGCCACCGCAAGGCATCATTTTAATGCGTCCGCCTAACAATGAACGCAGTTTAGACAGCACCAGTTTATCGGCAAGTGCATAGCGTTTTTGCAAGAAGAAGGGGGCTTTTCTATTTTGAGAGAGAAGATCAAAACGTTTTTGCCCCACTGCAATCGCCCAATGGAAAATCATCTGACGAATAAAAGGGGCTTTTTGTACTTTATCAAGCACAGCAGAATAAATTTTTTCATAGAAACGCGGTACCGCACACATAAAGGTCGGGCGTACTTCTGTCAATGTTTCACGTACTTGATTGGTGTCTTCGAGATAGCAAAGGATTGCTCCACGATGTAACACATAGGCAACCCAAGCTCGCTCAAAAATATGGCTAAATGGTAAAAAAGAAAGTGAAACCTCATCTTGATTAACATCTAATGCAATATCATGGGCTTCAAGTTGATGCGCCAAGTTATTGTAATCAAGCATTACGCCTTTCGGTTCACCAGTTGTACCAGAGGTGTAGATGATCGTGAATAAATCATCCATCGTTTTATTTGCTAAGCGAGTTTCAAATTCAGCCTGAAATTCGGCTGTACCTAATTGAATTAAATCGTCCCAATGGCAAGAAAGGGTAGTTTCTGTCAGTTGAATTTGTTCTTTCATGGCCACAATTTTTTGTAATTGTGGACACTGATGCGCAATTTCTAACGCTTGCTCATATTGTTCTTGGTTACCGACAAACAGAATTTTGACATCGGCGTGATTTAAAATAAATTCTGCCTGTTGTGCAGTATTGGTCGCATAAATTGGAACGGTGATGGCACGGACTTGAAGGGCTGCAATATCTGCGATTGTCCAGCGTGACATATTGTGCGCAAAAATCGCAATTTTATCTTGTACTTGAATATTGCAAGCAAGAAAAGCTAATGAAAGCTGATCAAGCTGTTGTTGGAATGCGTTCCATGAAATATCTTTCCACAAGCCATTAATTTTATGGCGAAGTGCGGTTGCATTTTGACGAGTTTTTGCCTGTTGGCGAATTCGATTGACGAAATGACGTTCTAAATTCATATAAGCCTTATTTGAGCGAACAACTGTACGCTAATATAAACGAAATAAATTTAAAATCTAGTGAAATGTTGTTATTTTGTGAATATAGAATAAATAATAGACATATTTATTTTTCTATTTTTATCTCCGGATGAGAAATAAAGAATTTAAAAATATTGATTAAGTGAAATGGATTGGAAATAAAAAAACCGCTCTAAAAGAGCGGTTAATTTTTTAGGTATTTTGATTAGCCTTTGTAGTTGTAAACGTGCGCAACTAAGTCTAATACTTTGTTTGAGTAACCAGTTTCGTTATCGTACCAAGATACTAATTTAACGAAAGAATCAGTTAATGCGATACCCGCATCAGCATCAAATACAGAAGTTAAAGCACAACCGTTGAAGTCTGTAGAAACTACAGCATCTTCAGTGTAACCTAAAACGCCTTTTAATTCGCCGTTGAAAGTTTTACCTTCAGCTGCATCTTTAATTGCTTGTTTGATTTGTTCGTAAGTTGCTGGTTTTTCTAAGTTTACAGTTAAGTCAACTACAGAAACGTTTGGAGTAGGAACACGGAACGCCATACCAGTTAATTTACCGTTTAATGCTGGTAATACTTTACCCACAGCTTTCGCTGCACCGGTAGATGAAGGGATGATGTTTTGTGATGCACCACGACCACCGCGCCAGTCTTTAGCTGATGGACCATCAACAGTTTTTTGAGTTGCAGTGGTTGCGTGAACTGTAGTCATTAAACCATCTTTGATACCGAAAGTTTCGTGAACAACACGTGCTAAAGGTGCTAAACAGTTTGTAGTACAAGAAGCGTTAGACACGATGTCTTGACCAGCGTATGCACCGAAGTTTACACCACGTACGAACATTGGTGTGCTATCTTTAGAAGGACCTGTTAATACGACTTTTTTCGCACCAGCAGTGATGTGTTTGCGTGCTGTTTCATCAGTTAAGAATAAACCTGTTGCTTCAACTGCAACATCAACGCCGATCGCACCCCAGTTAAGGTTTGCAGGATCACGTTCAGAAGTAACACGGATAGTTTTACCGTTTACTACTAAGTTACCGTCTTTAACTTCAACAGTACCGTCAAAACGACCGTGAGTTGAATCGTATTTCAACATGTAAGCCATGTATTCAACGTCGATTAAGTCGTTGATACCTACAACTTCGATGTCATCGCGATGTTGTGCTGCACGGAATACGATACGACCGATACGGCCGAAACCGTTGATACCAATTTTAATAGCCATAAGATTTTCACCTTCTATTTTTTTGAAAAATTTTTAGAGAAAAATGAAAAAATCCCAAGCTATTTAAACTTGAGATTTTTTACCGTTTATTTAAAAGTATAAGTTTTAAAAACTATTCACATATTAATTGCTATAAAATAAATCATCTTTATCTCTAGGGCCATTTTGATTTGATGATGAACCATTTTTGTTCAAGTCAGTTAAATCTGTAACATATTCTGAGTAAAAATGAGGATCCCTATTTATGTTATTAGAATCATAATGCTCTGTATTATCATATTTTGAATATGTTTCAGTTTCTTGTGCGCAGTGGGCACAAAGTTTTGTTTCTGGCAAGATATCGAGTCTTTCTGATTCTATTTTGTTATGACATCTTTCGCAATATCCAAATTCATCATTATCAATTTTATTTAGTGCATCATTGACTTTATCTAATCTATATTGTTGATGGTCTGTTAAACTATTTTGCATATCATTCATATAAACTTCAGTACCAATATCTCCTGGATGGTTATCATAACTAGATAATTCACCAGAACTATATCTTTCACTAGTATGACGCGATGTATCACCAAATAGTGTATTATCC
>CABQSN010000140.1:0-4575 GCA_902466845.1 uncultured Haemophilus sp.
TTGAAGAGTTCAAACGCAAAAATGAGCAAAATCTCGCATTAGATGGTGGCGATAATCTTACTTACATTGCACCAACGATGGTTAATTTAAATCTTGTACAAGAACGTTATCCTGATGTGACCTTCTTTAAGACAAGGGAACATTAATTAGCATTTTCTACCATTAACAAAAGGAAAAATTATGAAAAAATTGATGCTTATCAGTACAGCAGCGTTACTACTCTCGGGTTGTGTAAACACTGAGCTGTCAAATGCAGGAAAAGCTTATAATCCACAAACTGATGCACGTATCCGTCTATACGGACAAAATGGCCGTTACACTGAGATGGAAGTAAAACAAGATGGAAAAATAGAAAAAGTGAATGTTGGAGGAAGCCTTGGGCAATCCTTCAGCTCATTACTCTATCTTAAAGGGAATGAATCTATTGGCATGCCAAGCTCTAGTGCAAGTATGAATCCTAGCCAATTCAATGAAATAGGTTCTGGCACTTTTTTTAAGGAATTTATAATCCCATCAGATGCAGAAATCACTCTACAAAGTGAAATTATTACACCCCATAATATTAATTATATAGTCAATGGTAAGTTCGTAGGACCTGAACATTGCCTAGGCAAAAAACTTGTATTCACCCCCCAAGCGGGTAAAGATTATGAGGCATTACCTTCAGCATCAACAGCTCAATGTAATTTAACTTTAGTAGAATTAAAATAATCAATATGAAAGAAAGGTCACCGCAAGGTGGCTTTTCTTTTATATAAAGACATTAAAATTTGTAGCAAATAACAACTGACAGATAGGACTAAGTGCAGTTAAATTTAATCGCATTTTTATATAAAATAAATAGAGAAATAAGATGGCTGGGGTACTAGGATTCGAACCTAGGGATGCCGAGATCAAAACCCGGTGCCTTACCGCTTGGCGATACCCCAACTACTATTTGACTGCAAGCTGATAAATGGTGCGGGACGAGGGACTTGAACCCACACACCTCTCGGCGCCAGAACCTAAATCTGGTGCGTCTACCAATTTCGCCAGTCCCGCAAATTTGGTGGCTACAGCGAGATTCGAACTTGCGACCCCAACATTATGAGTGTTGTGCTCTAACCAACTGAGCTATGTAGCCATCATTTGCTTTACCTTATCGGCTTTGCGGGGCGTATTATCCTGATTTGACCTATTCTCGTCAATCATTTTTTTGCAAAAAACGGATTTTTTGATTTAGTTGATTATAAATAAAACGCTTTTGCTATTTTTTGTTCACATCAAGAACGGAGATCATTCCCACAAAATGCTTCCAATGCAAAGAGCTAAATTGCCCTGGAATGTACCAATTAGAAATGGTTCCATCAAGATATAAGGCATCCTGACAACCAATTTTAAGCAAACCTTGACTCAAGGTATAAAGATTAGGCTCACCTTTTATCGTCATCAAAAATAGTAATTCGTTCTGCTTCGTCAAACACACTGCATTACGCTTATGATAGCTTTCTAGGCTTGCTCGAAATTGCGGATTCATTTTTCCATGAATAATCAACATCGGGCCTGATTGCAGGGCAAAATCCGGTTTGAGTTTACTTTTCTGATAAGCGGCGGTGGTTAAAATGTAGGGCTTATTTTTTGCAATGGCAAACACACCATTGGGTTGTACATGAAAGTTACCTTTGCCTGATTTTGTATTTAACGCATTGAGTTCTTTTCCTTGCTCAATCCATAACCCTGCAGGCACATTATTCATGCTATAAATGCCCGCATTCATGACCATTTTCACGTTATAGCTATCTTCTAAGGCATTTTTGAGACGCGTTAAACTTTGATAATCGTTACCTTCAGCATCTTTCCAATGTAGCTGCACTTCTTCAGGTTTAGCTTGGAAAATCCCGTAAGTAATATTGCCATCATTAAAGGTTCGATATTCAGCTAGGGCTGATACACTCATCAGTAGCGATGAGCCACCTAAAAGTGCGGTCAAAAATCTAATCGTTTTTTTCATTTAAAGGATGGGTTAAATGCAACGCATTTGAAAAGGCATGCAACCCTTCTGCATTCCCTGATCGCATCATGGCTTGCATGGTTTGGGTTGGTGCATGAATAAGTTTATTTGTTAATTTATAACTCAATTCTTGCAGAATTTTTTCAGCATTCTCACCTTGTTGAATTTGGTGTAAGGCTTTTTCGAGTAATTCTTGGCGAGTCTTCTCCGCCTCATCACGATAATGACGAATCAAATTGGAGAACTGATGAACCTTCAACCACTCGAAGAAATCCGTGCATTCTTGTGTAATGATATCTTGTGCTTGCTCTGATGCTTGCTCACGTTGAGAAAGATTACGTTGGATAATATCTTGCAAATCATCCACGGTGTAATGATACACACTTTCTAATTCCGAGACATTTTCATCAATATCACGAGGCACGGCGATATCAACCATTAAAGTTGGTCTAAATTGGCGTGCTTTCTCCGCAATTTCAGCCATCGCTTTGGTGATTAAAACATTTGGACTGCCTGTTGAGCTGATAACAATATCAGCTTGATTTAGTGGTGTTTGCAATTCATCAAGCGAATACACATCAATCGGTGTATTAGACGCTAATTTTTCCACCAACTGCTCAGCACGAGATAAAGTGCGGTTAGCAATCATCAATTTTTTTACCCCGTGGCGTAATAAATGACGGCTCACCAATTCAATGGTTTCTCCTGCCCCAACAAGTAAAATTTGTAGTTCACGTAAAGATTCAAAAATTTGACGTGCCAAGCTACAAGCCGCATAAGCCACCGATACGGCACTTTCACCAATATTGGTTTCAGTACGCACTCGTTTTGCTGTTGCAAAGGTTTTTTGGAACAAGCGAGAAAGCGTACTTGAAAGCGGAATATTCGCCGCTTGATAATAATCTTCACTGATTTGGAAAGCTTGTTTCACCTGTCCTAAAATTTGCGGCTCACCCAAAATTAATGAATCCAAACCACAGGCCACGCGCATTAAATGATTCGCCGCTTGTTGATTTTGATGGGTGTAAATACTCTTATTTAATTCATCGACAGAAAGCTGATGAATATTAGCAAACCAATTTGTACAGTTCGTTTGCCATTGCTTACACTCTTGGGGTGAAATTTGACGATGGTGAAGATAAATCTCTGTACGGTTACAGGTAGAAAGAATAACCGCACTTTCTGCTAAATCTTGTTGGTGAATTTGTTGTAAGGCAAGCTGCCGCTTTTCTTCAGAAAAAGCGACTTTCTCACGAACAGCAACAGAAGCTGTTTTATGATTAATGCCTAGAACAAGAAGGGTCATAAAAACCTAATAAAAACAACCGCACTTTTATGAATAGGCGGCTTAAGTAGAAAGTAAAAGTTTCGCTATTTTAATGAATTGTTGAGAATTGAGCAAATTTCAAGAGAAAAAACTCAAACAAATAACTAAAATGAGTTAAAACTTATCTTTCGCTAAACGCCATTGTGTAAATTCGTCTAAATTTTTTGCTTGTAAAAACGGATTAATTTGTTTCTCTAATTCAATTGTTGTCGGCAAACTCGGTTTACCTTCTGCTCGATGACGTTCCACTAAAACACGTTGATTTTCAACCGCACTTTTATCCGTCAATACGGTTTCCGCAAAAGCTAAATTACCCAGCGTATATTCATGAGCGGAGCAAACCACGGTTTCATTCGGTAATTGGTTAAAACGCTGCATAGATTCAAACATTTGAGCAAAATTTCCCGTAAATACGCGACCACAGCCTGCAGAAAATAACGCATCGCCGCAAAATAGATGCCCATCCACCAAATAGCTGACATGCCCTGCCGTATGACCACCACTTGGCAAAACTTCAATATGATAATGTGCCGTATTAATCACACCACTATCCACGATATTGGTTGCCCCTTTATTTGCACATTCTGTTGGACCGAAAACTGGCACATTGGGATAATATTGCTTAAACGTCTCGACACCTTGCACATGATCATCGTGATTATGGGTTAATAACACCGCTTCTACGTCTAACTTATGGGATTCTAAATACGGAATTAAACGGGTTATTTCTGGGATATCGATCACAATTACGGGGAAATTTTCTCGTCTATAAAGCCAAATATAGTTATCATTGAGTGCAGGAATAGGAACTAGCATAAATTACCTTATGAAAATAGGATTAACATTGAATTGGAAAGCCAAATGGCACAAACCTCTTCTTTCACCTGAAAGTTGGCAAGCGTTACCACAAGGTGAAGCCTATTGTAACGTATTAACACATTATTTTGCCCAATGGACACCAAAAATTTTAGGCTATCAAATTCTGAAAGTCGGTGCCTTAAGTGGCGAAATTGCCTTTGACTTGCCTTTACGTCATCAAATTGTATTAGCTGAAAAAACAGCGCATTTTCCTACCGCACTTTTAAATGAAAGTGATAGCTTACTCCAAGCATCGCCATTAGCCTTGCCTTTTATTGAAAAAGAAATGGATGCCTGCTTATTAGCAAACACCTTAAATTTTGCGCAAGATCCTCACCAAATATTGCGTGAAGCGCATCGCGTTTTAAAGGATGACGGCTGGATTTTCATCACGTTATTT
>CABQSN010000141.1:0-4542 GCA_902466845.1 uncultured Haemophilus sp.
AGAAGAATATGCACACTTTACTTCCCCGATTCGTCGTTATCCAGATTTAACCCTACATCGTGGGATTAAGTATTTATTAGCAAAAGAAAAAGGCGCTAAACGTAAAACCACAGATACTGGCGGCTATCACTATTCCTTTGATGAAATGGATTTATTAGGTGATCACTGCTCAATGACAGAACGCCGTGCCGATGATGCCACTCGCGAAGTAGCAGATTGGCTGAAATGTGAATATATGCAAGATCACGTGGGTGCTGAATTTAGTGGAGTGATCTCATCTGTAACGGGCTTTGGCTTATTCGTACGTTTAGATGATTTATTCATTGACGGCTTAGTCCATATTTCCACTTTAGATAACGACTACTATCAATTTGATGCGGCAAAACAACGTTTAATCGGTGAAAATAGTGGTATGATTTATCGCCTTGGCGATAAAGTCAAAATTCGCGTGGTCGCCGTTCATCTAGAACAAAAAATGGTCGATTTCAGTTTAGTCGAAAGTGCCAGAAAACCACGTCGTGTGGGAAAAACAGCGAAACAAAAAGCGAAAAAAGTCTTTAAGGAACTGCCACCTAAAGCGTCAAAAAAACGTAAAAGTGCGGTCAAAAATAAAGATGTTTCGAAGAAACCGACTCGAAAACGGAAGAAATAATAAATAAGAGAACACTATGTCAGAAAATATCTATGGTATCCATGCTGTAAACAGCATTTTAGCAAATAGCCCTGAACGTTTAATTGAAGTTTTTGTGCTGAAAGGCCGTGAAGATAAACGCCTACAACCCTTACTCAATGAGCTCTATGCTTTAGGCATTGCGGTGCAATTTGTAAACCGTCAAACATTAGATAAAAAATCCAACGGTGAAGTCCATCAAGGCGTGATTGCTCGAGTGCAAGAAGCGAAAGAGCTGAATGAACGTGATCTGGATGAACTTCTTACTCGTAAGCAAAATCCACTTTTGTTAGTGCTTGATGGCGTGACAGATCCTCACAACCTTGGTGCCTGTTTACGTACTGCAGATGCTGCTGGTGTGAGCGCTGTTATTGTGCCAAAAGATAAATCCGCTCAACTCACTTCTATCGCACGTAAAGTGGCTTGTGGTGCTGCGGAGACTGTGCCATTAATTCGCGTAACCAATTTAGCGCGTACTTTGCGAGATCTACAACAAAATCATAATATTTGGGTGGTGGGTACAGCTGGCGAAGCAACAGAAACCATTTACCAAAGTAAACTCACAGGTTCTCTTGCCTTAGTGATGGGAGCCGAAGGTGAAGGTATGCGTCGTCTTACTCGTGAACACTGCGATCAGCTGATTAGTATTCCGATGGCGGGCTCAGTTTCATCCCTAAATGTTTCCGTTGCAACAGGTGTGTGTTTATTTGAAATTGTGAGACAGCGTCTTGCAGCCTAAAAATGCGTGAAAAAACGACCGCACTTGATATAAAAAATGCCGACAAATCATTGTCGGCATTTTTATTATTTTGAAATCGTTTTCCCGAATATCATGGAAAGCACTAAAGTACATAATGCAGGTACAAGCCATGCGAGCCCTTGTGAATAGAGCGGGAAATGAGTCATGATTTGATGTAAGCCTTCCGGTAACATATCCAAGTTTTTCAAGCTATCAATTAAACTAAAACAAACTGTCACAAAAATAGTGGTGTAATAGCTCAATCGAATAGAAGGCAGTTTATTACGCACAAGCTGTAAAACCACTAACATGATCGCCATTGGGTAAATCAACAACAAGGCTGGAATTGTCACTCGGAGTAATTTTGTTAAGCCATATTGTGAAATAATTGTCGTCATGGCGGTGAAGAAGACAATCCAAAATGGATAAGAAAAACGTGTCGAAAACTTGGAGAAATAATCACCACACGCACTGGTTACGCCCACTAATGTGGTTAAGCTTGCTAAAGTAATAATACCCGCCATAATCCAGGTTCCCGCCGTGCCGAATAAACTATTCACATAACGAGAGAAAATTTGTCCACCATTTGTTGCACCTTGTGCCACAGCATCAGAAGTCGCCCCTAAATAGAATAAGGCAAAATATAGACAAGCTAATAAAATGACAGAGACAAAACCCGCTGAAATCGTATATTGAACAATCTTTTGTGGATTAGTCACATTTTTGGCAGACAACGCCCGTGCAACAATACCACCAAAGGCAATCGCAGCCAGCACATCCATCGTTTGATAACCACTAATTAATCCTGTAGTTAATGCTGAATTCTCGGCATACGCCTGCGATGGGGCAACAATGTCAGAAAGAGGTGAAACAAAAACTGTGATCCCAACAACGAGTAATAATACCAACAATGCTGGCGTCATCACTTCACCCACCGTTGAAATAATGGTACTTGGGCGAATCATGAATCCCATGGCGATAATATTAAAGATCACAGAGAAAATAAGACGTGTCGTCGCACTATCTTCAACGAGCCCCAATGGTAACCATGCCATTTCATAAGCGACATTGGTAATTCGAGGCATTGCAAAGGTTGAACCGATGACTAAATAAAGAATGGTTAAAAAAGCTACACCTGCCCACTTGGGTAAGTTCTTAGTCAGTTCTTCACCACGTCCTAATACTGACACAACAACCAATGTAATAAATGGCATGAGTACGCCTGTTATCACAAATCCTAGCGAAGCGGTTGCCCAATGGTTACCTGCGGTGTAACCTTCCATCGGAGGAAAAATAATATTTCCTGCACCTAAAAATAAAGCAAAAATCATCATACCTAACACGATGATGTCTTTTTTTGAAAACATAAGTATTCTCGAATAAATAAATTTTAAGGATTTTACTATTAAATTGTTTTTTATTCCAAAAATGAAAATAAATTCTGTGAAATAGATCACGAACTCTATCACATCCCAATTAAATCACACATTATCCATAGCCTATTTTCCAAAAATCAGTAAATTTGTGATAGTATCCAGCCTTTATTATTACTTTTTTAGGAGAGAATGAATGAATAAACTGAGTTTGATTCAACAAATTCAGCGTTTTTTCAAATTGGAATCAGCTGGCGGAATTTTATTACTTTTTTCAGCGGTAATCGCAATACTATTAGCCAATTCACCGCTCAATCAAAACTATAACGACTTTTTAAACTTACCAGTCAGCATTCAAGTAGGGACTTTTTCTATCGATAAAACCTTAATTCACTGGATCAACGATGGTTTTATGGCGGTATTCTTTGTTTTAGTGGGAATGGAAGTCAAAAGAGAATTATTTGAGGGTTCCCTTTCAAGCTATCAACAAGCGGTTTTCCCTGCTATTGCTGCCGTTGGCGGAATGGTTATTCCTGCCTTGGTTTATATTTTTATTGCACAACAAGATTCCACGTTATCCGATGGCTGGGCAATCCCAATGGCGACAGACATTGCCTTTGCACTGGGTATCATGGCGTTATTAAGTAAACAAGTGCCACTCCCACTAAAAATCTTTTTACTTGCTTTAGCCATCATTGATGACTTAGGTGCAATTGTCGTGATTGCACTCTTCTTCTCCCATGGATTAAGCGTGCAAGCTCTTGTCTTTGCTGCCATTGCAATTGCTGTACTTATCGCATTAAATCGCTTTAAAGTGACCGCACTTTGTGCCTATATGGTGGTGGGAACAATCTTGTGGGCTTCTGTATTAAAATCGGGCGTACATGCTACTCTTGCAGGCGTTATCATCGGGTTTTGTATTCCATTGAAAGGCAAAAATGGCGAAACGCCGTTACATGACTTTGAACATATTCTTGCGCCTTGGTCATCCTTTGTTATTCTGCCATTATTCGCATTTGCCAATGCGGGGGTAAGTTTTGATGGTATCGACTCAAGCATGCTTTCATCACCATTATTATTTGCGATTTCTTTAGGCTTAATTATTGGAAAACCACTCGGCGTATTTGGTTTCAGCTACCTTTCCGTAAAACTAGGCATAGCAAAACTTCCGCAAGGCATCAACTTCAAACAAATTTTTGCCGTAGCGATTTTATGTGGTATCGGTTTCACCATGTCAATGTTCTTAGCAAGCCTGGCCTTCAATGCTGATGCCGGTGAAAGCATTAACGCCCTTTCTCGATTGGGGATCTTATTAGGCTCTACTGTTTCTGCGATTGTGGGGTATATCGCGTTGAAAGTGACTACCGCGAAAAATAAAGGGTAATCAAAACGATGGAAAAACTAACCTGTTATGTGATTTATGCATCTGAAAAAATAGAGAGACTGAGTCATTTTTTACAATGCGCCTCTGACTCTCATGTTGTTCCTATTTCTGCAGTAACTAAAGAACAGGTTAGTTTACTCGGTAATTCTTCAGCCTTATTTAATTTAAAAAGAGCAGAAGAACTACTTGAGCGCACTCCCAATGACAAAGAAATCGCCCACACGCTATCTCATATTCAATGCTGGAAAGCGATTGCTGAAAATGAACTGCTACAAAACAATGATTTTGCTTTAATTGCTGAAAGTGAAATACAACCTGTTGAAAACTTCATTCAGCATGCTATCAATTATGCTAATAAATACTCTTCTTACGGAAT
>CABQSN010000142.1:0-4538 GCA_902466845.1 uncultured Haemophilus sp.
AAATTTTTTACTATTTTTACCTTACTTAAGCGTTGAAATTTTTTACCTTGTTCTACTTTTTGGGAATATTGATATTGTACAAAACCACAAGAAGGAATATTTTTCCCTTTTGCAATATCTACCTGCCAAGATGGATTCTGTTCTGTTGGTGCATAAATAACATAACCGTTTAACTCTGTTGCAGGTTTTTTCCTTTTATTCGAATTTGCTCGAATTTTGAAATCTTGGACACGTAAATTACGATATACTTTTTCACGCAATGCCACTCGTTGCTCAATAGAACGAGATAAATCACGATCAAGCAATACTTCAATTTGAGATTGCCAATTTTCTAATGTATCAGGCTCTGCAAGATAAACATAACGTGCAATCGTATCCAAATCTTGGCTTGCTGTAAGTTTATAAGTTTTGCCGTTGTACTCAATTTTTTCAGGAGTTTGAAGCTGACTCACTTTTGCCGCACAACCTGAGAGTAAAAGTGCGGTCAATATAACCAGGATTTTATTCATTGATATCTCGCTTAAATACAAATTCTTTTTCAGTTGAGGATGTCGCATCAAACCAATAACCACCAAGGTCAAACTCTTTCAGTTGTTCAACACGTTCCAAACGATTTTGAATGATAAAACGACACATTAAACCACGGGCTTTTTTCGCATAAAAGCTGACCACTTTGTATTTACCATTCTTATTATCTAAGAAAATAGGCTTAACAATTTGTGCATCTAATTGGCTTTCTTTCACTGATTTATAGTATTCATCAGAAGCTAAATTGATCAAAATACGATCGCCTTGCTCATCAAGCGCTTGTTGCACGGATTGCGTGATGATATTTCCCCAAAAAGCATAAAGATCTTTACCTTTGGAATTCACTAGCTTTGTGCCCATTTCCAAACGGTAAGGTTGCATTAAATCAAGGGGTTTAAGTAAGCCATATAGGCCAGAAAGCATACGTAAATGACGTTGCGCGAATTGTACATCTTCATCAGATAAACTATCGGCATCCAAACCAGTGTAAACATCACCTTTGAATGCCCAAATGGCTGCACGTGAATTTTTTTCGTTGTGAAATTTTGTCCATTCAGCAAAACGAGCGGCATTTAAGCCCGCAAGCTTGTCGCTGATCGACATTAAGGAAGAAAGATCTTGGGGAGATAATTGACGACAGATTTCAATCAGTTGCTCACTATAATCCATCAAGTGCGGTTGAGAAACAGGCAGATTTCTGACCGCACTTTCAAAATCTAAGGTTTTTGCCGGGGAAATAATGGCTAACATAGGTTCTCCTTTCTAAAACTGAACCGTATCTTAGCACAGGATAGCCTCCTTACTCTACCCCGTTTACGCTATCCGCTTATAGAGTCCATTCTCATTGATGATTAAGTCTTGTAACTCCAAATCTAATAACTGCACTAAAAGCAAATCCACCGGCAAATTCAATGCAACCGATAAATCATCAAGACTTATCGGTGTATAACTGATATGTTGATAAAGTTCAGGATGACTCGGCTCCACCGTAAGTATTTTGGCAGTAAGTGGTTGATTGATTGGCGTATGTAATGGCGGATGAAAAGCAACGCTGTGATTGAGGCTATCTAAAATATCTTTAACATTTTCCACCAACATCGCCCCTTGCTTAATCAGTTTATGGCAGCCTTGACTGTATTCACTTTGAATATTCCCTGGCAACGCAAAAATATCGCGATTTTGTTCTAAGGCATAACGCGCCGTAATCAATGAACCGCTTTTCTCTGTGGCTTCAATGACTAATGTTCCTAATGAAAGCCCGCTGATAATGCGATTACGGCGAGGAAAATTTTCAGCAATCGGTGCTTGCGTAGGGATAAATTCAGAAACTAATGCCCCGTTATTTTCGATAATTTGCTCGGCTAATCGGCGATGTTTAGCGGGGTAAAGGTGATCTAATCCACTGCCCAATACGGCAATGGTCTGCCCTTGAATATCCACCACCGCCTGATGGCTAAATCCATCGATACCTACAGCCAACCCACTCGTCACCGTCAATCCTGCGAGAGAAAGCTCTGTCGCAAAATATTTTGCCCAATATTCACCATAAGCCGAACAATAACGGCTCCCAACCATGGCGATTTGTTGAGCAGAAAGTGCGGTCAAATTGCCTTTCACAAATAATAAAGGCGGAAAACTACTAATTTGTTTGAGTAAAAAAGGATACTCATCTAAAAAACAGTGGATTAAATGATGACCTTCTTTTTCAGCCCAGTTCAAAGCGGGCTCAATAAATTTCATTTCCGGCTGAAACCAACGACGAATCTGCAAAGCATCCCAACCCATTTGTTGGAATGCTACTTCATCATAATTTAACAAGTCTTCTATATTTACATGGGCTAAAATTTGTTGAATCCGCACACTGCCCAATTTGGGCACTTGAGCTAATCGCAACAAAATCGACGTAAAATCGCTCATAATTCTCTCCTTTAAAAAGAAAATTATGGCGAGATTTGTCTCAAAAAATGAAAAGTTTGTCTTAATTCTGCGATTCAGATCGCAAAAAGAGAAAAAATTTTAGAAAAAATCGGCATACCAGAAACAAGGAATAAAACAGGACAAAAATAGCTTCTTAAAAGCCATTTTTAGAGATTAATTTTGAATAATGGTTTATATTCAGATAAATAAACTTTTAAGATTGTGTTGAGATATTCATTTTAGATATAAATCACTGATAAATGATTTGACAGCAAAATTTTTATCCGTAATATGGACAGCGTTTTACAGAATTTTTACAGGATTATCTTTTTATGTACCAAGCTGTTTCTTTATCTCTCAACCTCCTGCTCTCACATTCTTTGTGCGGCTAAGTTGTGGATAAAAAACACCTTTATGTAAAAAATCTATTATCAACCCGCACTTTTAAGATTGCGGGTTTTTTCGTTTTAAAATCACGGTAAAAATGACCGCACTTTGAGTGATAAAAGAAGGAAAATACTATGACAGATCGCGTTATTATTTTTGATACCACCTTGCGTGATGGCGAACAAGCGTTAAAAGCAAGCTTAACCGTTAAAGAGAAATTACAGATTGCTTTAGCGCTTGAACGTCTAGGCGTGGATGTGATGGAAGTCGGTTTTCCGGTTTCTTCTCAAGGCGATTTTGAATCTGTTCAAACCATTGCACGCCATATCAAAAATAGTCGTGTTGCGGCACTTTCCCGTGCAGTAATTAAAGATATTGATGCTGCAGCTGAAGCCTTAAAAGTGGCAGAAGCGTTTCGTATCCATACATTTATTGCAGTTTCAGCATTACACGTTGAAGCCAAATTAAAACGTACCTTTGACGATGTGGTTGAAATGGCTGTAGCCGCAGTAAAACATGCACGTAATTATACTGACGATGTAGAATTTTCTTGCGAAGATGCAGGCCGTACAGGTATCGACAATATTTGTCGTATTGTTGAAGCGGCAATTAATGCAGGTGCAACAACTGTAAATATTCCTGACACTGTTGGTTTCTGCTTACCTAATCAATTCGGCAATATTATTGCTGAAGTACGTAACCGCGTACCAAATATCGATAAAGCTGTGATTTCCGTACATTGTCACAATGACTTGGGTATGGCAACGGCTAACTCCTTAACCGCTGTACAAAATGGTGCACGTCAAATTGAATGTACTATCAACGGCATTGGTGAACGTGCGGGTAATACCTCACTTGAAGAAGTGGTGATGGCAATGAAAGTTCGTCAAGAATTTATGGGCGTGGATACACGTATCAACACACAAGAAATTCATCGTGTCAGCCAAATGGTGAGCCAACTTTGTAATATGCCAATCCAACCGAATAAAGCGATTGTAGGTTCAAATGCTTTCGCACATTCATCCGGTATTCACCAAGATGGTATGTTAAAAAACCAAAATACCTACGAAATCATGTCACCAGAAACTATCGGCTTGAAGAAAGAGAAATTAAACTTAACCGCTCGTTCTGGTCGCGCAGCAGTAAAAGGCCACATGGCAGATATGGGCTACACCGAACAAGATTACGATTTAGACAAATTGTATGAAGCCTTCTTAAAATTGGCAGACAAAAAAGGCCAAGTATTCGATTATGACTTAGAAGCTTTAGCCTTTATCGATATGCAACAAGGGGATGAGGATCGTTTAGTGTTAGATAAACTTTCTGCACATTCCACTAAAGAATATCCAGCAACTGCGTTTGTTCAAGTGGAATTGGATGGTAAAAAATTAAGCACCTCTTCTATCGGTGGTAATGGCCCAGTGGATGCGGTTTATAACGCAGTCTTAAATTTAACGGGCTTAGAAATCAAAATGTCTCACTATAACTTAACCGCTAAAGGCGAGGGGGCAGAAGCATTAGGGCAAGTGGATATTGTCGTTGAACACGAAGGGCGTAAATTCCATGGTGTTGGTTTAGCAACAGACATCGTTGAATCTTCCGCACTTGCTTTAGTTCATGCAATTAATGCCATTTATCGTGCACATAAAGTCGCCGATATTAAAAGCCATAAACATCATTAATTAATTGAGTCCCCCTCTTTAGCA